>NZ_FYEK01000027.1:87629-382009 GCF_900187885.1 Thermoflexus hugenholtzii JAD2 | reverse complement strand
GGCTTCAGCCCGTCCCGCACGTCCGGCAGCGCCCGCGCCACAATCACACTCATCGCGTAGGAAAGATAGGCCTGCTGGACCTCCTCCTGGATCTCCACGGTCTGGATGCGCTCTACGGCCATCTCGCCTCCTTGCGCAAGCGGGGAAAGGATTCGCACAGATGTAGTTTAACTCGAGGCAGCAGAGGGGTGTGAAGCGAGGATCCCACGAGGGAGTCCCGACGGCGGGATGATCTCTCCGGTTTCACCGGGATCGAGAGAGCAGGGCCAGCGCGAGTTCCCGCAACGCTTCCCCGTAGGGGTTTCGAAGCCCGGCCCGCTCCAGGGCCTCCAGAGCCTGTCGGGTGAACACCGCGGCCGTGGCCTCCGCCTCGGCCCGAGCCCCACACGCCTCCAGATCCCGAAGCAGGACCTCCAGGGGGGTGTCCGGCGCGCGATAGCGTTCGGCGAACCCCGGAGCCCGCTCCATGGCGTAGATCACCGGAAGGGTCTTCTTGCGCGCCCGCAGGTCATCGGCCACGGGCTTTCCGGTGACCGCCGGATCCCCCCAGATCCCCAGGAGGTCATCCTGGACCTGAAAGGCCATCCCCAGCGCCTCCCCGAAAGCCTCCAGCTCCTGGGGGGGGAACCCCGCCAGGCGGGCGCCGATCCCCAGGGAGGCCGCCAGCAGGGCGGCGGTCTTACCCCGGATCATCTCCAGGTAATCCGCCACCGTCACCCGATCCGCCGTCTCGAAGGCCAGGTCCAGGTGCTGTCCTTTGGTCAACATCAGACAGGCCGCGTCGAAGCGCTCCGCCACCTCCAAGATCCGCTCCGCCGGGACCCCGCGCTGGCGGAGGCGCCAGAGGGCGCGATGGGCGATGACGAACAATGCGTCCCCCGCGTTGATGGCCTGGGCCACCCCCCACAGGGCCCACACCGTAGGACGGCCCCGGCGGGTCTGGCTGCGATCCTGAATGTCGTCGTGGATCAGGGAGAAATTGTGGAGGAGCTCGATGGCCGCGGCGGCGGGCAGGGCCTGGGCGGGATCCCCCCCGCCGGCGGCGCAGGCCAGCAGGCAGAGCATGGGGCGGATCCGTTTGCCGGCATCGACCCGGGCCGGCCGGAGCTGCGCGTCGGCCCATCCCAGGTGATACATCAGCATCCCGTAGAAGAGTTGCTCCCCGGGATGGGTCGGCTCCCCCACCGCCTGGCGCATCTCCGCCTCCAGGGGCGGCAACCATTCCGCGAAAAACGATTCCCAGGTGCTCCTCACCGGACATCCCTCCCCGGTCCGATCCGCGAAGCCGCGTCCCCCGCGCGGCCCGCTCAGCGCTCCTCGATCAGGGGAACGCGACGCAGGGCGTCGAGGTTTCGCGCCCCGACGCAGAACATGGCAATGCGCAGCTGGCGGGTGATGATCTCGATGGTCTCCAGCACCGCCTCCGCGGAGACCACCGCTGCGCGTAGGAAAGGCCCGGCCATCCCGACCAGGGAAGCTCCCAGGGCCAGCGCCTTGGCCGCCTCCACGCCGTCTCGGATCCCTCCGCTGGCGATGAGGGGGAGATCCGGCGCCCCCCGGCGGGCCATCCGGAGGGCCTCGACGGTGGGGATCCCCCACTCCCGGAAGGCAGCGGCCACCTGCCGGTGCACCTCGTCCGGCGCCCGATGCATCTCCACCTGGCTCCAGGAGGTGCCCCCGGCCCCGGCGACGTCGAGGGCCGCCACCCCGGCGTCGGCGAGGAGGCGAGCGACTTCTTCGGAGATCCCCCATCCGACTTCCTTCACCACCACCGGAACCGGGAGGGCGCGGCACACGGCCTCGATCTTGCGTAGGAGATCCGAGAAGTTCGTATCCCCTTCCGGCTGAAGGGCCTCCTGCAAGGGGTTGAGGTGGAGGATCAACGCGTCCGCCTCCACCAGCTCCACCGCCCGCCGGCAGTGGTCCACCGTGTAGCCATAGTTCAGCTGCACCGCCCCCAGGTTCGCAAACAACAGGATGTCCGGGGCATAGCGACGGACCTGGAAGGTAGGCAGGAGCTCCGGGTGTTCCAGGACGGCGCGCATAGAGCCCAGGCCCATGGCGATGCCCCGGGCCTGCGCGGCCTCCGCCAGGTTCCGGTTGATGCGGGCTGCCTCCTCCGTGCCGCCGGTCATCGAGGAGATCAGCAACGGAGCCTGCAGGGGCCTGCCGAAGAACGTGGTGGAGAGATCCACCTCCCGAAGGTCCAGCTCGGGAAGGGCCCGATGGATGAACCGCAAGCGCTCGAATCCGGTGGTGAGCCGCCCGAAGCTGACATCTTCCTCCAGATTGATCCGGATGTGATCCGCTTTCCGCTGCGAGATCATCGAAGGACGCGCTCTCCTTCCCTGGATCTACAGGCGAACGGCTCGCTCCCGCCGTCCGGTCCTGAGGCGTAACATGCACCATCCTGTGGTGTTTGCACTTAATGCGGAATCATCTTACTTTGGCGCGGAGGGGCATGTCAAGGATGGGATCCGGGGATACGCCCGGAGGTCTGAAGGTCGCCTTGACGTCCCTCCGACGCCGGGTAGAATCCTAAACAAACGCGAACGGGAGGTTTCTATGAGCACGGTGTTCGAACAGGTGCGGGACGTCATCGTCGAAGTGCTCGGGGTGCCGCCGGAGAAGGTAACCCCGGAAGCTCGCTTCCGGGAGGATCTGGAAGCCGATTCCCTTGATCTGGTAGAGCTCATCATGGCTCTGGAGGAGCGTTTCGGAGGTGAGATCTCCGACGAGGACGCGCAGAAGATCACCACGGTGGGGGAGGCGGTGGCCTACATCGAGAAACACATGGTGAAGTAGATCCGCCCTCCCCGATCCCCGACCGGCGGCGTCCGGAACCTCGGAGCACCGGTTGTGTCTTCGCTTGCCCTTCTCCCGGAACCCCCGAAGGGGCTGGGTGGAGCGCGCAGGCCCCGCCCGGCCCCTTCCCATCCCTCGATCGCGCGCAGGGCGTAGATCAGATTTCCCTCCTGAGCGATTCCAGGATTTAGGGCCCTTCGTTGGATCCGCCTCGAACGGGGGAAGGCCGGGTTCATGGGCAGCCTATGCGATCGAGCCCTGCAGGGGACCCCCAAGGCTGGCGCTCGCTCCCGACGTCAGCGCCTGAGGATGTGAAGCGCGGGTTTTTGGAACGAACCTCCCACGGCCTCTATAATGGGCGGTGCGGCGCTTCCCGGGAACGCAAGCCCACCGCCGTTCGTCTTTCCAACGGGAGGCACAGCGGCATCGGGCCCTGTGCCGCCATTCAGCGCCCCTTCCGGAGCAAGGAGGTCTTCCCATGCGTTCACGCGCCATTTGGATCGGAGGGCTCCTGTTGACCCTCTCCGCCCTCGCCGTGATCCTCTCCCCGGCCCTGCGGGCGGCCGCCCACGAGTTCCTCCAGGGATTCCGCCTCCGACGCCTGATGGTCGTCCCCTATGCCTTTTCTCTCAGCGAGAACGCGATCCCGACGCTCCATCGCGCCCTGGAGGGGGATGTCTCCTTCGAGGCGCCGGAGGCCCGTCCGGTCCAGAGCCTCGCCGAAGCCGAGGGGATCCTGGGCTTCGCCGTCCGTCGCCCGGCCGGGGTGGAGACCTTCGCCTCGATGGGCGTGATCCCCGAGACCGCGGTTCGATGGACGGTGGATGTGGAGCACCTGCGGGAGGCCCTGCGGGCCGCCGGCGCCGAGGATGTGGAGGTCCCGGAGGCCCTGCACGGGACGGTGGTGACGGTCACCGTGGGGCCGGCCTTCATCGGGACGTTCGAGTTCCAGGGCGCTCCCTACGGGTGGCTCCATGCGGCCCCGCCGGTTTACACCATGCAACCGGAGGGGGATGTGCGCCCGCTGGCGGAAGCAGCCCTCCGGCTCATCGGCATGCCGGCGGCGGAGGCCCGGCGCCTGGCCCATACCGTGGACTGGGGGACCACCCTGCTGTTACCGATCCCCATGGCCCCGGGGATGACCCTCGCGGTGGAGCCGCGCGCCCTAGGCGATCGGGAGGCCACCCTCTTCACCTTCCCCGAAGCCGTGCAAGCGCCGAACGGGGAGATGGTTCCGGTCCGGTTCCTGCTCTGGAGCGATGATCATGGGATCTACCTGATCGGCGGTCCCGATGCGGATCCGGAGCAGCTGATCCGGTGGGCCCGCTCCCTCCGGTGAACCGGGAGAGCTGTTGGGGATGGCAGGCGCCTGGGCCATCGAAGCGGAGGGATTGCGGAAGGAGTTCTCGGGGCGGGTGGCCGTGGCGGATCTCACCCTCCGGGTGGCGGAGGGGGAGATCTTCGGCTTCCTGGGCCCCAACGGGGCCGGGAAGACGACCTCGGTGAAGATGCTCCTGGGGCTGATCCGCCCCACGGCCGGGCGCGGATGGGTGCGGGGCCGCCCCCTGGGGGATCGAAACGCCCGGCGGGAGATCGGCTTCCTGCCCGAAGGCTTCGCCTTCCCGGACTGGCTCACCGCAGAGGAAGTTCTCTGGTTCCACGGCCGTCTTTCCGGGGTGGATCCCGCGCGCTTGCGGCGGCGGATCCCGCAGCTGCTCGAACAGGTTGGTCTGGCCGCCGATGCCCGACGCCCCATCCGCACCTTCTCCAAGGGGATGCGGCAGCGCCTGGGACTGGCCCAGGCCTTCATCCACGAGCCCCGGCTGGTCTTCCTGGACGAGCCCACCTCCGGCCTGGATCCGGCGGGACGGATCCTGGTGCGAGATTTCCTGCTAGCGCAGAAGGCGCAGGGGGTCACCCTCTTCCTGAACTCCCATCTCCTGAGCGAGGTCGAGCGGATCTGCGATCGCGTCGCCTTCATCAAGGGCGGCGTCGTGGTGGAAACCCTGGATCTGCGGGAGGCGGCGGCCGCCATCGTGACCCTCCACGTCCGTCCGAGCCCTCCGGAGTTGCAGGCCGCGCTTCGGGAGTGGGGAGAGCTCCTCGCCTTCACCGATGCGCGGATCACCTTACGGCTGGCGCCGGGGCGGCGCCCGACGGACCTCGCCCGCTGGCTCATCGGACAGGGCCTGGACCTGGAAGCCCTGATCCCCCGATCCCTCTCCCTGGAGGATGTGTTCCTTCGGGTGGTGGGGATGGAGACCGGCTGAGCCGCAGGCCCCGTTTCGTGCGGGGGGTTCCCCACCGGCCCGCCAGCTCTCTGATACAATTTCAGGGAAACCGGGGGTGCCCGGGATAGGTCTTCAGCGTCTTGAGATCCCCACCGCTTGCCAGGAGGGCTCAATGGAGATCACCGTCACCATCAACGGGGAGCGGCGGACCTTCTCCATCGCCCCATCCACGCGGCTGCTGGACATGCTCCGGCGCGCTGGATATTACGGCGTCAAGCATGGGTGCGACGACGGCTCCTGTGGGATGTGCACCGTCCTCCTCGATGGAACCCCTATCCTCGCCTGCGTCACCCTGGCAGCGAAGGTCGACGGCCGCTCCATCCTCACCGTGGAGGGAGTGGGACGGACGCCGGAGCTGGGCTGGCGACGGACAGAGGGCCTGCATCCGATCCAGGAGGCCTTCGTCGAGACCGGCGCCATCCAGTGCGGCTTCTGCACCCCCGCCCTCGTGCTGGCCGCCAAAGCCCTCCTGGACCGCAACCCCAACCCCACCGAGGCGGAGGTCCGGGAGGCCTTCAGCGGCATCCTCTGCCGGTGCACCGGCTACCTGAAGCCGGTGCAGGCGGTGCTGCGGGCCGCCGCCCGCATGCGCGGGGAGCCGGTTCCCCCGATCGAAGAAGAGGCACGGCGGATGATCATCCCGCCGGAGGAACCACTTCCGCTCGGCGAGGCGTTTCCTGCGGAGGAGATCTCCCCACCGGCACCGGAGGGCGGGCCCGGCCTCCAGACCCGGACCCGGACGATCGTCCTGCCGACCATCGTGCTCCCTCAGCCGGTCCCGGAGACCCGGGTGGTGGGCAAGCCGGAGAAGAAGGTGGACGCCCTGCGGCTGGTCCAGGGCAAGCCCGCTTTCACCGATGACTTCGAGCTGCGCGGCATGCTTTACGCCAAAGTGCTCAAAAGCCCGGTCCCTCACGCCCGGATCCAGCGTATCGATGTCAGCAAAGCCCGCGCGCTCCCGGGGGTGGTTGCCGTGCTCACGTATCAGGATCTGCCGCGGGTGATCTATTCGACGGCCGGGCAATCGGACCCCATCCCCGGGCCGCTGGACACCTTCTCTCTGGATTCCAAGGTGCGCTTCGTGGGGGACCGCGTGGCCTTCGTGGCCGCGGAGACCCCGGAGATCGCCGAGAAGGCCCTGGCGCTCATCGAGGTCGAGTATGAGGAGCTCCCGGCGATCCTGGATCCCCGGGACGCCATGAAGCCGGGGGCGCCGATCATCCACGATGAGCCGGAGTATGTGCCCTTCGACGGCTCGGATCCCTCCCGCAACCTGGCCGCTCAGATCCACATCGAGATCGGGGAGGTGGACAAGGGCTTCGAGGAGGCCGATTTCATCTTCGAGGGCGAATATGTGGTGCCCAAGGTCCAGCAATCCAGCCTGGAGACCCACGTGGTGATCACCTACTGGGATGAGGACGATCGCCTGGTGATCCGCACTTCCACCCAGGTTCCCTTCCACGTGCGGCGGATCCTGGCGCCGGTGCTGCGGCTTCCCCCCAAGCGGATCCGGGTGATCAAGCCGCGGATCGGCGGCGGCTTCGGGGGCAAGCAGGAGGTGCTGATCGAAGATATCGCCGCCCACCTCACTATCGCCACGGGGCGGCCGGTGCGGCTGGAGTGGACCCGGGAGGAGGAGTTCACCGCCGCCCGCTCCCGGCACCCCATGCGCATCCGGCTGCGCACCGGCGTCAAGCGGGACGGGACCCTCGTGGCCAATGAAATGTATGTACTCTCGGACACCGGGGCTTACGGCAGCCATGCCCTGACGGTGGCGGGCAACACCGGACACAAGGCCATGGCCCTGTATCCGGCCTGGGATGAGAAGGGCGAGCCCCGCATCCGCTTCCACGCCGATGTGGTCTACACCAACACCCCGCCCTCCGGCGCCTTCCGCGGCTACGGCGTCCCCCAGGGCTTCTTCGCCGTCGAGGTCCACATGGAGCGCATCGCCCGGGCCCTGGGGCTGGACCCCCTGGAGTTCCGCCTGAAGAACGCCCTGAAGGCCGGGCAGGAGCATCCCTTCAGCCGGGCCTGGAGCGAGGGTCGGGAGCCGCGCCCGGAGATCGTCCATACCTGCGGGCTGTCGGAGTGCGTGCGCTACGGGGCCGCCTACGTGGGCTGGCACGAGAAGTTCGGGAACCCGGAGTGGCATCGGGTGCCGGGCCGGCCCCACCTGCGCCGGGGGATCGGGGTGGCATGCGTGATGCAGGGGACGGCCATCCCCTACCTGGACATGGGGGCGGCCAGCCTGAAGATGAACGATGACGGCTCCTTCAACCTGCTGATTGGGGCCACGGACCTGGGCACGGGCTCCGACACGGTGATCGCCCAGATGGTCGCCGAGGTGCTGGGGTGCGCGGTGGAGGACATCATCGTCTACTCCTCGGATACCGACTTCACCCCCTTCGACAAGGGCGCGTATGCGTCCTCCACCACGTATATCTCGGGGGCGGCGGCGGTGCGGGCCGCCGAGCAGGTGGCCGAGCAGATCAAGGAGGTGGCGGCGGCCCTGCTGAGCGAGCGCGGGGCGCCGGTTTCCCCCGCCGACCTGCGCCTGGCCGACCGACGGGTCTGGGCGCCGGATGGCCGGAGCGTGACCCTGGAGGAGGTGGCCCTCTCCTCCCTGCACCATCGGGACCAGCGCCAGATCATGGCGGTGGCCTCGTATGTCTCCCCGGTCTCCCCGCCGCCCTTCGCCGCCCAGTTCGCGGAGGTGACGGTGGACATCGAGACCGGCGAGGTGCGGGTGGATCGCCTGGTGATGGCCGTGGATGCCGGGCGCATCGTCAACCCGCTGACGGCCTCCGGCCAGGTGGAGGGGGGGATGATCCAGGCCCTGGGCTATGCGGTCTCGGAGGAGATGGTCTTCGACGAGCGGGGCCGCGTGGTCAACCCGCGCTTCGGGCCTTATAAGATCTTCCAGGCCCACGAGGTCCCGGAACTGGGGGTGATCTTCATCGAGACGGTCGAGCCCACCCATCCCTTCGGCATCAAGGCCGTGGCCGAGATCCCCATGGACGGCGTGGCCCCGGCGGTCGTCAACGCCATCTACGACGCGGTGGGGGTGTGGATCACCCAGATCCCGGCCACCCCCGAGCGGGTCTGGCGGGCCCTCCGGGCGGCCCAGGCGGGTGAAACCGGTCCACGGGCATAAAAACAAGGGGGGAGGAGGCCCTTCTTAGAGTTCCTCCTCCCCCCGGATGCGCCGGAGGCAGGCTTCCGCAGGGGGGAGCGGACGGGCCCACAACCACTCGACCTCCAGCCAGAAGCCGGGGACCGCCGCGCTGGCAAGACGCCCCTGGGAAACCCGCTCCACCTCCCAGCTTGACCCTCCGCGTCGATGCGCGATGACCTCCCGGCGTTCGGCGTCCACCACCCAGTATTCGTCCACGCCGCCCTGCTCATATTCCTGGGCCTTCTCGCCCAGGTCCATGCTGCGGGTGGCGGGGCTCACGACTTCGATGATCAGGGCGGGACGGGCCCGGATGGGCCCGCCTGAAGCCTGTTCGGCCGCCTCGGGAGGCAACACGAAGAGGTCGGGCTCCCGCACCACTTCGGGCAGCACCTGCACCGCCGCCGGCCCCATCAGGACCTTCCCCCAACCCCGCGTCTCGCAATAGCCATCGAGAAGCCGAAGGAGAAAGCGGACCAGATCTTGATGTTCAGCGGTGGCGGGGGAGTGCATCACCACCTCGCCGCGGACGTATTCCCAGCGAGCGGATTCAGGAGCCTCGGCGAGGTAGCGCTCCAGCGTCCAGCCTCCCATCCGCACCAGGTAGGGGCCGGGGATCGGCTCCTTTTGCATATCCACCACCATCACCTGCATCCCGCCCCCTTCGATCCGGACCCACAGGTTCCGATCTTTGGCCGCCCAGTATAATGATAGCGGCGAAGGTTGTCGAGGGTGGCCTTTGCCGACCCGTCCGGGTGTGCCCCCAAATCGTAGGACAACTGCTCGCAGTTGTCCTACAAGGCGGCCAGGCCCGACAAAATCGAGACACACCCCTTGCTGATCGAAGAAGCCTGTCTTCGAGGGAGCCCGCGATGGAGACGCAGGCCAATGAGCAGGAGCTCCGTCCGGAGGCCCGGCCGGCGGTCCGTTCGGTCACCCGGGTGCTCCTTTTGATGTCCGACACCGGGGGCGGCCATCGCAGCGTTTCGGAGGCCCTGGCCGAGGGCCTGCGGGCCCTTTACGGGGCGGCCGTTGAGCCCCGCATCGTGGACGCCTTCATCCAGTATGCGCCCTTCCCCCTGAACCGCTCCCCTGCCCTCTACCCCTATATGGTCAAGCCGGCCCTCGTGCCCTTCTACGCTCGGGCCTGGCACTTCGCCAACCATCCCCGCCGAGCCCGGCAGCTGGTCTATCTCTTCTGGCCGTGGGTGCGCCAGCGCATCGCCCGGCTCTTCGCCGAGAACCCGGCGGACGTCATCGTCTCCGTCCATCCGCTCTTCAACGACGTCACCCTGCGCTACTGGATGAAGGCCCCGCGCCGGGTCCCCTTCGTCATCGTCATCTGCGACATCGGCTCCATCCATGCCCTCTGGTGCGCAAACGCGGACCTGGTCATCGCCCCGCACGAGGGGGCGCGCCATCGGGCCATCGCCTGCGGGGTGCCGCCGGAGCGGGTGGTGGTCACCGGCTTCCCCATCCGGCTCCGCTTCCGGGAGGTGCGCCGGCAGCCCCCGGCCTTCTGGCGGGCGCAACTGGGCTGGCGGCCGGATCTCCCCACCGTGCTGGTGATGGGAGGCGGAGAAGGGATGGGGAAGGTCTTCGAGAACGCGCGGGCGGTGGCCGAAGCCGGCCTGCCGCTCCAGCTGGCCGTGGTGGCCGGCCGGAACGAGCGGCTGCGGCGCCGCCTGGAGGCCGTCGACTGGCCGGTGCCCGCTTACATCTACGGCTTCGTGCGCACCATCCCGGAGATGATGGCGGCGGCGGATGTCATCGTCACCAAGGCAGGACCGAACACCATCGCCGAGGCCCTGGCGGTGGGCCGCCCGATGATCCTCACCCACTATCTGCCCGGCCAGGAGGAAGGAAACGTCGATTATGTGGTCCAGGGCGGGGCCGGCGTATACGCCCCGGAGCCCGAGCAGGTGAAGGAGGCCATCCGGGAGTGGCTGAGCCGCCCGGAGGTCCTGGCGTCCTTCGCGCAGCGGGCCGCCGCCATGGGCTACCCCGACGCCGCCCTGGACGCCGCCCGCTGGATTTGGGAGATCGCCCAGCGGGGAGCCTCCTAAGCCGGGGCGCATCCCGGCTTCCACGCCGGATGGAATCATCCCCGAACGCAGACCCGACTATGGTAAAATTTCCCCGCAAGGCCGTGGATGGCGTTCACGGAAGGGGCTATCCACAAATGAGAGTCATGAACACACGAATTGAGGGAGCAAGGCCCGCTCTTTCGCGAGGCGACCGAATCCGCAGCCGATGCCCGGGGCTCTCGCAGCCCGCTCCTGCTCCGCATCGAACAGGGGCCCGAGCGCGATGGCACACGCTCCGGAGTTGCCCATCACCTCATACCGGTTCACGCTGATCGCGGAAACCCCTGCGACCCTTCCGGCCTTCCCCGGCCCGACGCTGAGAGGGGCGCTGGGCCACACGCTGCGCCGCCTGGTCTGCGCCACCCGCATGCCCGCCTGCGCCCCCTGCCCTTTCCGCTTCACGTGCGCGTATCCGCTGCTCTTCGAGCCCTACGCGCCCCCCGATCATCCGGAGGCCCACCGCTACGCCCGCCTCCCCACCCCGTTCACCCTGGAGATCCCCCTGGAGCTCCCGGCGACCTGGGAGGGCCGCGAGCCGCCGCCCCGCTCCTTCGCCCCGGGCGAGCCCCTGGTGTTCGGCATGACCCTGCTGGGGCGCGCCCGGGAGCATATGCCCTACTATGTGCACGCGATTATGGAGATGGCCCGCGCCGGCCTGGGAGGTCCTCACCAGCGCTTCCGCCTCGCCCGAGCGGAGATCCTGAACGCGGACAGACCCATCGTCCTCTACGAAGAGAACGCAGGCTTCCTGAGACATCCCCCCACCCCTCCCATGCGGGTGGCTCCCCGGGAGCTGCCCGCCCGTCGGATCGCCGTTCGCTTCACCGCACCGATCCGCCTGGAGCTCCAGGATGACCTGGTCTATCCCATCGAGTTCCATCATCTGATCCGGGGGCTGCTTCAACGCCTGCGAGCCCTGCAGGCGGGCTACGGATTGCTGGATGGGGTGGAGCTCTCCGGCGATCTGGCCGAGGCCGCGCGGGCGATCCGCCGCGTGGAGGATCGGACGCGGTGGCTGGACCTGCGGCGCTATTCGACCCGGCAGAAAACGGCGATGCGCATCGGCGGGGCGGTGGGGACGATCGTCTACGAGAGCCCGGAAGGCTTCCAGCCCTTCGCCCTGCTGCTGACCCTGGGCGAGCTCCTCCACGTGGGAAAGCTGACCAGCATGGGATTCGGCCGTATGGAGGCGGATCCGCAATGAACACCGATCGCGCGTTTCAGGCTCTGATCGGACTCCTCCACGACATCGGGAAGTTCCGTCAGCGCGCCCGCTGGGGCCAGGAACGACGGCCCCACGAGGAGCAAGGGGCCGATTGGGCCGCCCAGCGGCTGGCCCCCCGCCTGAAGTTTCTCCCCCCCGAAGACCAAAAGCGCCTGGTCGCAGCGATCCGGGATCACCACGGCTCCCCCTACGATCGGGACGCCCGGGCGCTGGTCGCCGCCGACCGCCTGGCCTCGGGGGAACGGGTCCCCCGGGAGGAGGAAGAGCCCGGGGATCCCGCCCGGGAGCCGTTGCAGGCGCTCCTGCCGGCCTTGCGGCTCCCCGAGCGAGCGCCTATGCCGGACGCATCGAGCTGGGGCTTCGGGACGGTCCCGCTCCCGAGCGGGACGGATGACGCAAAGGCATGGGAGGTGATCTTCCCGCAGCCCACCGCCTCCATCGCCCCGGACTACCCCGGCCTCTGGAAGGGCTTCGAGGCGGCACTGGAGGCCCTGGACCCCGTCATCTGGGAGACGCCCGAGGAGGCCCTGACCGCCCTGATGGCGCTGCTGCGCCGGTTCACCTGGTGCGTTCCCGCCGCCGCCTACCGCGACGAGCCCGACGTCAGCCTCTACGATCACCTGCGGATGACCGCCGCCCTCACGGTGTGCGTCGGCGAGCTCCCGGAGGAAACCCTCCGGCGCCTGGAAGAGAGAACCCGGACGGGGGGGTTCCCGGAGGAGCCGGTCGCCCTGCTCCTCGGCGGCGACCTCTCCGGCATCCAGCGCTTCCTGTATGCCATCAGCTCGGAGGGGGCAGCCAAGAGCCTGCGCGGCCGCTCGGCCTACCTCGCCCTCCTGGCCGACGCCGCCGTGGAGTTCCTACTGCGGGAGCTGGACCTTCCCCCCACGCAGGTGGTTTACTGCTCGGGCGGCCACTTCTACCTGCTCGCTCCCCTCTCCGCCCAAGACCGTCTCCCGGAGCTGGTCGACCGCCTCGACGAGGTCCTGATCCAAGCCCACGGCGGGGATCTGGCCATCGCCCTGGACGCCGTGAGGCTGACCGCCAGGGACTTCCACCTGAAGGAAGGCCGCCTCCCCGAACGCTGGGCGGAGCTCTCCGCCCGCCTGGGGACGCGGAAGGCCCGACGGTTCCGCCGGGCGATGGCGCGCCATTATGAGCTCCTGTTCGGCCCCTTCGGCGGCGGCGGCCTCCGGCCCCGCTGCGAGGTCTGCCACGCCGAGGAAGAAACCGGCGGCCCCCTCGCGCGCCCGGTGGAGACCCGCCCCGACGAGGACGTGGCCAAATGCACGCTGTGCCGCAGCTTCGAGGAGCTGGGCAACGACATCGCCCGCCGCCACGATTTCCTCATCCTCCGCCCGGCCCAGGGGGCCCTCCGCGGACGCTTCACCTGGCGGACGGTCCTTGGCGCCCTGGGGGTGGAATTCCGCTTTTGCGACCGGCGAGGCTTGCGGGACTCCTTCCGGCCGGGGGATCGGGTGATCCGCCTCCACGACGGGGACCTCTCCCCCGTCGAGGGCATCCCGGTCCACGACTTCCGCTACCTGCCCGCCTTCACGCCGATGGATCGGGATGGCACCATCGTGGAGCTCGGGGAGATGGCGAAGTCCGCGGAGGGGACGCCGGCCTGGGCCTGCCTGCGGATGGACGTGGACCACCTGGGTCGGCTGTTCCGCTACGGGCTGGGGGCGCGCTACTCCCTCTCCCGGGTCGCCACCCTGAGCCACCTCATCGCCCTCTTCTTCGAGGGCTACCTGCCGGTCCTCTGCCGGCAGGTCGATCCCGAAGCCCGGCATCTCTATCTCATCTACTCCGGCGGCGACGATCTCCTGGCGGTGGGGTCGTGGGATCGGGTGCTGGAGCTGGCCTTCCGGGCGCGGGAGGACTTCCGGCGGTTCGCAGCCGGCAACCCCAGCGTGACCCTGAGCGGCGGCATCTCCATGCATCCCGAGAAGTTTCCTCTGTATCAGGCGGCGGCGGAGGCCGGCGACCACCTGGAGGCGGCCAAGGGCCTGCGGCGGGCGGACGGCCGCGACAAGGACGCCTTCGGGTTCTTCGGGGTTCCGATGGCCTGGGAGGACGCGGAGTGGGTTCGGAAATGGGCCCGGGAGCTGGGCTCGCTGATCCGAGCGGAGGATCGCGAGGAGCCGCGGCTGGCCCGGGGCTTCCTCCACCGCATGATGAGCATCGCCGGCCTGCTGGAAGAGGAGGTCCGGCTGTTGGGCTTCGACCGCCTGCGCCCCGAGGAGCTGCGGCGGATGGTGGGGTTCCACCGGGCCCGCTGGCGCCTGGTGTACGCCCTGGCCCGCCAGCCGGAGAAGGCCCAGCCGACCTTGCAGCGGCTCCAGGAGGAGCTGCTCGCCGAGGGGGGGCGCCGCCTGCGCTGGCTGAGCCCCCTGGCCCGATGGGTGGAATGGATGACCCGAGGAGGATCCCCCGATTAACCCTCAGACAGGAGGTGCAGCGATGAGCAACCGGAGTCCCTCTCCTCCAGGCGCCCGGGGCAGCCCGGCCCCCGCGGCGCCGGCGAACGAAAAAGAACGCATCCGCCGCATCATCCTCGAAGGGGACTACCAGACCCTCGTGGAGGAGGCGGAGCGCATCGGGCAGGAGCTGGTGAAGCAGGAGCTGTCCCCCTCCCAGATCCGCAACGTCTTCGGCGAGGTGAGGCGTCTGCAGATGCGCTTCGACGCCAACCGCCTCCGCATGCTCAAGCCCAAGCTGGCCTACATGGGCGCCCGGGCCGGCAAGGGCGGCAAGCGCCTCCAGGACGTGCTGAGCGCGGCTGTCGAAGCGGTCTTCAGCGGCAATCCCTCCGATCGCAAGATGCTGGAGGATCGGTTCCAGCGCATGGTCGACTTCTTCGAGGCCATCCTGGCCTACCACACCTACCACAAAGCTTATGAGGAGAAGAATAAGCGATGAGCGGGAACATCGTTCAACTCCAGGGGAAGATCGTAATCGCCGGCACCCTGCAGGCCCTGACCGGCCTGCGGATCGGCGGGGTGGGCGCCGGGATGGAGATCGGCGGGGTGGAGAACGTGGTGATCCGCGACCCGGTGACCGGCCGGCCCTACGTCCCCGGCTCCTCCCTCAAGGGCAAGATGCGCTCTCTCCTGACCCGGGCCTTGGGCAAGCCCCTGAAAGTGCTCTCCAAGAACCCTCTGATCCGCATCCACTGGTGCGAGACCGAGGCGGAATACCGAAGCGGGGGCCGGCCGTGTCCCCTCTGCCGGGCCTTCGGCGTCGCCGGCCAGCGGGCCCTGGAGCCCGTCCGCCTCATCGTCCGCGACGCCCGCCTGCTGGAGGAGCTGGAGATCCTCGATGAGAACGGCCAGCCCGCCCGCAAGCGCTGGAGCGAGGTGAACACCGATCTCCCCTACACCGAGGTGAAATCGGAGGCCGCCATCGATGTGCTCACCGCCGCCGCCAACCCCCGGCAGATGGAGCGCGTCCCTGCCGGCGCCCGCTTCGAGGTCGAGCTGCTCTTCTCGGTCTACGACGCCGACGACCGCGAGGCCTTCCGCACGGTGCTGCTGGGGATGCGCCTGTTGGAGGACGACTACCTGGGCGGCAGCGGCAGCCGGGGCTACGGCCGCGTGGCCTTCCGGGACCTCCGGGTGATGTGGAAGCCGGTGGCCCATTACCTGGATCCCCAGAAGCATCCCGCCGTCCCGCTGGCCGAGGGGCGCACGGTGGAGGAGATGATCGCCCGCTTCGATGAGCTGGCCGCCCGGATCCCGGCCTTCGAGGGGAAGCAGGGATGACGGAGGAGATCGTCTACCTGGAGCCCCGCGGCGCCTTCCACCTCGGGGAGCGGGGGATCGGGCTGGAGGAGACCTCGCCCCTCCTCCACGCCGACACCCTCTACGCGGCCCTGGGGGTGGCTTGGGCGATGCTGTTCGGAGAACCCGCCCTCGCCGAGGAGTGGTTCCGCCCGGAGCCGCCGGTCCTGATCTCCTCCGCCTTCCCCTTCGCCGGCCCGGTCCGCTTCTACCCGCGGCCCTACCTGCCGGTTCGGGCTGAGGCCCTCCCCTTCCCCCTGAAGGACATCGCCTTCGTCTCCGAAGGGGTGCTGCGCCGGATGCTGCGCGGCCAGCTCCTGGAGGAGGGCGTCCAGATCCACGAGGGGACGGTCTGGATGACCGGGGAGGAGGCGGAGGCGCTGCGGGAGGCCTTCGGGCGGCGGGATCTGACGGGAGAGCGCTTCTGGGCCCGCCACCGCATCCCCCGGGTGACCCTGGATCTGCCCACCCAGGCCTCCAGCCTGTGGCATTTCGGGCGCCTGGTTTTCCGGGAGGCCGGAGCCGGGCTGTTCTTCCGGGTCCGCTATCGGGATCCCGCTCAGGCGGAGCGCTTCCGGGCGGCGGTCCGGCTGCTGGGCGACCACGGCGTCGGGGGCGACCGCACCGCCGGCCACGGGCTGTTTGTGCCCCGCTTCGAGCCCGCCGACCCCCTCGGCGACCCGGCGGCCCCCGCCTTCATCACCCTCGCCCCCGTCTACCCGCCCCGGGACCAGCTCGAGACCCTCCTCGGCGAGGCCGCCCGATACGGGTGGCTGACCCGCAGCGGCTGGATCGGCGGGCGGCTGGCCATGCCCTACCGCCGACGGGCCGTCCGGATGCTGGCCGAGGGCTCCCTCCTCACCGGGGACCCCCGGGGCCTGTGGGGGGCGATGGCTGACGTCACGCCTCGAGAGACGCCGGAGCCCCTTCCGCACCCGATCTACCGCTACGGCTTCGCCTTCCCGATCGGCGCCTCGAAGGAGGCCCTTGCTGAGACAGGAGCGTAGACGATGGGGATCCTGGAGCGTCGGATCTATCGCGTGGAGCTCCTCTCGCCGGTGCATATCGGCAGCGGCCAGCGGCTGGGCTCGGCGGATTTCGCCGTCCTCGACGGACGCCTGTGGCGGTTCGATCCCGAGCGCCTGGCGGCGGCCCTGGCCCGCGACCCCCGGGCCCTGGATCGCTACATCCAGGAGGGGGCAGCGGCGCTGCGGTTCTGGGGGGAGGCCGACCGCCGCCCCCTCGCCCGCTACGTCCGCCCGTGGTCCGGCCCGCCCCCCCGGGAGATCCGCGAGCACATCGCCGACCCCCTCGGGCGGCCGTATCTGCCCGGCTCCTCCCTCAAGGGGGCGATCCGCACCGCCCTGGCCTTCGCCGCCTTGCGGGCGGCCTCCCCCGCCCAGCGCCAGGCCTGGCTGGAGGCGGTGGCGCGAAGGGCCGAGGAGGCCCGGCAACGCAGGGCCCGGGTCAGGGAGTTCGCCGACGACCCCCTGATGCAGGCGCTGATGGGGAAGGACCCCCACGAAGACGCGCTGCGGGGCCTGCGGATCTTCGACAGCGGGCCCGCCCCCTCCGACGCCCTGGACGTCGGGCGGATCCGGGTGGCGGTGCACGAGCCGAACGGGACCCTGAGCTGGCTGAAGGCACCGGGGGAGCACGTCCCGGACCCGGAACAGGCCTTCGAGATCGCCGCGGAGATCCTCCGGCCCCATCACCGGGTCAACTTGCGGGTGGAGGTGGAAGAGGACGCCTTCCTGCTGGAGCGGGACGTCCTGGGGCCGCAGGAGCGGCGGGCGCGGGTCCGGGAGTGGGCGCGCGCCTGCAACACCTTCGCCCGACACGTCGCCGAGGGGGAGCTCCGCTTCGGGGAGCGCCTGGGCCTGGCGGAATGGACCGCCTTCTATCGTCGCCTGCTGGCCCAGATGGAGGCGGAGCCCCAGGCGGTCTACCTGAACCTGGGCTGGGGGGGCGGCTGGCGGAGCAAGGCGGCGGCCGAGGCCATGGGCGCGGAGGCGGTGCGGCAGCTGCGGCGCCTCTTCCACCTGGGCAAGGGGGATCCCTTCCCCAAAACCCGCCGGGTGCTCTTCGAGGACGGAAAGCCCACCCTGCCCCTGGGATGGATCCGCCTGATCCCAGAATGAGGCCGGGATGCGTCCGGCATCGCCGCGTTCCCGGAGGGAGGAGGCCTATGGCGTTGCTGATCCTGTGCAACATCGGCGCGCGGGACGTGATGTGGGAGAATCAGGAGATCCGGCCGGCCCGGGAGGGAGGCGAGCGCCTCCTTCAGGAGCTGGCGGAAGATCCCGGGCAGGCGGCGCGGCTGCGCTTCCCCATCCTGGAGCCGTGCCTGCGCTATCTCCTCTCCCGCCATCCCCTCGATCCCCCCTGGCGGGTGATCCTCTTCGGCACCGACCAGCCCGATCCCCGGCACCGCTCCTCAGACACCCTGTATTTCGCCGAGCTCATCGCCCGCCATCTCCCGGAGCGCCTGCGGGAGGCCGGGTTCCGGGAGGACTTCCGGATGGAGGCGCGGCGGATCGAGGGCATCAACCCCGCCCTGTATGACGAAGCCATCGAGGCCTTCGGGCGCCTCCTGCCCCCGCTCCCGGAAGGATTTCAACACGCCTACGTCATCCTGGCGGGCGGCACCCCGGCCTGCAACATGGGGCTGCTGCTGCAGGGGATCCGCCGCTACGGCGAGCGGCTGCGGGCCCTCTATCTCCCCTACGGCGGAGAACCCCACGAGCTGCGGGTCGGCCGCCAGCTCCTCCAGGCCTTCCGGGAGGAGGCCGTCCGGGACCGGCTGCGGGAGGGGGATTTCGCCCGCGCCGAGCCGCTCCTGCGAGACCTCGGGGCCCCGCCGGGCCTGATCGCCCTGGCCGCCTACGCCGCCCGGCGGATGGAGTTCGACTTCGAGGGGGCCCGGGAGGCGCTGGATCGGGCGATGACGGAGGGCGACCCGGCGACCCGCGCCTTCATCCGGGAACGGCTCCAGCACGATCTGGACCCCCTGCTCGGGCCGGGGGATCCTCAGCGTCGCTGGGAGGCGCTGCTGCGGGAGCTGTTCTGGAACGCCCGGGCGGCCTATCGGAGCCGCCGCTACGCCGACTTCCTGGGCCGCGTCTACCGGTTCCAGGAGGCCCTCCTCCGTTACCTGGTGGAGATGCTTCTCGGCCTCCCCACCGACCTCGCCCCGAAGGCCCGGGAGGAGACCCGCCGGCGCTGGGAGGAGGGGATCCGAGGGAACCCGGCGCTGTTGCGCTTCCTGGAGCAGCAGGAGGTAGAGGGGCGGCCGCTGGACTGGCAACAGATCTCCCGGCCGACCTACAAGGCCCTGCTCGCCTTCGCCATCGAGAAGGGCGGGACGGATGCGGACGGCCACCCCCTGGTGCCTGAGAGGGAGCGAGGGCGGTATCAGGAGCTCCTGCGTTGGGTGAACCAGCTGGATCCCCTGGTGGAGCGGCGGCATCGCACCATCATCGGCCACGACTTCATAGGCGTCTCCGAGGAGGACCTGCAGGCCGCTTACGCGCCATGGCGGGAGGGGAAGGTCCGCGATCCGGTGGAGGGGCTGGCGCGCATCCTGGGGATGCTCCGGATCGACACGCGGGACGATCCGTATTCCGCCATCGCGGACTTCATCCAGGGGCGGCTGTCTCAGGAGTAGGAGGGGCGCGCCCATATCGGATCTCCTTGGGCCCGGCCATGCCGATGCTTTATCTCACCGAACAGGGTGCGGTCCTGGGGCGCGAGGGGGACCGCCTGGTGGTGCGCAAGGGGGAGGAGGTTCTCCTCAGCGTCCCGGCCTTCAAAGTGGAGGGGGTGTGGGTCTTCGGGGGCGTGTCGCTCACTACCCCGGCCATCGGGTTGTTGTTGGCCCAGGGGATCGAAGTGTGCTTCTTCACCGTGGAGGGGCGGTTGAAAGGGCGCCTGACGCCGATCCTTTCGCGGAACGCCCTGCTCCGGCTGCGGCAATTTGAGCGCTATACGAACGAGGGGTTTCGGCGGGAGATCGCCGCGCAAATCGTGGCGGCCAAGCTGGAGAACGCGCGCCGCCTGCTGATGCGCTACGCCCGCACCTATCCGGAGCGGGGCTGGGAGCGGCCGCTGCAGGCCCTGGAGCGGCGGATCGCTCAGGCTCGGGCGGCGCCGGACCTGGAGGCGCTGCGGGGGATCGAGGGGAGCGGCACCGCGGCCTACTTCGAGGCCTTCCGGGAGATGGTCCGGGGGGAGCTCCGTTTCGAGGGCCGTCGTCGGCGCCCGCCTCGGGACCCGGTGAACGCCATGCTGTCTCTGGGATATGCGCTGCTGACCGGGGAGATGATCGGCAAGATCGCCGCCTGCGGGCTGGATCCTTACATCGGGTTCTATCACGAGGTGCGGCAGGGGCGCCCGGCCCTGGCCCTGGATCTGGTGGAGGAGTTCCGACATGCGGTGGTGGACCGGCTGGTGCTGAGCCTGGTGAACCGGCGGGCCTTCCGGGCGGAGGACTTCGAGGAGCGGGAGGAAGATGGAGCGGTGCTGCTGCGGCCGGAGGCCCTGCGGCGATATCTGACGGCCTATGAGGCGTTCATGCGTCGCTCGCCCGGCGAGGGGGCGCCGTCCTGGCGGGAACGGCTCGACGAGCAGGTCCGGCGGATGGTGCGGGCGGTCTGGAGCGGGTCGCCGTATATGCCGTTCCGGATGGAAGCGTGAGGGGTCCGATCCTGGCGGGTGGCTCGCTCGCCGCTGCATCGCAGGCTTATGGAGGAGACGGAGATGCCTTATCTGGTGGTCGCGTATGACATTCCGGATGATCGGCGGCGGCTGCGCCTATCGCGGGTCCTGTGGGGGATGCTGGACCGGGTGCAGAAGAGCGTGTTTGAGGGGGAACTGGAGGAGCGCCTGGTGGACCGGCTGGAGGAGCGGATCCGCCGGGTGGTGGAGGCCCGTGAAGACGCGGTGCGGATTTATACGCTGTGCGCCGCGTGCCAGCGACGCATCCGGGGCCTCGGCGTGTCCTCCCTCCGAGAGGACCCGGACGTGTGGATTATCTAAAGCTTCCGCGAATCCCTTCGACCTCGCAAAACCCGGGGGGATTCGCGGAAATTTGCTAAAACAAACCGAAAGGGGCCGCCAGATCTGGCGTTCATCGGGCCGCGCACACCCAGATGTGGTGGGTCCGGGAGGCGAGGGAGAGCCCCTTTTCCGCGAATCCCGGATCAGGGCGAAAACCCGGGGGGATTCGCGGCCGGTTAGAACGCTAGGAAAAGAAGCTTGACAGATCCGCAAGAGGACGCTATCATAGGAACCGAAGTCAGGTGGAGGTGGGGGGGAAGGAAGAGGTGAGGAGACGGTAGAGTGGGGAAGAAAAGAAAAACCCTCCGCCGCCCTTGCAGTGACGAGACCCGTTTTCAGGGGATTGCGACCTTGTCGATCCAGCCCTCGCCCTCCGCCGCTGCGAACAGCCTTGCAGTGACGAGACCCGTTTTCAGGGGATTGCGACCCGCGATCCTTCCGGGCTCCGGCTCGGGGGGACCATGTTTACCTTGCAGTGACGAGACCCGTTTTCAGGGGATTGCGACGCGCTGATAGGTGTAATCATGCGCCCCCATTGTGTAAGCCTTGCAGTGACGAGACCCGTTTTCAGGGGATTGCGACGGACAGAGCGGCGGTGATGACGGCATTCAGCACTGTGTAAACCTTGCAGTGACGAGACCCGTTTTCAGGGGATTGCGACCACCAGGTCCCCGTAGTGGGAAGACCGAATTGGCGATTCGTATCAACTTGCAGTGACGAGACCCGTTTTCAGGGGATTGCGACGAACCAGTTCCGAAGGGTGAGATACCGGCTTGCGGCTGGCTTTGCTTGCAGTGACGAGACCCGTTTTCAGGGGATTGCGACAGGTCTTCGCCGTCTCCAGGGGGCGGTGGCTTGTCGCCAACCTTGCAGTGACGAGACCCGTTTTCAGGGGATTGCGACGATCTGCTCTTTCGCTTGTCCGAACATATTGCACCTCCTGTGCTGCTTGCAGTGACGAGACCCGTTTTCAGGGGATTGCGACGGGAGATCTTGATGATGATCGTCTCGCCCATGTCGCTTTCCTCCTTGCAGTGACGAGACCCGTTTTCAGGGGATTGCGACTCGGGTTCGGATCATCATATCCAAAAACCCCCTTCGGATCTCCTTGCAGTGACGAGACCCGTTTTCAGGGGATTGCGACCGGGTCCTCCAGAAGATCAACCGCGTGCTGCTCACAAACTCTTGCAGTGACGAGACCCGTTTTCAGGGGATTGCGACCTGATTTTGCGATCGCGCGCGATCATGCTCGAGCGATCGAGCTTGCAGTGACGAGACCCGTTTTCAGGGGATTGCGACGCCCACGAGCAGGGAGGGGGCGATGATAAGCCCGGCCGCCATGGCCTTGCAGTGACGAGACCCGTTTTCAGGGGATTGCGACTGGACCAACGCTGCGCCGTGGGAGGGGTATGCACGAGGGCTTGCAGTGACGAGACCCGTTTTCAGGGGATTGCGACCCGGCTTCCCTCATAGGAACGATACGGAAGTTCGATAAAAACGCCTTGCAGTGACGAGACCCGTTTTCAGGGGATTGCGACCAATCTTCGGGCTCGAGTTCCCATTCAATATGGACCAACTTGCAGTGACGAGACCCGTTTTCAGGGGATTGCGACGCCGCGATTACAGTGACCACTGGGTATCCCAAGCGTTCACCCAACTTGCAGTGACGAGACCCGTTTTCAGGGGATTGCGACGGCCTCGCTGGCCCTCCAAAGCTCCGTCGGGTGGCTCACCACCCGCTTGCAGTGACGAGACCCGTTTTCAGGGGATTGCGACTCTTCTTCTGGGATTTTGATCCCTAGGGCTTCGAGAGCGCCTTGCAGTGACGAGACCCGTTTTCAGGGGATTGCGACGTGGCTGTGATAGTGGTAGTTGCGGGTCTCATGAATGACGCGGGCTTGCAGTGACGAGACCCGTTTTCAGGGGATTGCGACACGATGGCTTTGGCCTGTTCGGCATATTGCGCAACATTTTTGACTTGCAGTGACGAGACCCGTTTTCAGGGGATTGCGACCGGAACAGAGACCGACTTTCCGCTGGCCCTCAGTGAAAGTCTTGCAGTGACGAGACCCGTTTTCAGGGGATTGCGACAGGACGCCCAGCTTCCGCCCCCTCCCGCGCTCGCCAACTACAAGTGCTTGCAGTGACGAGACCCGTTTTCAGGGGATTGCGACCTGTAGGTCGGAAGGGTGGGGATGGTGAAGGTCATCCCCACCTTGCAGTGACGAGACCCGTTTTCAGGGGATTGCGACTTGTCCTCCAGAAGGAGGGCCAGGGAGTTCTGGTCCATGCCCCCCTTGCAGTGACGAGACCCGTTTTCAGGGGATTGCGACTCCAGACTTCGAGGGGCCATTCTTCTCACCTCCGGACTTAAATCCTTGCAGTGACGAGACCCGTTTTCAGGGGATTGCGACCTCTCCACCGCGTGCTGGACGGAGATTTTCTCCTCATCTTGCAGTGACGAGACCCGTTTTCAGGGGATTGCAACCGATACCTCTACGCCTGAAAGGAGGGGAGGCCAAAGCGATCCCGCTTGCAGTGACGAGACCCGTTTTCAGGAGATTGCGACTGATTTTGCCCGCCCTTTTGACCGGGCTATTCCCCCGTGTGGCTTGCAGCGCCCAGGCCTGTTTTCAGGGGATTGGAAAACCGGATTGAGAGCTGGAAATTCGACCTCCGACCCCTTAGTCCTTGTTCCGAAAGGAGAGCGGGCAATGGCTGACCTGGAAAGGCGTCTCAAGGAGTGGCAGGCGGCCGGCCTGATCACAGCGGAGCAGGCAGAGGCGATCGCCGCCTTCGAAGCGCAGGCCGAACGGCGACGCATATCCCTTCGCAACCTCCTGATCTACCTCGGCGCCTTCTTCATCCTGACCAGCCTCTGCCTCACAGTAGCCAATCTGGACATCGCCGGGCTGTGGAAGGCGCTGCCCCCATGGGGCCGGATGCTCATCGTGGCCGCCCCCACCATGACCCTGTGGATCGCAGGCGCCTTGCTGCGCCGCCCGGACAGCCCGATACGGACCCGCGGCGCCCGGGCATGCTGGATGGCGGCCGCATGGATGACCGCCCTCACCATCGCGGTGACCCTTAACGAATGGCCCATCTCCGAAACTCCTCCCGTTCGCCCAGAGCTCAGCCGTTTTGCGCCTCGCCCTGAGCCCCCCGAGCCTAAGGATCCGCGCTGGATCGCCCTCGCGGCCAGCCTGGGCGCGCTGCCTCCGGCCGTGCTGGCGCTCCTCGTCCTGCCCGGACTCGCCCAGGGGCTGCCTGTAGCCACGTTGATCACGGCGACAGCCTTCAGCATCTCTACACTGGTCTTCGATCCCCAGATGGGACAAGCGCAACGGCTGCCCTTATATCTCCCATGGGCCACAGCCGGCGTCATCCACCTGACGGCCGCCGAGGTGGCTCGCCAGCGCCAGGCAGGGGATCTGGTCTGGCTCTTCAACCTCTTCGGAGCCTGGTCCTGGCTTCTTCCCGCCTTTCTGATGGGCTTAGAGGGCCCCCAGCCCTTCTGGGAGACGTTGTTGCTCCTCCAAAGCCTAACCCTCATCGGCTGGAGCCTGATCCGGCCATCGCGAGTTCTGCTCTACAGCGGCGCCTTCTTCCTGCTGGTGTATCTCGTGGATCTCAACTTCGAGTATTTCGCCGGCCAAATCGGGCTGCCGGCGGCGCTGCTGATCACCGGCGTGGCCTTCATGGCCGTGGGGCTGGGCGTGCGCCGCCTGCACCGCCGGTTCGGAACGGCGTCCGGAAGCGCGCGCGACAACGGAACGACGCGGGCCAACCCGCCGTCCTCGAGCGCCGCCTGAGCCGGGCAGCCCGCCGCCCCCTCTCTCCCCGCACCGCCGGGCGCCGGACGACATCCGCCCGGCGTTCGGAGCGGCCCGGCTGCGGGGCGGGCGGATCCGGGGCCCGCGCGGCACGGGGTAGACTATGCGGGCGGACCACCTTGAATGGGACCCGAGGGCCCTCGAGGGCCTGCCTTCCCACCAAGGGGGGATGGCCGCTTCCCATTCCCACCCCATGCGGTCGACCCCCGACGCCCCGCGTAAAATCCGAAGGGGTCCCCTCAACAGCCCCGAACCGGGGAGGGATGAGGCGGCCGCGGAACGGGATCTCCGGGGGACCTCGAGGGAGGAGAAGGCCCATGGGCTCCATCCTGCTGATCACCGGACGGCCCGGCGTGGGCAAGACCACGCTGATCCAAGCGCTCGCCCGCGCCTTAGGGGAACAGGCCGGGGGGTTCTACACGGAGGAGATCCGCGGCCCGCAGGGCCGCCTCGGCTTCCGCCTGGTCACCCTCGACGGCCGCGTGGCGGTCTTCGCCCACGTGGACTGGGCGGGGCGCACCCCGCACCGGGTGGGGCGCTACGGGGTGGACCTGGAGGCGTTGGACCGCCTGGGCGTGGCCGCGATCCGGGAGGCCCTGATGGGGAAGCAGGTGGTGCTGGTGGATGAGATCGGGAAAATGGAGCTGTTCAGCGTCGCCTTCCGCCAGGCCCTGGAGGAGGCGGCTGCCAGCCCCCGCCCCCTGATCGCCACCATCACCCTCCACCCCCATCCCTGGGCCGACGCCTTTAAACGCCGCCCGGGCGTCGAATGCTGGGAGCTGACGCCCTCGAACCGGGAGCGCCTACGGGAACGGGCGCTGGCATGGCTTCGGGCCCACGGCTTACGTGTCGTCGAATGAATTCGATCTCCAAAGGCGCTGCGCGCCCAGCGTCGGCCTCCGCCGACGCAAAGATCCCCTTTCCGGTCGGCGCAGGCCGACCATCGGCCGAAGGCTCTCCCGCTGATTGAAATCAGCCTTCTGAGGCGCTTTGCGCCAGGCGTCGGCCTCCGCCGACGCATAAAACGCCTCCTCGGTCGGCGCAGGCCGACCATCGGCCGAAGGCCTTCCAAGGTCGAATTCATTCGACGCACAAAGCCGACCGTCGGCCGAAGGCCTCCCCGAGCCGAATTCGCTCGACCCATGAGGCCCCGCGCTCACCGCCGGGCCTCGGCCAGGACCTCCTCCAGCGCGTCCATCCCCCGCCGCACGAGCTCCGGATCCGCCTGGGCGCCCATGTGGCCGATGCGGAACACCTTCCCCGCCAGCGGCCCCAGGCTCCCGCCCACGACCATCCCCCGCGCCCGCAGGCGGCGATCCAGCTCCGGCCAGGGCAGATCCTCCGGGACGTAGACCGCGGTGACAGTGGGCGAAGACCATTCCTCCCGTCGGGGGAAGAGGCGAAGCCCCATCGCTTTCAGCCGCTCCCGGCAGTAGGCCGCCACCTCCTCGTGGCGCCGGAAGACATTCTCCAGCCCCTCCCCCAGCACCCGCCGACACGCTACATTCAGGGCCGCCAGCGCATGCCAGGACGGCGTGTAAGGGAACCAGCGGTCCTCCAGGGCGGTGCGGAAGGGGCCCAGGGCATCGTAGCCCGCATAGTCCACCTCCCGCACGATCTCCCAGGCCCGCTCGCTCACCGTCACGATCCCGAGGTCCGGCAGCGCTGAGAGGCACTTCTGCGTGCCCACCAGACACAGATCGATGCGCCACTCGTCCACCCGCAGGGGGACCCCCGCGGCGCTGGAGACCGCGTCGACGTAGAAAAGGGGCACCTCGTAGCGATCCACCAGCGCCCCCACCTCGGCCACCGGGTTGAGGATCCCAGAGGGGGTCTCACAATGCACCATGGTCACCATCTTCGGGCGGACCCGTCGGATGGCCTCCTCCACCCGCTGTGGATCCGCTGCCTCGTCGTAATCGAACCCCACCACCTCCACCTCAGCGCCGATGCGGCGGGCCATGTCGGCGATGCCGTGGCCGAAGACCCCCGTGGCCACCGCCACCACCCGATCCCCCGGGCGCAGGGTGCTCCGGAGCGCCCCCCAGAGGACCACCATGGCCTCCCCGGTCATGATCACCACCGCGTTGCGGGTCCCCAGGATGGCCCGCAGCTGCTCCTGCGTCTCCGCATACAGCTCGTAATACTCCGGCTCCAGGTCCGCCGAGCCGTAATCCTCCTGATAGGCCGCTCGGATCTCCGCTGGGACCGTCGTCGGCCCCGGGACCAGTGGGATGGCATAGGTGCGCATGGGAGACCTCCATATATGCGGGTGAGGATTCCACGCTCACAGTATAATGGGCCTTGCGGAAGGCCGAACCGGCCGGCGGGGTTCTTCCCCGCGACGGATCGGGGCCGGGCGTGTGGAGGAGGCCAGACGATGGCATCGGGAGGCCTTCGAAGGCGACGTCAGGCGTCTGTGGCCGAGCTGTTCCCTCCCCCGGGGCAGTGGACGGAGGAGGATTACTTCGCCCTGCCGGACACCCACCGCTATGTGGAGCTCTCGGAGGGGAAGCTGATCGTGCCGCCGCATCCCACGAACCGTCATCAGATCGCGGTGCTGGAGCTCGCTGTCCGCCTGAGGGAGTTCGCAAGGGCGCGCGATCTCGGCGAGGTGCGCATCGCCCCGCTGCCGGTGCGCCTGTGGTCCGGGAAAATCCGCGAACCCGACATCTTTTTCTTCCTCAAGGCACACACTGACCGCATCGGCGAACAGGTCTGCGGCGTGCCGGATCTGATCATCGAGGTCACTTCCCCTTCCACGAGCCGTGTGGATCGAATGGAGAAGTTTCAGGAGTATGCCCGGGCCGGGGTGCCGGAATACTGGATCGTGGATCCCGAGGCGCGGACGGTGGAGGTTTATGTGCTGCAGCGAGGCGCCTACGTCCTGCGGGGGAAGTGGGAGCCGGGGGAGACGGCCTCGTCCGGCCTCCTGGAGGGCTTTGCGGTGCGGGTGGAGGAGGTGCTCGGAGATTGAAGGACCCCTCTCCCCCGGGCACCGGGCGGCCGCTCCCCCTCACCACGCGCTCAGCTCGGACATCTCGTGCTCGTAAAACCACTCCCGGATGAGATCGATCTCCTCCGGATCGAATATCGTGAGCAGCTCCAGCCAGACCCATTCCGGCAGCCGGCGCAGCCACCGGATGCGCTCCCGCTTGCGCGCCCCATCCCGAACCCAGGCCGCCTCCTCCTCCATTGCGTCCCAATCCCCCGTGAACAGCACGGCGCAAGCAGCTACCAGCCAGTAATCGTTCATGACGAGCTCGTATTCGTTGCCCTCCGGATCCTGCAGCCGCAGCAACAACTCTCCTCCGAGGGGCGGCGGCAACGGGATCTTCCCGAGATCCCGCGTCGGAGCGGTGATCTCCGCCACCGCCTCAGAGATCCGCTCCGCGGTGATCCGCATCACCCGCCCCCGCTCCGCCAGGCACTGATAAAGCCGCGCCGTGGTCCTCAGCATCCGGCGCTTGCGGGCCAGGGGCACCTCACCGACGTAGAGATACCTCAAGCGCCTCATCCAGAGGCTCAGATGATGGCCCGCCACATCATCCGCGGACTTCATCTCAAGGTCCTCCATTCCCAGGAGGAAATCCTCCACGTCCTCCTCCACCTCCAGGACCTCCCGGGGGTGGACCTGTCGCAGGAAGTCGTTCAGATCCTCCAGGGGGAGGAGCGGACGCTCGAGGGTGGCATAAAAGGCCGCCAGCCGCTCAAGGGCACGCGTCGTCGCCGTCCGCGATCGGGCCTCCGGCGGGAGCGCCTCGGGATCCTGAAGCAACTGCGCCAGGGGCTCCCGGAGGTCCTTCGGGATGACCGCCACCTGACGGCGCCGCCGGCCCACCCGGGCCTGACCGATGAAGAGCAGTCCGTGCGCCCGCAGTTGCCCCAGGATCGATGAGGGCGGCTCGTCTTCCCAGAACCACCCGTCTCCGGCCATCGCGCCGAACTCCCGCTCCAGATCCAAAAGGGGCGCCCAGCCGCCCCGCTTCAGGACCCCGGCCAGAGCCAGGCGGGCGTCCACCGGCAACCCCCGCACGATCTCCCGAAGCCGCTTCGGATCCCTCAGACGGGAAACGATGCGGGGGATCCAATCCTGCTTCTTCCCCTGCTTCTTCACGCCCAGATTCCGGGCGATGGCGCCGAGCCAAGGGGCCGGCAGCTTTTTCAACAAATCGGCCAGAGCGGAATCGACCCGGATGGCCCGACGGTCATACTCCTCCCGCCGCTCCTCGCTGATCCGCCAGGCGAAATAGGGGGTGAGCTCAAGCGGGATGTAGCCCGTTCGCTCCATCAGGAGGAGCGCCTTCCGCTCTTCAGGGCTCGCCCGTCGAGGGTGCAGGGCCATCCCGTTCCTCCTGTCCGCATCGTCCGATTAGGGGGATCCGCACCACCGGCCGCCTCCCACCCGGATCCTCTGGGGAAGCGCCCGGAAAGCCTTCCGAGGGGAATCCCAGGGCCTTGTCGAACCGCCCGTCACCCTATTATAATTACAGTGGTCTTGCCCGGGTGGCGGAACAGGCAGACGCGGCGTCTTGAGGGGGCGCTGGCCCCTAAGGCCGTGCGGGTTCAAATCCCGCCCCGGGCACCATCGCAACCCCGGCCCTCCCGCCGGGGTTTTTTGTAAAGAGCCTCCGTCCGGTTCATCCCTTCAGCGCCCCAGCCAAAAGCCCCCGCAGGAAGAAGCGGCCCAGGAAAACGTAAACCAGCAGCGTGGGCAGCGCCGCCAGCAACGCCCCCGCCATCTGGACGTTCCACTCGACGATCTGGCTGCCCGCCAGGTTCTGCAAGGCCACCGTGATGGGCTGCTGGGCCGGCTTGTTCGTCACCGTCACCGCGAACAGGAAGTCGTTCCAGATCTGCGTGAACTGCCAGATGGCCACCACCGCGAACCCGGGCTGGGAGAGGGGCAGCATCACCCAGCGGTAGATCCCGAACAGGGAAGCCCCGTCGATCTTCGCCGCCTCCACCAACTCCCCAGGGATCGAGGCGTAGTAGTTGCGGAAGATCAGGGAGGTGATGGGGATGCCATACACCACGTGTACCAGGATGAGGCCGGGGATGCTGCCGTAAAGGCCGATGGATTGCAGGAAACGCACCAGGGGGATCAGGATGCTCTGATACGGGATGAACATCCCGAAGAGGATGGCCGGGAACAGGATCTCCGACCCCCGGAAGCGCCATTTGGAGAGGATGTAGCCGTTGACGGAGCCGATCAGGGAGGAGATCAGCGTGGCGGGGATCACCAGGTAGACGCTGTTCATGAAGTTCGGCGAGAGCTTCTCCCAGGCCTTGGCGAAGGCCGCCAGGGAGGGCTGCGTCGGCCAGTTCCACATCCGGGTGAGGTCGGCCTCGGCGAAGCTCTTCAGGCCGGTGAGGAACAGGACGTAGACCGGCAGCAGATAGAAAACGGTGAGACCGATCAAGGCCAGGTAGATCAGGACGCGGCCCGCCTTCATAGCTCGGCCTCCCGGCTCAGGCTGTAGCGCAGATACGGGATGATCAGGGCCGCCACCATGATCAGCATCAGCGTGGCGATGGCCGCCCCCTGAGCGAAATGGTTCCCCCGGAAGGTGGTCTCGAACATGAAATACGCGGGCATGTCCGTGGCGAAGCCCGGGCCGCTGCCGGTCATGGCCACCGTGAGGTCGAAGATCTTCAGGGAGATGTGCCCCAGCACGATCAGGGCGCTCAGGGTCACCGGCCGCAACAGCGGCAGCACCACATGGCGATAGACCTGCCACTCGCTCGCTCCATCCACCCGGGCCGCCTCCCGCAGCTCCTCCGGGATCCCCCGCAGGCCGGCCAGATACATCGCCATGGTGAACCCGGAGAGCTGCCAGGTGGCCGCGATGACCACCGGGATCAGGGCCACCGGGATCCCGGCCTGGATGGCCCCCACCTTCACGCCGAACATGATCGTCGGATCCGTGAACCAGCGGGGGAGCGGCCCGGGGTAACCCAAGTGCCGGAGCAGGAGGTTGATCCCCGTCTGCGGGTTGAACAGCCACTGCCAGGCGATCCCGGTCACGATGAAGGAGATGGCCATCGGGAACAGGAAGACGCTGCGGAAGAACGCCTCCCCTTTCACCCGCTGATCCAGAAGGAGCGCCGCGAAGAAGCCCAGCAGGACCGCCCCCAGCAGGAAGAAGACGGTGAAGACCACCGTGTTGCGGATGTCCGCCTGGAAGCGAGGGGTCTGGAATAGGCCAACGTAATTGCGGAGGCCCACGAAGGTGTAATCCGGCAGCACATCGTTCCAGCGGGTCATCGACACGTAGACCGTCCAGCCGATGAACCCGTAAACGAAGACCCCCAACGCCAGGGCCGAGGGAGCGATCAACAGGACCGGCAGCCCGGCCTCGATCCGACGCCGGAGCTCCCACGCCCGTTCCCGCCATCGGAGGGCCGGCACGCCACGCGCCGCCGGCCGGGAGGCTCCCGCCTCGAGGGCCGGATCCTTCCCCGCATGCGCCATCTTCACCTCCCGAACTTCCGGAGCGCCCGGACCGTTCATCGAGGATCGGCTATGATTATATCCCTAAGCGTCGAGAGATTGAGATCCCGAACACGAGCCCAGGGATGTGGCTCCGCTCTCTCAGCCTGACCCAGTTCCGAAACTACGCGCGGCTCGAGTGGCGTCTCGAGCCGCGGGTGATCATGGTCTACGGGGGGAACGCCCAGGGGAAGACCAACCTCCTCGAGGCCATCGCTTACGCCGCCACCGGCCACTCCTTTCGCACCGGAAGCGACCGGGAACTCATTCACTGGGCTGCCTGGCGGGATCCCATGCCCTTCGCCCGGGTGATCGCCGAGTTCGTGCGCCAGGACGGCCCCGTGCGCCTGGAGATCGCCCTGGTCGCCGAAGGGGGAACCCCCTCCCCGGAGACCGCCTCCCTCCGCAAACAGGTGCGGATCAACGGCGTCCCCCATCGGGCCCTGGACCTCTTCGGACAGGCCGCCGTGGTGGTGTTCGCCCCCCAGGATGTGGAGGTGGTGGGCGGACCCCCCGCCGAACGACGGCGGCTGATGGATCTGCTCATCGCCCAGACCTCCCCCGCCTTCGCCCGGACCCTGGCCGCCTATCAGCGGGCCCTCGCCCAGCGCAACGCCCTGCTCCGCCGCCTTCAGGAAGAGGGCGGGGATCCCGGCCAGCTGGACCTGTGGGACGAATCGGTGGCCCGCTACGGAGCGCCGCTGATGGGCCAGCGGGCCCGCGCCCTGCACGCCATCGCCGGCTACGCCGAGGAGATCCATCGGACTCTCAGCGGCGGGGAGCCCCTCATGCTGCGCTACATCCCCGGCCTGGACCCCGCCCAGGTCGAGGGGCAGATGGCCCTGGACACCCTCCTGTGGGGTCAGGGATGGGCCGAAGCCGAGCTCGCCGAGATCTTCCGGAAGGCGCTGCTCCGGGAACGGGCCGCGGATATCCGGCGGGGGAGCACCCGGGTCGGCCCCCACCGGGATGACCTGCGCTTCATCGTGGATGGCGTGGACATCGGCCTTTACGGCTCCCGGGGACAGCAGCGGACCGCCATCCTGGCCTTCAAGCTCGCCGCGGCCCGCTGGCTGGCCTCCGTGTTCCGGGAAAGCCCGCTCCTGCTGCTGGATGAGGTCATGGCGGAGCTCGACGAGGAACGCCGCCGCTACCTGCTCCGGGCCCTGGAGGATGCGGAACAGGCCATCCTCACCACCACCGATCCCATGCTCTTCGCGCCCGATTTCCGGGAGCGGGTCCGGCGCTTCCACGTGCAGGCCGGCTTCCTTCGGGAAGATCCGGATCCGCCCGGCATCGGGTAAAGCGGAGGCCACTCTCACTTTGCCGCTTGCCGAAAGGCTCGGGCGGATGTAAATCCAGGATGGAGGCTGCGATGGCGGGGCGGAGCCTGCCGGTCTATCTTTACGGCATCCACGACCCGGGCCCGTGGCGGGAGCGGTTCCGCGCCGCGGGCGTGACCGGCTGGGTGATCTTCGAGGAGACCATCGGGGCCGACCCCGAGGATCCCAGCGGCCGCGGCTCGATCTATCGGGAATGGGCGGACGCCGGCTTCGGGGTGATCGTGGTCCTCAACCACGGCCGCTATCCCAACGGCACCCTCCCCTCCTCCGACCGCTACGAAGCCTTCGCCCGGCGCTGCGCCCGCTTCGTCGCCGCCTCGCCGGGGGCGCATATCTGGATCATCGGGAACGAGCCCAACCACCCCCAGCAACAGCCCGGCGCTCGCCTCGACCCCCGCGGCGCCGTCTGCGAGGCCGCGGAATGGATCACGCCGGAGCGCTACGCCCGCTGCTTCCGGCTCTGCCGGGAGTGGATCCGCAACCAGCCCGGGCACGAGGAGGATTGGGTGATCCCGGCCGCTGTGGCCCCCTTCACCGCCGTCCTCCGTTACCCCGGCAACCCCACCGGGGACTGGATCGTCTATTTCCACGACCTGATCGCGGCCCTGGGGGAGGACCTGGACGGGATCGCCCTTCACGTCGCCGGCCAGAGCGCGGACCCTCAGGCCCTCGCCATGGACCTCCGCTGCCCCCCGCCCTATGAGGCTCGGCGATGGGGCTTCCGCGCCTATCAGGACTTCATCGAGGCGATCCCGCCTCACCTGCGCCATCTCCCCCTCTTCATCACCGAGGCCTCGATGGGGGATCAGGGCGGCCGGCCCATCCCCTGGCCCGACGCCGACACCGGCTGGATCTCCGAAGCCTACACGGAGATCCACCGCTGGAACGCGGATCCGGCCCATCCGCCGATCCGCTGCATGGCCCTCTACCGCTGGCAACGCGTGGATCCCTGGTTCATGGAGGGCAAGACGGGATTGCTGCGCGATCTGGACCGCGCGCTCACGGCCCGCCTTCGATGGGATGTGGGGCTCCAGCGATACCCGCGCGTCACCCTCCGGATGGAGATGCCGCTTCGCGATCGGCCGGAAGGCGAACCCATCGGGCGGGCGCTCCCCACCGGGCAGGCCGCTTTCGCCGTTGAGCGGACGGCGGACGGCCGCTGGGTGGCCCTGCTCCTGCCGGATCGGGGGCGGAAGGGCTGGGTGCCCCGGGAAGCCCTCACGTTCCGGGGTGATCCCCAGGAGATCCCGGTGCGGCGCGACGGCCCGGTCCGGCTGACCTTGCGCCGGGCCACGGCGCTCCGCCTCGCGCCCTCCCCCACCGCCCCCGCCCTCGCCGAGCTTCCGGCGGGGAGCCGGGGCGTCGCCGAGCTGACGACCTCCGACCGCCGATGGTGGAGAGTCCGATGGGAGGGAGGCGCCGGCTGGGTGCACGCCCTCGACGTCGCCCTGGAAGGGGATCCCGGCCGCGTCCCGACAGCCCCCTGCCCCTGGGCCGATGCGGACCTCCAGCGCCTGAACCTCTCCCTGGAGTGGATCGAACCCTTGCTGCCCCGCCGGAAGCCTTCCCCCTGGCCCCGACGCCCCCTGGAGGGGGTCCGGTATCTGATCCTGCATCCTCTGGAGATCCCCGGGGATCTGCCCCCACAGGCCCTGGCGGAGTTCCTGATCGAACACAAGGGACGCCTGGGCTTCCCTTTTCACTTTTACCTCACGGCGGACGGACGGGTTTTCTGGACCCTCCCGCTGGAGGCGATGACGGATCACGCCGGTGGCTGCGGACGCATCAGCGTGGGCCTCGCCATCGCCGGATGGCGGGAGGGCCAGCCGCTCGCCCCTACACCACTGGACCGGGTCGCCCGGTTGTGTGCGTGGCTGATGATCCGCTTCCGGCTGGGACCGGCCCAGATCCGGACGATCGATGAGCTCTTCCCCTCCGCCGGCGCTGTCCCCTTTTCCGGCGCGGCCGTTCGGGAGGCGGCGCAGCGGATCCTGAAGGAGGCCGGGTGGCCGATCCCCGGGCTGCCGGAGCCCGGCTGGCGCGACCTCCCCTCTCGCGCTCCCTTCCCGCCCCGCCCGCTCTGGCGGATCCGAGAGCTGATCCTCCATCACACCGGGACCGATCCGGCGGTCCCGGCGGAGCAGATCGTCGCCTTCCAGACGGAACGGCTCGGGCTGCCCGGGCCGACGTATCATTTCCTGGTGGCCGGAGATGGAACCCTTTACCGGATCCATCCCCTGACGGCGGCGGTTTCCCATGCAGGAGCCGATCCGACGCGCTCCGTGAGCATCGGGCTGATCGGGGACTTCCGGAGGCAACCCCCGAGGGAGGGTCAGCTCACCGCCACGGCGGAGCTGATCGCCTTCCTCCTGGAGCACCTCGGGCTGGGGATCGAAGCGGTGAAGGGCCACGAGGAGCTGGATGGGACTCCATGCCCGGGGGGATGGCGGACGGGGATCGCGTGGCGGGGGCTGCTGTGGGCGCAGGTTCAGGCGATCCGGCGGCGGCACGGTCTGGCGGTCTGATCTCCTCAGAGGACAGAGCGACGATGGCGTGGGAAGGGATCCTGGCGGCGCTGGCCTCGGCGATCATGCTGGGCGGGGCGCCGATCCTGGCCAAGCTGGCCTATCGGGACGGCGCGGACCCGGCCACCGTGGTCATCCTGCGCAGCGGGATCGCCGCCCTGGCCCTATGGGCCCTTTACCTGATCCATCCTCGCTGGCGCCGCTATCTTTACATCTATCCGGTGGGCCTGCTCGGATGCCTCGCCGTGGGCTTCACCAACGCCCTGGGCTCGATCTTCTACTATATGGGCCTTTACCGGCTGGACGCCGCGGTCGCCCATCTGATCTACTCCATGTATCCCGTCCTGGTCGCGGTGATCACCCACCTGAACGGGGAGCCTGTTCCGGGATGGACTCGTGTGCGGATCCTGATGGCCGGGCTGGGGGTGGGGCTGCTGCTGGGCCGCTTCCAGGGGATGCCGGATCCCCTGGGGGTGATCCTGGTGCTGCTCTCCAGCGGGCTCTACGCCCTCCATGTAGTGCTCAGCCAGCGGGTGCTCTACGAGATGCCCGCCCAGACCCTCACCCTCTACGCCCTGACGGCCACGGCCGCCTTCACCCCGGTCGCCGGCTGGGCGATGGGCAACGCCCGCGCCTCCGTCCCGACGGCCGCCCTGGGCCCCATCGCCGCCATGGCGGGGGTGCTGATGCTCTCGCGGCTGACGATGTTCCTCGGCGTCAAGCGCTTGGGAGGGGTCCAGACCGCCCTGCTCACGGTGCTGGAGATCCTGGTCACCGTGGGGCTGGCCGTTGGGTTCCTGGGGGAACGCCTGACGCTGGTTCAGTGGCTCGGCGCGCTGCTGATGATCGCCAGCGTGATGCTGATCGCCCGCGAAAGCCCCCGCGCCCCTGTCCCGCGCTGGCGGATGCCCCTGCTGCCCCCTGCGGATTGAAGCTCACGCCGCCAGGTCGCCGGCCTCAAAGGCGAACAGCGCGGGGATGCCCCCGGTGTGCAGGAAGATGATCGGCTCATCGGATCCCAGCTTCCCCTTCTGGAGCAAATCCAGCATCCCAGCGAAGGCCTTCGCCGTGTAAACCGGATCCAGCAGGATCCCCTCCAGACGCGCCAGCTCCCGCAGCACCCGGTTCCCCTCCGGGGAGGGCGCCCCGTAACCCGATCCCGCATAGGTCCGCTCGATCAGAGGCACCTCAGTCGTCGGGAACCGGTGGGGCTCGCCCAGGCGGGCGCAGATCTGCCCGGCGAGGCGGGCGATGGCGGCCGGGAGGTCCTTCCACAATCCCCCGATGTCGATGCCCAGGGGGCGCAGCGGGGAGCGAAGCAGGGTCCATCCCGCCCACAACCCGGCCAGCGTCCCCCCGGTCCCCACCGCCGTCACCACCCAGGCCGGCCCCAGCCCGTGCGCCTGGGCCTGATGGTGGAGCTCCAGGGCGGCCCGCACGTAGCCCAGCCCGCCCAGGACCGAGCGCCCACCTACAGGGATGAAGTAATGGCGGCCCACCCACAGCCGGGCCAAGACCCGAACCAGGAAGTCCGTCCACGCCAGGGAACGGGGGCCTCCTCCGCCGCCGAAGGGGAAGAAGTGCATAAAGGCTCCGAGCAGCTCGTTTAACAGGAGGTTGCCGCTCAGACGAGGAGGACGAGGGGTGAAGTAGAAGAGATGGGGCTCCAGCCCCAGGCGCCGGGCGGCGGCGGCCGTGATCCGCGCATGGTTGGACTGCAGGCCGCCGTAGGTGACCACGCGGCGATGGCCCCGGCGGAGGGCGTCGGCCAGCAGATACTCCAGGGGACGGGCCTTGTTGCCCCCCAGCGCCGGCCCGATGGCGTCCTCCCGTTTGAGGTAAACCGGCCGGCCCAGCGCCGCGCTCAGGCGAGGCAGAGGCTCCAGCGGGGTGGGCGCGGCGAGCAGCGGGACCCGCGGGATCGCCTCCAGACGACGCGCCAGCTCCTCCGCATCCATCGCGCCGCTCCGCTTTGAGGAACATCGCTTCTACGCTTCAACCATGGACCGGGCCAAGCGCTTGCCCAGGGCGATGAGGGTCAGCACCGTCGGCCGCCCCAGCGCCTCGGGGAACACGCTGGCGTCGCAGACGTACAGCCCCCGCACCTCCGTCTGCAGATCCGTGTCCACCAGCTCTCCGATGCGCACGGTGGCGCTGGGATGGGTCCCCCGCATCGGGGAGACAAAGATCGAAGCGGGATCCGCCCCGGCCTCGCTCAGGATACGCCGGGCGATGCCCACAGCCTCCTGCAACCGGTCTCGATCCGTCGGGGTCAGCGGCTTCGAGAGGGATCCATCCGGGTGGAGGCGGCCGGAGAGCGTATCGCGGAGTTTGATCATCACCCCGAGCATCTGCCGCCAGCGCGGCCAGGTCGCCACATGGCGCAGGCCGCTCATCCCCGCCACCAGCGGATACAGCAGCCAGGGATCCATGAGCGTGCTGAACATGACCTCCAGCCCCGGATCCTCCCAGGACCAGGTCATCGGGGGGTCCGAGGCGTTCCCATCCGCCCGGGATCGGCCGTACACGATCACGGTGAGATCCATCGCCAGCCCCTCTCCGATCCCACGGAAACCGGAGGCCTGCAGGATGCGGGGGGTGCCCAGGCCCCCGGCGGCCAGCACCACCCGGTCCGCCCGCGCGATGAAGGGCTGCCCCCGGATGCGACCCGCCACCCCCACCGCCCGTCCTCCCTCGAGGAGGACGCGCTCCACGAACGCGTAGGGGAAAAGGAGCGCGCCCGCCCGGACGGCCTCCTCCACGAACTCGGCGGCGCTCCACTTCGCCCCGCAACGGCATCCGAGGAGGCAGTGGGCGCCGCATTGAAAGCGCGGGGCGCGCTCGGGGCGGATGAATTTGGGCTGGGGATAGATGGCGTAGCCGAGGGCGCGGGCCGCCTCGGCCAAGCGGGTGGAGGCCGCGCCGCGGTGCTCCGGGGGCAACGGGGCGATCCTCAGCTCCTCGATGGTCTCCGCGACCTCCAGACGGAGATCGATCCCGTATTTCGTCCGCAGCCAATCGGGCGGCGGCGCCGCGCAACCGGCGAACATGCCGGTGGCCCCGCCCACCATATGGGGGGCCACCACCTGGATCCCCTCGGGGGTGAAGAAGAGGCCGCCCCGCTCGGTGTAGCGGAGGGCACCCAGATGCGTGCCATACAGCGGGCGGCCCCGCTCCGGGCCGCCGCGCTCGAACAGCAGCACCCGCCGGCCCGCCCGGGCCAGCTCCCGGGCCACCGTCGCCCCGCCCGGTCCCGTGCCCACCACCACCACCTCCGCCTCCCATCGAAGCATCTCCATCCCGGACCCCCTCCCAAAACGGTAGGAGCAGCTTCCGCTGCGCCCCTTGCGGGATCGAAGACATGAGGCCCCGAGCTGACCCCCTTACGTAGGCCGAAATTCATCTCGGTATCTACTTTGTAGCTGCAACCCTGGCCATCTTGAGAACAGAGATTCGGGTCTCAATCCCCTCCCACAAAAACCGGTTTCCGTAGGAGCGGCTTTCGCCGCGACTCCGCGTCATGGAACAGGAACAGCTCCCGCCACGACCAATGCCTTCTGCGGCGTTCCTTTGATACCCCCGTAACCGATCGCTTCCCAGATCGCCGGAATAGATCTCATCTCAGTATATCCGCGATCAGGCAGCGGGATGCTTTCACGGGCAAGGGTCCTTCCCCTATAGATCTAACCCCCGTCCCGACCGGAGAGCGGGAAGGGCGGGGCTTGCCGGTTCGGGCGGATGTTGCTATAATGTGGTGGTGACGGGCGAGTAGCTCAGGTGGTCAGAGCGCACGGCTCACATCCGTGAGGTCGGGGGTTCGAGTCCCTCCTCGCCCATCCCGCCGCAGCGCCAAGGCTGCGGCGTTTTTTGTTCCGGCGGGGCCCCGGCGGTTTTGGAGCCCCACCGGATGCAGCCCTAAAATCCTCAAGGGATCCATCGGGTTGCGCTCAGGAGGCTGAACGTGAGCGATCTGGGCAAACGGCTGGGAAACCTCCTCCTCTTCGCCGTGCTGGCGACCGGCCTCGTCGGCGCGGCGTTCCTGACCGGGTTCGGCGTCGCCTGGGGGATGACCGCCCGCGCCCCCCACGCCCTCCCCACAACCCCAACGACTGCTGCGCCGGCCGCTCCTCCACGGGACCTCCAGGAAGCCTTCGACGTGTTCTGGGAGGCTTGGAAACTGGTCCAGGAGGAATACTACGGGGAGATCCCCTCCCCGCAGACCGTCGCCTACGGCGCCATCCGGGGGGCCCTGCAGACCCTGGGGGATCCCTACACGTCTTTCATCGAGCCAAAGATCGCCCGCATCCTGGAGGAGGACGCCTCCGGGCAGTTCGAGGGGATCGGGGCCATGGTGCGCATGAACCGGGACAACAAACTGGAGATCGTGCGCGTCTTCGAGGGCTCCCCGGCCCAGAAGGCAGGCCTCCGCGCGGGGGATCTGGTGATCGAAGTCGACGGGCAATCCATTGTCGGCTACAGCATCTACGAGGCCGTGGCCCTGATCCGGGGCCCAGCGGGCACTTCGGTGACCCTCACCATCGAACGGCCCGGCCAGCGCGATCCCATCCGGGTGACCGTCACCCGGGCTCGCATCACCATCCCGGTGGTGGAAGCCCGCATGCTGCCCGAGGGCATCGCCTACCTCCGCCTCTTCGACTTCAGCGCCCAGGCGACCCGACAGCTCCGAGATCAGCTCCGCTCCCTGCTGGCTCAGAACCCCCACGGCCTGATCCTCGACCTGCGCGATAACCCCGGCGGGTTCCTGGACCAGGCGATCCAGGTGGCGGATCTCTTCCTGGATGAAGGGATCGTGGCCTACGAACGGATGAAGGACGGTGAGGAGCGGGTTTTCCGCTCGAAGAGCGGCGATCCGGGCGAGAAGATCCCCATGGTCGTGCTGGTGAACGCCGGCAGCGCCAGCGCCTCGGAGATCGTCGCCGGCGCCCTGCAGGACCGCGGGCGCGCCCTCCTGGTCGGCGAGCGCACCTTCGGGAAGGGATCGGTCCAGCTCTCCCACACCCTATCGGACGGCTCGGAGCTCCGGGTGACCATCGCCCGCTGGTTCACCCCGAAGAACCGGGCGATCCACGGGGAAGGGTTGAACCCCGATGTGGAGGTGAAGGTGGAGCCCGGGGCGGAGGCCGGCGGGGCCGATCCCCAGCTGCAGCGCGCGGTGGAGGTCCTGCTTCAGGGGCGTTGACCCATGCGGCGCCCCCTCGGGCTGGCGGACAGCGGGGTCCTCCTGGCCCTGGCGGGATGGATCGCTCTGCTCTACTGGCCCTTCTGGTCCGGGGACCCCCGGGCCCAGGCCGCTTTCCGCCCGGGAGACTTCACTGAGCACCACTATCCGTTTGCGGCCTATGCCCACCGGCGTCTCCAGGCCGGGCAGCTCCCCCTCTGGGATCCCTACACCCTGGGCGGTCATCCCTTCGCCGCGGACATCCAAGCTCAGGCCTTCTATCCGGTCCGCTGGGCGGTTGCCTTCCTCAGCCAGGGACATCCGCTGAGCGCCCGGGCTTACGCTGCGGAGACGATCGCGCATCTGATCCTGACCGCATGGGGGGCCTACGGGTTCTTCCGCCGCACCGCCCGCGATCGCGCCGCCGCGGCCTTCGGTGCCTTCGCCTGGGGGCTGAGCGGGTATCTCACCGGCTACCCCCTCCAGGATCCCCCGATCGTTGCCAGCCTGGCCTGGCTGCCTTGGCTCCTGTGGGGGCTGGCCGGGCTTCTGGAGGGAGCGCCCCATCCCGGCCGCTGGCGCGCCCTGGCGATCCTCGCATGGGCGATGACGTTCCTCGGAGGGCACACGCAGACCACGCTCTACGTCTATCTGATCGCGCTCGCCTTCGCGGGGGCCCAGCTGGGAGCCCGGCAGGCCGGGCGCGCCCGGGGAGCGCGGGAGCTGGCTCGGGTGATCCTGCTGGGCACCGGGCTCACGGCGGCGCCGCTCCTCGCCACGCTGGAGCTCATCCCCTGGACGGAGCGGACGGAGTGGACCTTTCCCCAGCGGGCAGGCGGGTTCGAGCTCTGGGAGCTCGCTGGAACGTTCTGGCCCCAGCTTACCCTGTGGTCCCCGCTCTACGTCGGGATCCCCACGCTCCTTCTGGCCCTCGCAAACCTCGCCGCAGGGACACCTGAAGGACAACTCCCCCGCATCCTGTGGGGAGGGCTGGCGGGCGTCGGCGGGCTGTGGGCGCTGGGAGGAGAAGCTGCCCTGTATCCGGCCCTCGTCCGTCTCCTGCCGGTCCTGGAACTCTTCCGCAACCAAGAGCGGGCAGCCCTGATCCCCGCCTGGTGTCTCGTCGCCCTGGCGGTGGAAGGCTGGCCCCGTCCGCCCACTGAATCCCTCCGGCGCGCACTAAGATGGATCATAGGGGGCACTGGGTTGCTGCTCCTGGGGGCCCTTCTGCTCATCCAGGCCCAGGACATCTCGCAGTGGCCTCGCCTCCATCGGCTGCTCTCCCAAGCTGGGTGGCCGTGGGCGATGGCCACGGGCGCGCTCCTCCTCCTGCGCGGCTGGCCCCGCACCCGCTGGGCCCTTGTCGCCCTGCTGGCCCTGGATGTGGGCTCCGTCGCCTGGCGGACCGCGGAGGCCGGCCATCGGGTGTGGCAGGATCCGGAGGCGGTCGCCGCTCCCCCGATCACGCCGGATATGCTCCCGGCGAGCGGGCCTCCCTACCGGGTCGACACCCGCGGACACGCCACCGGGAACTGGACTGCTCAGGTCGGCGTGGAGGATCTCCATGGCTCCGTCACGCTGGCCCTGCGCCCCTTCCTGCGGTTCCGCCAGCAAGTGCCGGGGGAGCGGGTCTGGGCGCTGATGGGCGTGGGATGCTATCTCCAGCGCGCCGATGAGCCACCCCTTCCCTTCCCCTCCCGCCCCGTCCGATCCCTCATGCTCGGGGAAAAAGCCGTTGAGCTCCGCTGCCTGGAGGTCCCCTTCTCCCGCTTTCACCTGATGTATGAGGCGGTGGTCTTCGACGATGAAACCGCGTTACGCGCCCTGCGGGACGCCGCCTTCGACCCCCTCCGGACGGTGATCCTGGACCGCCTATGGCCGCTGCCGGGGATGTCCCCTCCTTCGACGCCGCCGCGCCTGACGGTGCAAGCCTGGGCTCCCGAGGCGCTGCAGCTGGAAGTCTGGACGGAGAAGCCCGGGTTCCTGGTCATTGGAGATGTCTGGTATCCCGGCTGGCAGGCATGGGTGGATGGGCAGCCCGCCCCGGTGCTGCGAGCCTATACGACCCTGCGGGCGGTCCCTGTGCCCGCGGGCGCCCACGTCGTGATCCTTCGCTACGAGCCGCTTTCCGTGCGCCTGGGCCTGGCCCTCTCGGGGCTGTCCTTCGCGCTCCTGTGCCTCAGCGCCTTCCGCGGAAGGCCGTGAGATACCCGGTCCCCGCCTAACGGGGGAGCGGGAGAAGGAACGATAGATTCCGCCAAGGACGGTAGAGGCGATAGAGGCCATCGGCATCCGCAAACCACACCGCCCCATCGGGCGCCACCCAGGGGCCGATCCGACAGGAGGCGCCGGGGATGGAGTAGGCGAAGACGCCGGTCACGCGCTGGCGGCTGTCATCCAGCGTCAACAGGTGCAGCTGGCCGGTGTTCCACGCACATATGAGCACCGCCCCGTTCCATTCCGGAAACATGGGGCCGGAGTAGACCGCGATCCCCGCCGGGGCGATCGGCGTCTTCCAGACATAAAGAGGTTTCTCAAACTGAGGCAGGTCCGCATATTCGCACGTCTGGTGGTTGAAATCCCAGGGCCAACCGTAATTCCCACCCGGCCGGATCCGGTTCAGCTCATCGTTGCACTGGGGCCCGTTCTCCGCTCCCAGGATCTGTCCTGAGAGTGGGTCGAAGGTGAAGGCAAAAGTGTTCCGGAACCCGAGGGCGAACACACTGTCCAGGTTCGGCCCACTGCCGTCGTAGAACGGGTTGTCCGGGGGGATTGTCCCGTCCGGGTTCAGGCGATGCATCTTGCCGGCCGGATGCTCGAGATACTGAGCGGGGTTCCCCAGACAGAGGTCCCCGATCGCCACGTAAAGACGCCCATCCGGCCCGAACGCGATGTGGCCCGAGAAGTGGAAGGAACACGAGGGATCAAAGGCCGCGCGCATCAACACTGTCGGCTCCACGCCGCGACCCGATTCGTCCCGATACCGCACCAGACGCCACTCCGGCTGGGGCCGGGCGGACGTGTAAACCAGATACACGAAGCTATCTCGCTCGAAATAGGGGTCCAGGGCCAGCCCTACCAAGCCACGCTCCCCTTCGGTGCTCACCGTCAGGGTCAGCCAGCGCTGCAGGGAAGCCCCGTTAAAGGTCCACACGTGCGCCTCTTGATCTCCTTCGAATCCACCCTTCTCAGCGATGAACACCCGGCCGTCCGGCGCGAAGGCCAACGCGGTCGGCACGGGGAGCGAAAGCACCCGGGTTGCACTTGCCCCTGGAGGGAGCTTGCGAAGGTCCGGGAGCGGATGGAAGGGGAAGCGCACGGGTTGTTCGGACGGCGAGCCCACCCGGAAGGAGGCCTGAACATGACACGCGGAAAGGAACAGGAGAACCAAGAGGGGGATCGCCAAGTGGAGCGCCCTCCCGGGGCTCCTGCTGGGTTGTCCTCTTGCAAGGAGTGCTAAAGTTGCCATGTCTCCCCCCACGCGTGCAGGCGGGCTCGGTAATCCGGTCGCTCGTAGCGATCGAGGGTGAAGGCGGGCGCATAGTCCGGAAGCCCTTCCCCCAGGATGTGGGCGGCCAGCAGCTCCCCCGCCCCCATCGCGGCCATGATGCCGAAGCCGGAGAGAGCCCCGATGACATACGCCCCCGCCACCGGTAGCGGGCCGATCAACGGGCGGTTCTCCGGGGTCCGCACGTAGTATCCGCCGTCCACGGCCGGGCGGGGCATGCGCGAGATATAGATCCGCAGCCCGGGGATCAGCGTCGTCAGCCCGCGTAGCACCACCTCAGGGAACAGCGGATCCTCCGGGATCGGGAAGACCGGATCGACCGGCCGGGTCGCATAAGGCCAGAGCATCAGGACATAGGGGCTCTCCGGGCCGCCCTCCGGCCGCAGATGCGCGCCCCCGGGCAGCACCCCGAGCAGCTCCGAACGCCCCATCTCCTGAAGCAGATCCCGCTCCTCCTCCGACCACGGCAACTGAAGAGGATCCGCCCCGATGATCAACGGCGCATCCCGGGGGATCACCCCCTCCACATCCGGGAACATCACCTTACAATGCAGCTCGCAGAACACCGGGAGCTCCACGTCCAGCATCCGGGCCACCTCCCGGAGGAAGGGGCCGGCCGCGTTGACCAGGCATCCCGTGGCCACCGTCTCCTCACCCCCCGGGACGCTCAGGCGGACCGCCTGCACCCGTCCGCCCCGGACCTCCACGCCGACCAGCCGGGCGGATCGGAAGGCGACCCCCCGCGCCCGGGCCTGCTCCAAAAGCAACATCCCCAGGCGGTGGGCGCTCAGCCAGCCGCACCGGCGGACGTGGAACACAGCCACCGCTTGGTCGGTGAGATACGGGAAACGACGGCGGATGAGGCCAGGGTCCAGAAACGCGTCCACGCCATCCGGAAGACCCTCAAACCCCTCAGGGGGCGAGGGGAGATACGGTGGATCCCCCGGGGAGCCCGTGTGGCGACGGACCGGCCCCGCCCCTTCCCGGGCGGTCTGCTCCGCCGCCTGAAGCAGGGTTTCCGCCCGCTCAGGGTCAGCTGTAACGTAAAGGTAGCCCCGCCGGTTCAGGCGGAAGGCGTTCCCCGTCGCCCGGGCCAGCTCCTCCAGGAGATCGATGCTCCGGTTCATCAGGCGGACCATGGCCCCGTCGGGCCCCGGCCACCAGTTGCGGTAGGCCTCGGTGGACTTGTCGCTGGTGAGGCCCAACGGGGGGCCTGAATCCACCAAGAGGATCCGGAGGGAAGGCTTCCGAAGGCTCAGATGATAAGCGGCGGAGATCCCCGCAATCCCCGCCCCGCAGATCACCACGTCTGCGGTCGCCGTCACCGGTTCCTGGACCTCATCGAGAGGATCTTCGGGCTGGGCGGCGGGCCTTCCCTCCTCCACCCAGCCCCCATCAGGCGGAATCTCAACCCCGGGCGCTCGCTATCCGGGGTTCTCCCCGTTCCCTCCGCCGCGTCGGCCGCAGGTGCAGTTCTCCCCGTTGTTGCATGGCTGCTCCGCCTTCTGCTGGAGGGCCTTCAGCTCCTCCAGGGGCTGGAGCTGCTCCTTGGGCACCTCATGGATCTGATCGCCCACGCGGACCAGGGCCGCCTCTTTGAGGGGGAGCACCTCCACCACTACCCCTTCCCCATAAGGGGTCATCACCGCCTTGCCCTTCTTGGGCAGCTCCTGCTTCGCCCGGACGTATTGCTCGTATTCGTAGATCAGGCAACACCGGAGCCGCCCGCACATCCCGGTGATATCCTCCGGATTCAGGGAGAGGCCCTGCTCCTTGGCCATCTTGATGGAGATGGGGCTGAACTCGGTGAGGAACAGGGCGCAGCAGCGGGTCTCGAGGCCGCACGCCCCCATCCCGCCGATGATCTTCGCCACGTCCCGGGGCCCGATCAGCCGGAGCTCCACCTGGCGGCCCCGGTAGATGGCCGCCAGCCGCTCCCGAAGGGGCTCCAGATCCACCTTCTCCTCTGTGTGATAGAGGAAGGAGATGTGCTTGCCGTCGAAGGAGATCTCGACCTTCACGATCTTGATGGCAAGGCCCAGCTGGCGGGCGTGGTCACGGGCGACCACCAGCGCCTCGATCTCCTTGCGTTCCCAGTATTTGCGGATGGCCAGGTCCCGGTTGGTGGCCGGCCGCTCCACCGGCCGCAGGGGGCCTTCAATCCGTCCGCTGCGGGGCATCCCCAGGGAGACCACGCGGCCCAACTGCTTGCCACGGGGGGTCTCCACGATCACCCAATCGCCCACCTGCAGGTCGTAAGGCCCCGGGTCGAAGTGATAGATCTTGCCGACCGGATGGAACCGGACGCCCACCACCCTTTCGCCGTCTGGGATCATCTCCGCTGTCATCGCGCCGCTCCGTTGAGATCTGCGTTCCAGATCAGAATGCGCCTTGCTTCGGGCGCGTCGCCGGTTCGCCTCAGGTTATTCGACGGCGATCCACTCCAGGCCGGGGATCACCATCCGCCAGCGGACGTCGAAACGCCACAGCCCGGCCTCCCGGGCGATCCGGAAGGCCTCCTCCATCTCCCGGCGGAACACCCGCCGGTTGATCTCCGCGTAGCGGGGGTCCGTCTTCGCCTTCCAGGCCGGGTAATATTGATCCATCAGGTTGACATAGGTGTCCCGGGAGAGGCCGGCCAGCCAGCGCATGATCTCCCGGGTTTCGTCCAGGAGGCTGGGCATCACCAGATGGCGCACCAGCACGCCGCGCAGCGCCAGGCCGTCCTCGTCCACCCGGAGCTCGCCCACCTGGCGGTGCATCTCGGCGATGGCCTGGCGGGCCACCTCCGGATAGTTCGCCGCCAGTAGATACTTCCGGCTCCGCTCGGGGGTCCAGAGCTTGAAATCCGGCATGTAGATATCCACCAGGCCCTCCATCACCCGCAGGCTCTCCAGGCTGTCGTAGGCGCTGGTGTTATACACCAGGGGAACCCGCAGGCCCATCTCGATGGCATAGGGGAGCGCCTCCACGATCTGCGGGACCACGTGCTCCGGGGTGACGAAGTTGATGTTGTGACAGCCCATCTCCTGCAGGCGGATCATCAGCCGGGCCAGCTCCTTCGGCGTCAGCTCCTCCCCCTCCCCCAGCTGGCTGATCTCATAGTTTTGGCAAAAAACGCAACGCAAATTGCACCAGGAGAAGAAGATGGTCCCGGACCCCCGCCAGCCGCGCAGGACGTCCTCCTCGCCGAAGTGGGGGAAGGCGCTGGCCACGCGGGCGTAGCGCCCCACCCGGCAGACCCCGAAGGCGTTCTCCAGGCGGTTCACCCCCTTGCACAGGCGCGGACAGACCCGACAGGAGGGCCCCAGGTGGGAGAGGGCCTCCTCCACCTTCTCTTTCAGCCGGCCCTCTTCGTAGGTCTTCAAGTAAGCTGGGACGAACTCACGGCGGGAGATGACAAAGCGGCCGTTCCCATGGACCTCCGGCGGGATCACCCAGCGCCCCATCCTGATCCTTCCCTCCCCTCGGAAGACGAGAGCGCCGCGTCCAGGAGCTCGGAGAGATGCCGGACCTGCACGGCGAGCCCCGACCGGCGGACGCCCCACTCCAGCTGGAGCAGGCATCCCGGGTTGGCGGTGACCACCACGGAGGCTCCCGTGGCGGCGATGTCCGCCATCTTCCGCTCCAGCAGCCGGCGGGACATGGCCGGATGGGTCAGGTTGTAGATGCCCGCGCTGCCGCAACAGCGCGCCGCGTCCGGCAGCTCCCGGAACGTCGCCCCTCGCAGCCGCAGGAGCAACGCCCGGGGTTGCCGCCGCACCCCCTGGACGTGGCTCAGATGACATGGCTCATGATACGTCAAGCGGAGACCGGAAGCGATCGGCTGGAGCTCCTCTGGCCAGATCGCCTCCAGCCACTCGGTGAGGTCCCGGACCCGGGCGGCGAAGGCCCGCGCGCGGTCCGCCCACTCCGGATCCTCCGCCAGCAGATGGGGGTATTCTTTCAAGAAACCGCTGCACGCCGCGCAGTCCGCCACGATCGCATCCAGCGGCCCCAGGGCCTCGAAGGCGGCGATGTTGCGACGGGCGAAGCGCCGGGCCGCCTCCCGCAGGCCCTGATCGTCCTGAGGCGCGCCACAACACGCCTGATCCCACGGAACCACCACTGCGCACCCCAGACGCTCCAGCAGACGAACGCTGGCCCGCACCACGTCCCCATACACCGCGTTCATCACACAGCCCAGAAAGAAGCCCACCCGGTAACGAGCCTCCGCCGGGGCCGGGCGATCGCGCAACGCCCGGCGGACCGGAGGGGCGGGACGCGGAACCCAGTCCAGCAGCTCCCGCAGCGGAGGGAAGAACCGGAACAGCCAGCGGGCGAGGGGGATCAGGCCCAGGCGCCAGGCCCCGCGCAGGGGCGCAGCCGCCCACTCGGCCGCCCGGGGTGAGCCCAGGGCGCGCTCCAGGAGCAGACGCAACCACCATGGCCGCGGGCGCTGGGCCGCCGTAGCCGCCCGGCCAGCGACGATCAGCTCTCCGATGGGGACCCCCGCCGGGCAGACCGTGTTGCACGCCCGGCAATCCAGGCAATGATAGAGATGAGCCTCCACGGACTCATCGAGGGGCAGCCGGCCCTCTTCCACCGCCCGAAGCAGGGCCAGGCGCCCCCGGGGGGACTGCGCCTCGTGGAGCGTCTCCTGATAGGTCGGACAGACCGGGAGGCAGCGGGCGCACCGGATACAGGTCAGCAGCGCCTCGTAATCCGGTCCCTCCCTTAGCGCCACCCACGGGCTCAGGGTTGCCTCGAAGAGACGATACAAGCCATTCATCTCAGGGCTCCAGAGATGACTGCTTTCACAACTCCTACGATTTTACCCCTTGATTCTAACCCGAAATTCCTATACTGTGTCATGGGATTAAAGTGGACGATGGAAGGGATGGATCTCCGATGGGGCTGAATAGAGTTCTCCGAGCGCAGAACAGGAGTTTCCGATTCGAATATGGCTGGATCGCAGGAGTCAGTGTATGGCTGTTGCTATATCTCAGTCCTCGCTATCTGCCTGGGGAGAAGCCCCCGAGGGTTTTCCTGATCAGCCTGGGACTTGGGATCCTAATCTTCTTGATGCATCGGGCCCTCCACGCCAGGCCCTTACAGGCTACAGAATGGGGCACCACTCTGGCACTAAGCCTCGTAATCGCCATCGCTCTTCCTGTTCCATCTCCATTTCAAGATCCCTCTGCTCACATTTCCGATCGAGTTCTCCCACCACCCGGGATCACCCCAGAAGCCATCCGCTCCCTTCACGGATTCCGCTCTGCGCCATGGACAAGATGGTTCATCGGCGATCCAGCTGAGGATTTTATCACTGCGGCTTATGTGACGGTTTCGTCATTTTTCCTTGGGTTATTTTTTGTAAATATAATTTCAATATTTAAGAAAATTGAGCACATTCATATATCAAAACCCTCTTCTTCAAGATGGATGGTTGTTGCCTATGCTTTTCCTTGTTGGTTGATATGGTCGGTCTATTTCGTGACATTTTATCCCGGAATTCTTCCAGTAGATGCACTTTATCAGTGGGAGCAGATCTTGAGTGGACATTTCAATAATGTTCATCCTGCTGTCCACACGCTTTCCATGGCCTTGATCTATCAGATCTGGCCCTCTCCGGCAAGTGTAGTGCTCGCTCAAATGATTATGCTGGGTCTGATGATCGGAGTGATCGCGCGGGCGCTGGAGCGATGGGGTATCCCATCGCTGGGTCGATGGGGGATGGTTGGGCTGAGCGCCCTGGCTCCGGGCCATGGGATGATGAGCGTCACACTCTGGAAAGATGTCCCATATGCCATTGGGCTGCTGGGTTTAACTGGAGGGTTCCTCCATCTGGCCCGGGATTTTCTGGACCGCCGCGAGCCTGCGTGGAGCACCTGGATAGGCATTGCGGGCTCCGGTCTTGCCGTCGCGCTCTATCGTCATAACGGGTTGCCGGTCATCTTTCTTACGATAGGCACGGTCGCCATGCTCTGGCCACGCCAGAGGATTCGCCTCTTTCTTCGAACCATCCTTCCGATCCTGGTCTGCTATCTTGCCGTTCAGGCTTCCGAGATGTATGTGCTGCGCATCCCTGCTGTCCCCCGCTGGTTCGCCCTGCAGGTCCCCATCCACCACGTGGCCGCCCTGATCTATGCTGGCACGCCGCTGACCTCTACCGAGCGAGATTTCCTAAATCAGATTCAACCTCTGGAACTATGGCGCCGCGCTTACACATGCCGGTTCGTGGATCCGGTCGTGAACAACAATGTCCTGAATCGGTCCTTCTTCGATGCCCACGCTGGCGAGTTTCTATCCCTGTGGGCAAGGTTGATCGCTCGGAACCCCGGCGCGATGATCCGACATTATCTTTGCAGCACAGATTTCCTGTGGCGGATCACAGAACCTCCAGATGCCTATGTCTATGCGTTTGAGTGGGGAACCCCTTCGAATCGATTGGGGCTGTCATCAAGGGCTCTGTTCCCCAGGTTACGTGGAGCGCTGTGGCGTCTCCTGGGGGAGACATTGAAGCACGAGTGGATCTGGCTGTTCTGGCGGCCTGCTCTTTTTCTGTATTTAATCTTGTTTACAGGAAGCATCCTGGCCAGGCGCTACGGGCTACAAATCGCCTGGACGCTAACCGGGCCTGCCGTGATTCACACGTTACTCTGGTTCCCTCTGCTCACCGCCCCGGACTTCCGCTTTCAATATCCGGTCTATGGGATCGCCATCTGCCTGCTCCCCATGCTCTGGCCCGGGAAAGGCGCCAACGTCTGAAGAAGGCACACAAGCGCTCCGGCTCAGCCCAGACTCTATGAAGGATACATGCGTGCACTACTTGGTTGATTAGTTGACAGGGATCAGGGATATCGTTAGAATATGGTTGGCGTTGGATTTAGGTTAGAATCCATGGTATGGAGGCCAGGGATGCTTCGTCGTCTCATTGTTCCGGCAATTGCCTTCGCTGGGTTGGTCATTGCCTCGGCGGCTTTATCTGCCCTCCTTCGAACTATACCCCCTACGCCCAATCCGCCTTCCCTCCTTCAGCCGGAGATCCCTCCGCCCGTTGTTTCAGACCGATCCCCTGTCAGAGGCGCCCTGAGCCTCAGCGGCTCTGCCCTCCCCAACGGGGGGCTGTTCATCCTCGGCGATCCGATCCGGCTTCATATCGATCAGCGCCCTACCAGGGTCCGCTATCGCTTGACCGATGCCTACGGCCCGGCAGATTGGACCATCAACGGAGAGATCTTTGAAAGCGATGGACAGATCCAGGTGGATCCTACCGGAGGGGCATGGCTGGTGCTTCCCACAGATCGTCTGACCCGCTACGGGTTTTATCGCCTGGACCTCTTCACCGATCAGGGGGAGCTGCAAGATCTGCGCATCGGGCTGGTGGACCCCATCATCCGGCTGGGGCCGGATAGCCCTTCCCCCCTCGGCTTCATCATCGCCATCGATCCCTACCCCGGCTTCGCCGCTCAGATCGCCCACCTGGGGATCAAGTGGGTTCACTTCGATATCCCCGTCGACACAGATAGCAGCGTCCTGGAAGCCCTGACCCCTTCAGTTCAATCCTTCGTGTCGGAAGCCCTCTCCAGTGACATCACCCCCATCTTCAAGCTCATCGGAGGAGCCCCCCCAGGAGCGCGGGATTACAACAGCGCGTTTTATCAAAACCTGCGCCGGGTTGCTCAGGCCTATCGAGAACAGGTTCACAACTGGATCGTCGGCAACGAGATCGACGGTTGTGGCTGGTGGCAGCCCTGTGATTTCAACCTTTATGTGACCTTCCTCCGCGGCGTCGCTCAGGTGATCCGGAGCGTGGACCCCTCTGCTCGCATCCTGGCCGCCGATCTCTATCAGGGAGACTCTCAGGTGCTCCGCCTGATGCTGGAGGAAGAACGCCGGGACCCGGGCTTCACGCTCTTCGATGTGCTTTCGGTTCATTATCTGGAGGAAGGAAGCGGCGAAGGGCTCTCCCCCGATGGTTGCTGCGGAAGCATCAATACCTACCTTCAGGTTATGCAGAGCTACGGTGTGATGAAACCGGTCTGGAACACAGAAGCTCTCTCTCCTCTGCGAGGCGGCATCCACTGGCGCCCCGAGGAAAGCAGCTACTTCCGGGGCGGACAGGTTGTCCCCCTCCTGTCCCCCGCCAAAACCCTTGTAGGAAATCTGGCCGTCGGCGCGAAGAAGGTTTTCTTCTTCAGCTACAACTACGATCAATCACTCCTCGATGGGAACCCCGCACGGATCCTCACCGAACGGGCCCTCGCTGTTCGCGCCCTGGCAGATCAGTTGCAGAGCGCTGTTTACTACGGGCGAATCAGCGAAGCTCCCTCCTTTGTGGAAGGTCACCTCTTCAAGAACGGCGAGGAAACCATCCTGGTGATCTGGAGCAATGAAGGGAATCGAGACATTGAGGCTGTGGCCAACGGGATCAACGGCCCAGCGGTTCTTTTCGATCCCCTGGGGAATCGTTACCCCTTACAAACAATTAACGGACGCACGAAGTTCCGGATCCATTATGAGCCTCAATACCTGAGGGGGTTCACCAGCCTGCCCTCCCTCACGTTCGGGGATCCCACCAATGATCCCCCCTACTTCATCTCCTCTCCGATCACCGCTGCAGTAGTTGGAAGGCCATATTTCTACAACGCAGAGGCCTATGACCCTGACCCGACCGGTCAGCCGAATAGCCTAGTTCAGGTGACATATAGCCTGGAGCAAGGCCCTCCCGGCATGCAGCTGAATCCAGACAACGGAATCCTCCAGTGGATCCCCCAGCAAGCAGGCCGATTTGCAGTCCGCCTTCGAGCTCGCGATCCTCAAGGAGCATCCAGCGTTCAGGAATTTGAGATCCTCGTCTCCAGCGGATCCCAGAACACCCCTCCGGTGATCACCTCACAACCTCGCACTGTTTTCACCTCCGTCGGCTTGCCCTTCGCCTACAACATCAACGCAATGGATCCAGACGGAGATCCAGTAACCTATCGAATCCGTTCAGGACCCACTTGGCTGAGCCTGGATACGCAAACCGGGTTCCTTTATGGGATCCCTTCATCAACCGGCGCCTTTCCGGTTGTTGTTCAAGCAACAGACACACGAGGGGCCTCCGCTGAGCAATCCTTTGTCCTCCAGGTTTCCCCTCCCCAGGGTGCTGTCCCACCGGCGATCACTTCTGGCCCGACGGCGATCCCGCTGGCCACCGTGGCCGTCATTCGATGGCAGACCTCACAACCCGCAGACAGCCGGGTTCGATATGGACAGAATTGTGATAACTGGGAAAGAACGGTCACTCAGACCGAATGGGTCGTTGAACACGCAGTGGGGCTCCCCGGCTTAAGCCCGCAGACCACCTACTGCTACGAGGTTCAATCTGTGAACTCGAACGGTGCGAGCGAGGCAAAGAGAGGAACGTTCACCACACTGTCCCGGGAGAGTCAGGTCTATCTTCCCCTGATCGCTCGCACGGGTCGATCGCCCTGATGCCTCGTGATGGCCCGCAAGCGGGATTGAGGGTGGCCTCTGTCCCTAATCCGGAGGATCTCTGCCATTCTCTCCCGTTTAACGCGGATAAATGGTATCCAGGGGACGACAGGCTACCCGATAGTCATAAAACGCCCGGATGGTCTCCTGGCCGGCCTCCCCGATCCGGCGCGCCTCCCCAGGGTCCCGGAGCATGGCAATCACTGCCCGGGCGAAGCCCTCCGGATCGTCCGCGATCCAGATGTTCTCCCTATGGTAAGCCTTCAGCCCCTCACAGCCGATGGTGGTGCTCACCACCGGCATCCCCCGGGACCACGCCTCCAGGATCTTAACCCGGATGCCGCTGCCCGCGTGAAGCGGGACGATCACCACCGCGCTCTGCCGCCAGTAGGCGGTGGGATCGGCCACAAAGCCCGGCACAATGACCGAGGGATCCCGGATCGCCCACGCCCGCAGATCCGCGGGAGGGCGGGCTCCCACCAGAAACAGCCGGGCCTCCGGCACCGCTGCCCGCACCTGCCCCCACACCTCCCGCAGGAACCACCGGATCCCCTCCGCGTTCGGCGGCCAGTGCAACCCTCCGATGTGCAACACACCCTTCGCCCCGGGCTCCCGGGGGATGGGAGGGAAATCCTCAGGATCCAGGGCGATGGGGACCACAAGGATCGGCAGCTTCTCGCCCGCTGCCTCCTCCAGGGCCGCCCGGTCGCTTTCGCTCACCGCAACCACGTGATCGAAGGCCCGACAGATCCTCCCCTCATACCGCCTCAGGCGCTGGGCCTCCTGGGCCGCGAGGAACCGCAAGGGTCCCGGCGGCATCGCCCGGGCCAGCCGCTCCGCGATCTGCCAGACCGCGTTGTGGGCATCCAGCACCCGCCGCGCCCGCACCGGAAGCGCATAGGGCGCCATGTTGAGCTGATCCGCGTGGACCGCGTCGAAGGATCCGGCCATGTTCAATTGTTCCAGCAAGCGGTAGAGAGCAGGCCGGTGATCCCGGGCGATCACGAAGGGTTCGCCGGTGATCATCGCCCGTAGGAGGGCGACCCCATCCCGAAATCCGGAGCGGGGGAGGAGGACGGTGTGGATCGCCTCGCAATAGGGGCGCAACGCCTCAGCGGACCGAGCCTCTCCGTCGGAGCGGACAAAGGAGACCAGGGTGATGCGATGATGTCGGGCCAGATAGCGCAGGACGTAATGCGTCTTGATCTGCGGTCCGCTGGCCAGCGGATAGGGCAACACTTGCGTGAGCATCAGGATCCGCACGGGCTCTCTCCTCAATGAATAAAGCTATGAGCGCTGCCGCAACGCCCATCCGCCGATGGTGCTCAATACGATCACTCCTCCACCCATCAGAACGATCAGACGTAGCGCCTCGGAATCCGGCCGGGGCTGGCCCGCCGGCAGGTTCGGATCCATCGTCCGCGGGACAAAGGAGGTAGGGGTCGGAAGAACCCGCGCTCCGGAAGGCAGCGGGAGCGAGCGCGTCGGGGTAGGAGTGGGCACCGGCGTGCGCCGGACCGGTGGGGCATTGGTCAGCGCGGTGCTATACCATACTGTATATCGACCCTCTTCGGATTTGTAGAGATGCTCTGGATCTCGCTCGAACCATACCAAATGCAGTCGGCGCCCTTCCGAAACCACCAGCCGGGTCCACTCTGGGAGGTTCCGGCCTGTGGAGACCAGGAAGGGCCCCTGCCAGGTTGCTCCATCCCATATCAGATGCCAGACCCCCAACTGGCCCTCCGCCCCCAACGCCCCCACGCCCACGAAATGCAACCGGCCCAGGCTGTCCATAGCCATGTCGTAGTCATCATACGGGATCTGAGTCCACGGCCGGGCCTGGAAGCCAGGAAGCAAGGTCGGCGAGGTCCAACTCTCGCCATGATCGCGGGAGCGTTGAAAATAGACCCCGGGGCCCTCTGCCGTCCGCCAGATCAGGAGGAGCGTCCCCTGGCCATCCTCTCCAATCACCGCTTGCTGAGGAGTGCCTATAGTGGCCGTGATCCACATCGGTTCCTTCCAGGTGCGACCTCGATCCGGCGAGCGGGCCAAGCGGACACCAGCGGGCTTCCCACCGCCTGTGAAGAGGCCCTCACTTTCCTGCCAGGTCACATACAGCCAGCCCCCTTCGCCGATCCAGAGGTGAGGCTTCAAGGAATCATCCCCAGGGGTTCGGGAGAGGTTGACCGGCGGAGACCAGGTTTCTCCATCATCATCGGAGAAGCGATAAAAGATATCCGCACACTGCTCGCATGAAGGGTTGGTTACGATCTCCGACCAGACCACATGGATCCGGCCTTCCCGATCTACCCCCAACTCGTTGTAATAGGCCACATTGGATCCGCTAAGCCGACGGGGCGGTGTCCAGGACTGAGCGGAGTCCACCGATTGCATAGGAGCCTTCGAGAAATAGAGACTCAGAGGCATTCGAAAAGTCACCACCACGTCCCCATAGCGATCCAAGGCGATGGAGTTGCGAACTGCAACCCCCACGTCCTCGAATGCAGGCATAGCCTGAATATCCACAGGGTTAGACCAGTTTTCTTTATGAAACCGAGCGAGCATCAAGGCATCGAAGGCGGACTTCCCCCTGCGAATGCCTCCAGACCAGATCACCACCACATTCCCTGCATCATCTGCAATCACATCAGGGAACCAAGCCATCCGGTTCGGATCCGAAAGCCGCACCGGCTTCTCCCACCGGACGGCCTCGCCCTGCCCGAAGGCGGGAGCGAACCTTCCGGTCCCCAGAGCCAGGAACAGCCCGGCAAGCAGGGCGATCCACCCGGATCGAAGCTTCCAGCTCATCATGGCTGCACGCTCCTATCTCCGGATCGAAGCATCGTGCACTCCCGGGGCGCATACAGGCGATAAGGGCCGAAGGAGGCGATCGGCGGACAGCTTTCCTCCACCTCCCGATACAGCTGCACCCATCGCCCGAACGCCCCCACCAGCACGTAGTCCGGATCGCTGGCCTCCCAGCGATAGACGGCCGAGGGCGGCGGGCCACCGAACCAGATAAAGCGGGAGGCGACATCCAGCAGGGGCTGAGGGGGCTGATGGTAGCGATGATCCGTGAGGACCATCATCTCCGGCTCCCACGTCTCGATCCGCGCCGCCTCCGGGATATGGGCGCGTAGATAGCGCGCCATCGCGAAGGCCGAGCCGTCACCGCCTCGGGCGATCCGCGCCGCCACCACCCCGGCGGAGCCGAGCAGCAGAACCGCCAGCCAGGCGGTCAGGGCCGCGGAAAGGCCCCACGACTTCTTTGCCTGCCTCCGGAGGTCCTCCAGCATCCCACCAGCTCCCAGGCTCAGGAGCGCCAGGCCCGGGTAAGCGTAGCGCAGCCAGCCGTTCGAAGCGGTCACCAGCCATCCGATGTTGAAGGCGGCCAAGACCCCGATCATCCCCCAGCGATACCCCTCCGGCGTCCGCTGGGCGCTCCGCGCCGCCACATACAGGAGGAAGGGGAGGAAGGCTCCGTCGAAGACGGTGAGCAGGCTGCGGGCGGTCGCTCCCATGCGCGGCGAGGGGAACACCATCACGCTCCCACCGGCGATGGCCCGCAGCTCCGTCAGGCTCCGCACCGGATCCGGGTTCAGGAGGCCCCACAGGATCCCCTGCCAGACCCCCCAGAACCCCAGGGCCACCCCCGCGATCGCCAGGTTCCCCGCCCAGGCCCGCTCCCGGTAGAACGCCTTCCCCAAGATCGCCATCGCCAGCAGGCCGGGAATGAGGAAGATGCCCCACTGGTTCTTGGTGATCAGGGCCAGCCCGAACCCGACTCCCGCCATGAGGATCCCACCCCACCGATCCCGGGCCATCCGCGCCCAGCCGATCAGCCCCAGGGCCAGGAAGGCCATCGCCGGGACCTCCCCCAGCACCTGACGCCCGTAGGCCACGGTGTCCAGGCTCCGCGTGAACACGAACCAGAGGGTTGCGAAGGCCGCTCCGGATCCCGGAACCCAGCGGCGCGCCATGGCGAAGAACAGGCTGGCCGTGAGCAGCAGGTAACCGGCCATCACCCAGCGCGCCGGCCACAGATCCACCCCAAACACTTGGAAGGCGCCTGCGATCGGCAACAGCACGGTGGGCCCGACCCCCAGGATCGGCCCCGAGAACCGGAAGCCCTCGCTGCTGTAATCGGCGTATACCCCCCAGCGGACCAGCGCTTTGGGCACATGCAGGTGAGAGCCCTCGTCGAACCAGGTCGGAGGATAGAGCGCTAACCGATAGAAGGCCAGGGCACTTAACCCGATCCCGCCCATGACCACCAGGAGCACACGCGCGAGCCGGCTCATGGCGCTCCTCCCGGGCTTGCGCCTTCACGGGCCATCTGAACCACAAAGACTGCGGCACGCGGGCGCTGGAACACGGGGATCAGCCACGGGATCCCCTCCAGCGAAGCTCCATCCGCCCCTACGATCACCCGAGTGATCCCATAGCGCTCGATCAGCGCCCGGCGCGCGGGCTCTCCCATCGCCGGGCTGTAGAAAGTGCGAACCTGCTCCCGGCGCTCGAAAAACCGCAGCGTCCCGGTCCAGTGAGCGAGAAAGGCCCGGCAGCCAGTCCACATGGGGACGAAAGCCCCCACCGGCTCGGGGGCCATGACCACCCCGTCCGCACAGCCATGCGCGGCCACCCAATCCAGCGCGGCCACTTCATCCCGATGCAGGCTGTAAGGAGGCTGCCCCCGGCTCAAGTCCAGGATGCGCCATCCCAGCAGATAGAGGTTCGCCGGAAGAGAGAGGATCAACGCCCATCGCATCCCCCGGGAGAAAGTCAGTGCGGGCCGCCGCTGGACGATGCGCTCCACGCCGCGCACGGCCCAGTAGGCGATGGGAACCTGCCAGCCGTTCAGCAGATGGATCTGAAAGCTCAGGGGCAGATACGCCAAGGGGGGATGGGCCAGGAACCACACCCCCATCCACGCCTCCACAGGCGTCCAGGCCCGCCAGCGCCGGGGATCCCCCAGGCCGACGAGGGCCAGAAGGAAGGGAAGGCCCAGGAGCAGGAGGAGCTGCAGCGGGGGCGGCGTGAACACCCCGGCGTTGACGAATTGGGCCAGCACCTCCCGCCACGTGGGATCCTGGCGGGTTAGCCAAGCCATGTAGAGCGCCCCCGGAGCCGCCATCCCCAGCACCAGCGCCGCGTGAGCGCCCTCCGCCCATGGGACGGAGCGGCGCGTCATCATCCGCCACAGGATCCATCCCCCGAGGACCGCCCCAATGGTGAGCAGGTCATAGGTGTGATGCAGGCTGAGGGAGAGGGCGAGCAGGCCAGCTCCCAGGCTGGCCCGCCAGCGGCCGCACTCTATCCCTTCATAGGCCAGCCAGAGAATGGCTGTGATGGAGGCCAGGGCGATCAGGAAATGGGGATAGGCGATGGCCGAAAAGAAGGTGTTGGGCTCCGCGATGGAAGGAACATAAGGGGCCATCAGGGAGGGGAATGGAAGCCATCCCTGCAGACGTTTCACCACCGGATGCAACCAGGCGAAGCCGCTCCCCAGCAGGGCCATGGCCAGCATCGCCCGGGCCTGTGAAACCGAGGGGGCCACCCGGCGATAGAGAAGGCCCAGGACGGCCACCGTTATCAGGATGGAGAGGACGCGCAACACCTGATACGTGGCCTCGTAGCCCAGCCCGGCGATCCGGGAGACCTGGGCCAGGAGCCACCAGAGCAGATTGAAATAGGTCGCCGGCGTGGGCTCGGGGGTCAGCAGGTTGGGCGCCAGGAAACCCTGCTGAAAGGCCCGCCACCACGCGAAATACTGCACGTGATCGCTCACGTTAAAGGCGAACCCCATAAAGCGACGCTCCGGGCCGATGGCGAGGTAGCCGACGACGTAAGGGAGGCTGGAGACCAGACCGATCCCAACCGCCCACAGCCCCAGCTCCAGCCCCCATCGATGCTTCCTGCCCAACCATCGAATTCCATCGATCATTTGCGTCTCCATCCGATCCGATGAGATCTCCTCATGGTCCCCGGAACAGCCCGAACCCCCCGGATCCGTAGACCCAGCGATCCCCCGGAGCCCACGCCCAGCCCGGCAGCTTCACACCGTCATACGTCCACCACCGCCAGGGCTGGGATCCCGGAAGGACCCAGCGCGTCAGCTCCGGCTCGAAGAGGACGATGAACCCTGTCCCCTCGGATTCCAACCGCACCCAGACGCGCTCCTCCCGGGGGCGCTCAGCCGGATCCTCCAGCCCGAAGGGGAGCACCGGATATTCCGGCGCATAGAAGTCGAAGAACCGCCACTGGGAGGCCACGATCCGGGTTCGGTCCGGTGGGAACTCCGCGCGCAGGAGGGCGAACCGGCCTGCCATGGTCGCATCGTGGTGGCGCAGCGTGGAGAGGTTGAGCAATCGGATCCCCTCCGGGCCCAGGGGGCGCTCAGGGGTGGCCAGGAACAGGACGACGTTCAGGGCCAGGCCAGCGAGGCCCAGCCCCCATCCCCTTCGCCTGTCCCACGCGGCGCGGGCCGCAGCCAGAAGGAGCAGCGCGGGGAGGAACACCAGCACCAGCCCCTGTTGCCCCATATGGATGAGCGTGTAAAACATCAGGGCGGGCGTCACCCAGAGCCCCCACCCCATCGCCGTCCGCCATCGATCGGGAAGGCCTCGGAAAAGGACAGGGAGGGCATGAAGTCCCTCGATCAGGAGCAACCCGGCGCCGGCGACTCCATAGGCGGTGTAAGCCCCCAGCTTGCCCAGGTTCCGCTGAAGCGCAGAAAGACCTCCAGGCCCGAAGACCAGGGTGGAAGGCAAGAAATGCGCATTATAGGCCTGAGTGATCTCCAGGTAACGCCCGGGCCCTCCGCTGAGGGCCAGCAGAGGGATCAACCACAGCAAGGTCAACCCGCCCAGGCCGATCAGCGCCTCCGCCCGCGCCCGCCATCGCTGGCCATGGAGCCCCCAGAGGAAGATCGGCCCGAGGAAAAGCAGGTTCTGCGGTCGAAGCCCTGAGGAGGCAGCCAGGGCCACGGCGAGGGGGAGATGCCACCGCTCCCCTCGGGCACACCGCCCCGCCAGCCACACCACCAGCAGCACGAATCCGGCGTCCAGGGCGTGGGGGAGCGCGATCTCCCCATAGAACCAGACCAGCGGGCTGCTCAGCCAGAAGAGGGCGGCCCACTTCCCGGCCTCAGGCCCGATCCACTCCTCCCCCAGCCGGTAGAGCAGGACCGCGGCCATGGCGGTGCCCGCGACGCTGAGGGCGACCAGAGCCGTCTGGGGGTCCCCGAAGATCCAGCGGCTGATCCGTCCCAAACCCACATACAGGGGATAGCCGGGGATGTGCGGTTGCCCCCGGGCCACGTCAAAGTGATCCAAAGCGAGGGCGAAATTGACCGAGTCCCAGTGATACAGCCAGCGGCCCCGCAGCGGCCACCGGCTGGCCACCGCCAAGAGGATCAGCCACCCCTCTGGCCATCTGATCCCCCGGAGGGCCACCGCGCGCCACCGCTGAAACACTCTCTGAACCATCGCCGCTGTGAAGCTCATCGAGAGCCTCCCGGGATCCCCGGCGCCATCCTCCGAAGCACGGGCCCGGTGGGACGGATCAGCCGCCAGAGGCCGAACCCCCAGAGGAGGAACAACGGGATCAGGCTGGGAAGGCCCCGCAGGCCGAGCAGCACCCCCCAGTTCCGCGCCAAGTCTCCCTCCCGCCAGCGGGGCCAGACGTAGTCCACCAGCGGGAACCGCTGATACTGGGGGAATTGCTGGCCGGCCAGGCTCTCCAGCATCACCATCCCCATGCTCCAGAGCACGGAGAACAAGAACAGCCCGCCACCGACGCGGCTCCGCATCCAGGACGGCGCGATCCAGCCCACCCCCAGGGCCAGGAACGGCACCATTGGGAGCAGATAACGAGGCCCCACCGCGTAGCCCCCATCCCACATCACCGAGGAAGCGTTAAAGGCGATGAAACTGAGGACCGCCCACGCGGCCAGCCATCCCTCCGCCCGCCACCCCGGATCCCGGATCATCCGCCAGATCCCGGGGAGGCCTAAGAGCAGGAAAGGAGAGCGGAAGAACAGTCCGCGATACGGGCTGAAGGTGATCCCCCACAGCGCCCCCAAGGAAGGCCCGCGCAGGCTGAAAAACCCCCGCCGATGGACATCCTGCCAGAGAGCAGAGTAAGCGTAGCCGAGCTGGAAGGGGGATCCGAACACCACGGCGTTATGCCAGGCAGCAAGGAGGACCGGCGGGAGCCCTCCCAAAGTAAGCATCAGCGCTTGTCGCGCCAGATGGCGAGGAGATCCACCCCATCCCCCGATGCTATACACGGCGATCCCCGCAGCGATGAGGATGGCCGGATACTCCGAGATCCCGGCGTAGGCCAGCAGGAAGCCCAGGAGGATCCGCCCGCCATCCCCGAGCAGGCCCCTCCGGATCCCCCAGGCCAGGGCGAAGGCGGCCATCAGCAGCGCGGCGACGAACTGGTGGGCTACGAAGAGGTTGGCGTATGCGAAAGCCGGCGTGCCCAGACCGTAAGCCAGGGGGACGATCCATGTGGCCGGATGCGTCCCCCACCGCTGGCGCAGCAGCCCATGAAGCCAGAGAGCGATCGTCGCCGAGGGCAGCGCCACCACCAGCGCGCTCAGGATCACCAGGGCGATGGCGAAACGGACCTTCCAGGGCGAAACCCCGGTGCCGGCCGGGTTCAGCGTGGCCCGGAAAGCCGGGGATCCCTCCAGATACCGGGCGAGGGGTTCGGCCAGGGGGTGGACCAGCACTCGGTGCAGGAGCGCATAGATGGGAACGGCCGCGAAGGCCAGGCCCGGCGCCTTGTCGCTGTAATAGTGCCCGTCCACGAGGGCGTAATCCCCCGTGTTCTCCACAAACGCATCGATGCGGAACGTCCCCTGCTCCACCAGGGCCAGCACCAGATCCAGACGGGAGTTCTGGTTCCAGTCCGCCCACCGGGGGAACGTGTAGATCGCGCTGAGGAAGAGGAGGAGGGCGAGAAACCCGCCGGTGGGGGTGAGGAAGGTCCGGGCCCAGCGCAGCCCTCCTTCGGGGAAGATCACCGCTCCGTAGGCTTTGGCCTGCGCCGGACGCCCCATCAGCCTCATCCCCAGCCATTTGAGAAGCGTAGTGAGCCACACTGCGGCCTCATAGCAGGCCGCCGGGATCGGTCCATATGCTCGGCGGAGGAAGCGGGCCTTGCTGGCATACAGCCAGCGCCGACGCCAGCCGTCCATTCGCCGTGCTGTAGCGCTGCCCAGATGGATCACCCGAGCCGGAGGGACGACCACAACCTCCCATCCCGCCCGTCGGGCCCGCCAGCACCAGTCCACCTCTTCGGAATACATGAAATAGCCCTCATCAAGGCCTCCGATAGCCTCCACGACCTCCCGGCGGACCAGGAGGCACGCCCCGGAAACCCAGTCCACCGGCATCGGGGATTCCGCCGGAGGATGGAAGGGGAACGAAGAACCGAGGAGCCAGCGCCCCAGAGGGCCCGTCAGCAGGAGCAACTCCGTCCACAGGGTGGGGAAATCCGCGGCGCACCCCTGAGGGCTGCCGTCCGGGTTCAGGAGGTTCCCTCCCGCCATCCCGACCTCGGGGTGTCCCTCCAGGTAATCCACCAAGGCCGTGAGGGAGCCCGGAAGGGGGATCGTGTCTGTGTTCAGCAGCAGGAAATAGCGTCCCCGAGCCTGCGCCATGGCTTGGTTGTTTGCCGCCGCGAACCCTCGGTTGTCCGGGTTGCGGATCAGCCGGACCTCCGGATGCGCGGTTCGCAGCCACTCCGCCGTGCCATCCTGGGAGCCGTTGTCCACTACCCATATCTCGTAGTCCACGCCCTCCAGCGCCGCCGGGAGGGCCTCCAGGCAACGGGCCAGGAGATCCCGCGTGTTATAGGTGGCCAGGATCACGGAGACCGTCGGCCTCATGATCGAAAGCTCCGCATGCGGGTGGCGTGCAACCGTTGCAGCCGGAGGCTCCGGTAGTAGTGGCCCATGGCCACGGCCGCCCCGGCGAAGATCCAGCCCCACACGGTGTAGCGATAGCCGGCGATCGTCTGAGTGTAGGGGAAGGGAAGGAACCAGTCCCCTAAACCCATGGCCAGCAGCAGGCCGGTGAACCCGCCGATCAGCCCCGCCGCCAGGACGCGGGCCTGCGCGTCGGAGACCCCGGCCCAGCGCCAGATGCGATAGATCTCCCGCCCCAGGGCGACGAGGAACCAAAGGAAGAAGGCCATGCCGATCAAGCCGGTCTGGGAGAGCACATCGAGATAGTTGTTATGAGTGGCCATCGCTTGATCCGGGAAGTAAGTCATGTAATATGCCGCGTATCCGGCCGGCCCCGTCCCGAACAGCAAGTGCTCCCGCGTGACCTGCCAGTTGCGCGCCCACGCCTGAAGCCGGGTGGTCCCACTGGTCTCGTAGTTGTAATCGAACACCCAGAAGCGGAGCGGCGCCCAGTAAAGCAGCCCCAGGATCAGCAGGAGCGCCGCAAGAAGCGCGAAGAGCTTGCGGGAACGCAGCCAGGCTACGACCAGAAGGGCGGCGATGGGCGGGAGCCATCCGCTGATCCAGGAAATCCCCGGGACCAGGACATACCATCCCCAGATCCCCAGGAGAAGGCCCAGGCCGATGCGGAGCCCCCAGGGCATCGGGCGGAACAGAAGGAGGGCCGCCCCGAAACTGAACAGCCAGAGCGGGAACAGGCCGCCGGTGTTGAGAAACGGGAAAAGCGGCCGTCCGGCCACGATCTGAACCGCCCCCAGGACGCCGGCGATCAGGAACATCCCGACCAGCCGGTCCACCTGCCGGGGATGACGCAGATGAGCGGCGGCCAGCCAGAACGCCAGGGGGGAGAGCCACATCACCCCCAACCCGCCCAGGCGGGCCCGGAACAGAAACCACGAGGGGATCATGGGATCCCGCCAGATCTCACCCCAGAAAAACGAAACCAACGAGACCACCATGAACCCGAGAACAGGCACAGTGGCAGCGGTCTTCGGCCAGCGCTCCCGTTCCCGTTCGAAGACTAAGCGGAGCAGCCAGATCCCCCCGAACAGAGCCGTGAGAAGCAGGCTGGCCACCAGCGGGCTCTGGGATCCGGTGGAGAGGGTGAAGGGGATGAACAGCGAAGCGAAAACGATCAACTCCACCGAATAGTGGCTAAGGAAAAGCAAGGCGGGGAAGGCCAGAAGGCTCAGCCCCCCCAGGGCCAGCCATCGGCCCCGCGCCGTAAGGGCCAAGGCCCCCATCAGCGGGGCGAGCAACAGCCCCAGCCCCACCGCCCACCCCGCAGGGGGGATAGACCGCAGGTGCCGCAGCGGATTCTCAATGGCGCGCAACAAGGCCAGCCCGTTCACCGATCACGTCCTCCACTAGCTGCAGGTAACGATCCCCGAGGGACCGCCAGTCATAGGCACGGACGGCCTCCCGAACCAGGCGACTCTGTCGCGCCCGCCGCTCCGGATCCTCCAGCAAGGCCAAGACCTCCCGGACGAATCCATTCGGCGTGTCCGCAACGATGAGGGCTTCTGGATGCGGAAACTCAAGCCCTTCGGCTCCTTTGCGGGTGGAAACCACGGGCGTCCCCAGGGCCATCGCCTCCAGGATCTTCACCCGCGTCCCCCCGCCGAACCGCAACGGCACGACCAGTGCCCAGGCCCGGGCCACCCAGGGCCGCACATCCTCCACGTAGCCGGTGTAGACCCACCCAGGCGGTCGGGGAAGGGCTACCCCCTCCGGGGTCCGGCCGGTGATGAAGAAACGCACGCCCGGGCGCCGCCGGCGGATCTCCGGCCACATCGCCTCCGCGAAGAACACCAGGGCGTCCCGGTTCGCCCAATAAGTCGGCGCCCCGGTGAAGATCAGTGTGTCCGGCTCCGGGATCTCCTCCACCCCCGCGTAGCGCTCCAGATCGATCCCATTAGGGATCACGGCCACCCGCGCCCATGGGGCGATCCGTTGGAGGATCTGCGCCTCCTCCTCGGAAACCACCGTGCAGGCATCGAAAGCGGCCAGCAGGCCCCTCATGAAGCGCGCATACTTCCACCACATCATCGCCCGCCGTGCCCGCCGAATCAGATCCGAGGCCATGCGCACTTGGTCCAGGAAGAGCCCGCTCTCCACCTCATCGAGGATCTTGGGGACGCCTTCCAGCGCGCGGACATACATGGCCGAAGGCAGCTGGGAGGCCAGGATCAGATCGAAGGTCCGCTCCTGACAGAGCTGACGCACCCGGGCGTGGACCTCGGGCTGCTCCACGTCCACCAGCCAGCGGGGGGTGGGAGAGAAGAAGCCGCGGATCGCCCGCCATCGGGTCGGCCGGAACTCGGGGCGACGGAACACGAAGAGGGCCTCACAACGGGCCGCCAGATCCCCCTGGTAGCGCTCCACCTCCGCCTCAGGATCAGCCAGCACCACCAGGGTCAATCGGTGATGCGCCGCCAGCGTGTCGAGCAGCTGCGACAGCCGGATCCGCACCCCCTTATCCGGCGGCAGGGGGAACCAGCCCATCACCCAGAGGATGCGGGCCATGCGACCTCCTTTCCCATCCTTCCCACCGGAGCCTCAGCCTCCCGGGGTCCCCACCTCCCATGGAGGAAATCATGTAGCCCTTCCCAGATCGCCTGCGCCCGCTCCGGCTGATCCCCCCGTTCGTAGCGCCGCGCCAGCCGGATCGCACCGTGGAAAGCGTGGGCGAGGGCCAGCCACCGCCGCACGCCCTGGGTGTGCTCCCGGAAGAAGAGCATGCGATTGCGGGTCATGTAATAGAGCGCGCCCGCGGAAAGGTCATCAGGATCCATCGGGGCCTTGTGCCACATCTGCGCCCGGGGATCCACCCAGATCGAGAAGCCTGCGCGCCGGGCCCGCTGACACCAGTCCGTTTCCTCCCAATACATAAAGTAACGTTCATCGAACCCGCCCACCGTTTCCAGGGCTTCCCGCAGCAATAGGATCCCGCATCCAGGGACAAAATCCACCGGATGAGGTTCCCACTGCGAGGGTGCCGCGCGCCCTGCCTCTCGATGCGTGGTGTAGGCCCGCCGCCAGTGGATCTCCCCACCCAGGGCCCAGATCCCCTGGGAGGGCGGCCACGCCCACACCAAGGGCCCCACTGCTCCCACCCGGGGCAATGCGCGCGCGGCCTCCAGCAGCGCGACCAGGCACATGGGATCTACCAGCGTGTCGTTGTTCAACAGGAACACACCTTCCATCCCCTGCTGTTGTGCAACGCGGAGGGCCAGGTTGTTCCCAGCCGCGTAGCCCAGGTTGCCGCCCAGCTCCCATACCTCGACCTCGGGGAACGCCCGGCGGATGGCCTCCGGCGTCCCATCCGTCGAGCCGTTGTCCAGAGCCACGATGGCCTCCACCGGGCCCTCCAGCCGCCGCACGGATTCCAAACAGGCCAAGGTGTCATGCAGGCGGTTATAGGTCAGAACGGCAACGAGGATGCCTCCCACCGCATCTGCCTCAAGTGGATTCATGGAGGGCGGCTTCCTGGAGCACCTCAGGCGTCTGGGCTCTCCCTGCGATCTCCGCATATAGCGAGATCCAGGCAGACATCGCCTGTTCAAAGGAGAAAACGGGTCCCGTATGCGCGCGCAGCTGCTCCAGCCACTCCGGTTCCCGGACGGATCGGATCAGCGCCTGCGCGATCGCCTCTGGATCGCCAGGAGGGATCAGCCATCCGTTGACCCCGTGATGGACCACCTCGGGGATGCCCCCTACCGCGCTGGCCAAGACAGGGACCCCAGCGGCCAGGGCTTCCAGGGCAACGATGCCGGTGATCTCCGGCCAGATGGAGGGCAGGGCCAACCAGTCCGCCTCCGCCAGGGCCTCCCCCAGCCGCTCCCGAGGGAGGACCCCCGCCAGCCGGATGGCCGGATCCCCCGCGATCCGTTGCTCCAAAAGCCTCGAATACGCAGGGAACGCATGAGGGTTCCCATAGATCGTCAGCCGCAACGCGCGATCGCCCGCCACCCCCAGCCGGGCTTTCGCCCGCCGCACCCCCTCGATCAGAACATGGATTCCCTTGTGCGGGGCGATCTGTCCGATATACACCACGTGCACCTCATGCGCGTCTTCTCGCTCCCGGCAAGGAACACCCAAGCTCAGATCGGGGGGGACAAAATTCAGGATGACGGAAACCCTCTCCGCACGCATCCCAAAGGTCCGATAGGTCTGAACCAGAAACCGGGAGGGACTGTGGATCACGGTCGCCTGATTCAGCGCAGACATCGTGGCGCGCAGGCGCGCCGCCATCTCCTGGGCCCATGAACGGAAGAACGGCCATGGGCGCAGAAGGCACCCGGCCTTCCGATGGGGGCGCTCCACGCCCAGCGCGGCCAGGGCCTTTTCCATCCACCGGTAGCGCCGGCCCTGACTGAGCCAGCAGTAGGCGCAACCGGCCGGATCCTCCGGCCCCGGGCAGACCTGCCCGCTGGGCCGCAACAGAGTGTGATGGGCGCAAAGGAACCAGAAATCGTGCAACGAGACCACAGTAGGGATCCCGGCCCGGGCCGCCGCCCGCAACGGCGCAACCGTCAGCAGATAGCCGCTGTTCAAGTGGAAGACATCCGGGCTACGGCTGTGGAAATACGCCCGGAACCACAGCTCCATCGCCGGGTTGTCGTAACGATCCCGCAGGCCCGCCGGGCCCTTCCGCCAGCGCACCGTCAGGCGATACACCGGGAACCCCTCCTCCCGATCCACCTGGGCGGTGACCCGGGGGAAAGGGCCGTGCTCGATGCGCTCCACGCTGACCACCTCCACCCGGTGCCCCTGTCGGTGGAGCCCGCGGGCGAGGGCCTGGACGAAGAACTCCACCCCGCCGATGTTGCGTGGAGGATAGTGCGGCGCGGCCAGGACGATGAACATGGCTTATCCCACCTCGCCGGCCACAGGAGTTCGATGGATCATCTGACGCAGCAGATGCCATTCCGCAGGGCCGAGGGCGCCCAGGCCCCACAGGGCCAGGCCATACACCAGGGCGCCAAGAGGCAACAGCGCCCCCAGGGGGAGCCCCCGTGCGACCTCCAGGGCCAAGCTCATCCCCGCCGCGGCCAGGGCCGGTTTGACGAAGAGCCTCCAATCCGCCATCACCCCCCGCCACAGCCGGAGGAGGAATCCATACTGGCCCACCAGGAGGGCCTCCGTGAGCAGCGTGACCCACGCGGCGGCCATCAACCCGTAGCGCGGGATGAGCAGGAAGTTCGTCAGGATGTTGAATGACGTGCTTAGGATCAGAGAGCGGGCCACCATCCACTCGCGATCCCGCACCAGGATCACGTAGCCCAGATACTCCGAAAGGAACATCAGCGGGACAACGCCGATCAGAACGCGAAAGGCCGGGACCGAGGGGACAAAAGAGGGCCCGTAGAGACCTGGGATCAGCCGATCCCCCAGTACCCAGCCCCCCACGGCGAAGGGAATGGAGATCATCCACAGGTAACCCAGGGAGCGTCGTACCACCATGGCCAGGGCCTCATGATCCCGAAGGGCGGCCATGGAGGGATAGAGGGCCAGGTTCGCCGCGTTGGAGAGGATCGCGATGGAGAAGATTAGGTTATACGCTGCGTTATACCAGCCGACCACCCCCGCTGGCCACCACAGGCTGAGCAGGATCGTATCCACTTTGTAAGAGAGATTGACCGCCAGGCCGATGAGGCCGAAAGGCAACCCCGCCCGCAACAGAGCGGGCCACCATCGCCACTCCGGACGCTCCAGGGCGAGAAGGCCCAGGGAACGGCTCATTCCCCAAGAGAGCAGCAACGCTCCCATGGTCCCGATCAGGGAGGCCCCGATCAGGCCGTAAAACCCCCATCCCTTCCACAAAGCCAGCGTCCCCAGCCCGACGAAGATCAGCTGCTGCAACACCCCTGCGGCCGAGACGATATCCAGCCGGCGGATCCCCTGGAGCGCTGCCTCCAGAGGACCCTGGAAGGCATACAGCACCAGCGAGAGGGCCGCCAGGGCGATCCCCCCGAGCAACACCGGAGGCTGCCCGTTCCAGCGGGCCACGCCCAGGATCAACCCGATGGTCCCGATGGAGAGCAGGAAGCGGAGGGCCACCGCGTTCCCTACCAGCACCCCCACGCGGCCCCGATCCCGAGCGATCTCCCGCACCAGATAAGGGGCCAGCCCCCAGTCGGAGAAGATCGCGAAGGCCGTCACATAAGCCAGGGCCGTAGCATACTGGCCGAAAGCCTCCTGCCCCAGGCGCCGCACCACCCACACCGAGAAGGCGAAGGCGAGGGCCTTCACCGTCAGGCGCCCGAGCAGGGAGAACAGCGTGTTGCGGAGCACCACCCGTGCCATCCCGGTCATCCGGCCTCACCCTCTTTTCCCTCCTCTTCCGGCTCCTGCGACGTCGCAAGCGCCACGGATGTTTCCTCCGCCGGTCCGTCGAGGAGCTCCTGCAACAGCTCCGGATCCACATCGACGAAAGGCATGGCGGCGGCCTTTGCCTTCACAGGCTCTACCTCCGCTGCCGGGGCGGTCTCCTCCTCCAGGAAAACTCCTTCCAGCTCCTCCGGCCGGAGGCCCAGGAAGGGCCCGCGCGCTTCCTCACGTTCCATCGGAAGGACCTCCTCCGCAGCAGATGGAGCCGGCGGCTCTGACGCCGGGCCGGGCATCAAGACAGGAGGCGGAAAGAGCGGCCTGGAAGGCGTCTCGAGAGAACCGGCCGGCGGCTCGGGCGATGCCGGCGATGGGGCCGGCTTCTCCCAGGCTGCCGTCTTGGCCGGGCGAGCCTGCCGCCGCGCCCACCAGCCCCGGATCCCATAGGCGAGCCCTCGGGCTTCTGCGCGCTTCCGATAGCGGCCATAGCCATACCCGTAACCATATGCGTAACCATAGCGCTGGCCGAGCTTCCGCCGGGGGACATCGTTGACGACCAGGCCCAGGATCCGCTGGCCGCGGAGGACGTAACGGGCCTGCCCAACCATCCGGCGCGGGGTTTCCCCATCCCGAACCACCAAGAGGATCCCATCCGCCGCCCGGGCCAGGAGCTCCAGCTCGGCTGTGAACAGCGTCGGCGGCCCATCCAGGACCACCATCTCATAACGTTCTTGCAGTTGCCTCAGCATCGCCCGCCAGCGGGGCGAGCTCAGCAACCACCCGGGATCCCGCGGGATCCGTCCCATCGGGAGGATCGTGAGGCCGCCATCGATGGGGATCAGGAGATCCTCCAGGCGAAGCCCCTCCCCTTCGGCCTCCAGATAATCCACCAGCCCGTGGGAGATCTCCTGAGGGGAGAGATGAGCCACCGTTCCCCCGCGGAGATCCGCCTCCACCAGGACTGTGCGCACACCGGCCTCGGCCAGGGCCGCCGCCAGGTTGCTGGCCACGAAAGACTTGCCGTCCTCCGGCGTCGGGCTGGTGACCAGCACCGTCCGGGGTCCCTCCCGCCCCAGCAGCTGGAGGACCCGGAGGCGCAGGGAGCGGATACTCTCGGCGTCCGGGGAATCCGGGGCGCTGCGGACGACGAGCGGGTCCTTCCGATTGCGCCAGTGGGGGATGGCACCCAGGACGGGGAGGTTGAACATGGTCAGGCCCCCATCCCACTGCACTGCCCGGCCCATCAACAGCTCCAGGGTCATCAACACGCTAAGGCTGAGGACCAACCCCACCCCACTGGAAAGCATCAGGTTCCGCAACAGGCTGGGGGAGACCGGTCGGGAGGGCGGAAGCGCGGGCTCCAGCACCCGCAGGGTGTTCACCCGACCCTGGTTCATCACCCCGATCAGCTGGGCGTAGGTCTGTTGGTAGTCGCGCTTCAGCTGCTCCAGGGCCTGGAGCTGATCCTGGGCCTCCCGGAGCTCCGCCGCCGAAGTCATCCGGGCCATCTGCTGGCGCAGCTCCTGGATCTTCCGATCAGTGTCCTCGATTTTCTTCTGAATGTCGTTCAGCTGCGCCTGCAGGAACTGCTCATCCGCCGCCGTCCGCGCCCCCGGCGCCTGCTCCATCAAGGTTTGCGCCAGGGCGTTGGCCAGCGCTGCCGCCCGTTCGGGGTCGAAGTCGTAGATGTAGATCTCCAGGAGCGAGGCGTTGAACACCACGCGGGTCTCCACCGCCCGGGCCAGGGCATCCGGCGAGAGGGTCAGGTTGAGCCGCCGGATGGTCTGCTCCAGCACCGGCCGGCGCCGGGCCATCTCCCCATAGATCTGGGCCAGGGTCCGGCTGAGGCCGATCTCCTGGGGGTCCGGACTGGGATTCATCAGGCTGGAGCCCACCATCAGGGTGACCCGCGCGGCGTAGACCGGTCGCTGCTGCCGGGTGTAGAAATAGCCGCCCAGCCCGGCCAAGAGGGCGCACAGCACCGGGAACCACCACCAGCGGCGGAGGGCATCCAGATAGGGTTGCAAACGCTCCATGGGAGGCTCCCCTCACCGCCGAGCCCGGAAGAAGGCTACGGTCCGCTCCAGCCCCTCCTCCAAGTCCACCCGCGGGCGCCAGCTCCAAGCCCGCTTTACCCGCTCCGCGCTCAGATAGATGCGGAAGGTCTCCCCGGGTTTCGGCGGGCCATAGATCGGCTCCCGGCGGTAGCCGGTGATGGCCGCCAACATCTGGAAGATCTCGTTCACCGTGGTCCCCCGCCCGCTCCCCAGGTTGAAAACCTCCGCATCCCCGTTCTCCAGGGCCATCCGGTTCGCTTCCACCACATCCTCCACATACACGAAATCCCGCATCTGCTCGCCCGTGCCGTTGATCACCACCGGCTCGTCCCGCAACATCCTCCCGATGAAGATGGCCACCACCCCGGCCTCCCCCTCCGGATCCTGTCGGGGGCCATACACGTTCGGGTAGCGCAGGACGGTATAGCGCAGCCCATAATGGTGATGGAACAGCGCCAGGTATTGCTCCACGATGAATTTGGTGACCCCATACGGGCAGAGCGGACGGATCGGGTGATCCTCGTCGCAGGGTAGGTAGACCGGCTCCCCGTAGACCGCACCCCCGCTGGAGATGTAGATGAACTTTTTCACCCCATACTGCAGGGAGAGGCGGATCAGGTTGAGCGAGCCCAGCACGTTCACGTCCGCGTCATACATGGGATCCGCCATGGAGATCCGCACGCTCATCTGGGCCGCGTGATGATTGACCACTTCCGGGCGCTCGCGCTCGAACACCTCCGCCAGGGACGGGCTGCGGATGTCGATCTCATAGAAGCGCGCCCGCGGATTCAAGTTCTCCCGCCGGCCCGTGCTCAGATTGTCCACCACCACGACTTCATGCCCATCGGCGATCAGCGCGTCCACCACATGGGAGCCGATGAAGCCCGCCCCGCCCGTGACCAGACATTTCATGGCTCAACCTCCTGGAAGTCCTGGGGTTGTGAGGAAGCCTTTGAGGGATGCGGGCAGAAGCGGTAGCCCACGCCCCACACCGTCACAATGTATCGGGGGCGGGAGGGATCCGGCTCGATCTTGTTCCGCAGATGACGGATATACAGCTTTAGATAATGAGGATCCCATCCCTGATCTTCCCAGCCCGCCTGGAGCAGAGTCTCATGGCGGACCACGCGACCGGCGTGCTGAAGCAGGCAGGCCAGCAACCGGTATTCAATACGGGAGAGACGAACCCGCTGCCCCCGAACCCTCACCTCCTGCAGGTTGAGATCGATAACCAGATGATCGTCCGCATAGTAGGTCAGCGCCCGCTGATGCCCCTGCCAGGCCTGACGGCGCAGATGGGCTTGCATGCGGGCCTGCAGCTCGATCAGGGCGAAGGGCTTGGGGATGAAATCGTCCGCTCCCATATCGAAGGCCCGCACAATGTCCTGATTCGAGCGGGCTGCGGAGATCACGAGGATGGGGCTGGAGGTGGCTGCTCGCAGCTGCTGACAGAAACGGAAGCCGTCATGATCTGGAAAGACGAGCTCGGTGAGGATGAGATGGGGGGTCACCACTGGGAGCATGGCCAGGGCCTCCGTAGGCCCGGAAGCCACATACACCTGCATCGGTTCCGCACTCAACGCCTGCTGAAGCAGCTGCCGCATCTCCGGACTGGGGTCCACCACCAGAACCCGCAGCGCCGCATCGCCGTTGAAACCCCCTCTCGCCGGCTCCTTTCGCGTCCCATTCACCATCGCCTATCCCTCCCCTTCTATCTTGGGAACCCAGGGAGAACCGGACCATGTCCCACCCCCAGGACCGCCCCGTCTCTTCCTCTTCCTCTCACACTTTACCCAACAGAAGTTGGAAAAGGTGGAGATTTTCGTTTGAATTCATTTGGAAGGCGGCATCGGCGAGGGGGCAAGCTGGACGGATCGACGTTGCGGGATATGCTGCCGAACTTTGGAGAGGAATAGAAGACCGGGGAGGCCGCCGGAGGTCTCTCCCAGGCCCTCGAAGGAGGAGCGGGATTTTAGATCATGAAGCGCTCATCCTTCACATTGAAACCGGTAACCGATCCCCCACTCTGTGAGGATGTAACGAGGGTGACGAGGATCTGGCTCGATTTTCTGACGGAGATAGTGAATATACAGTTTGAGGTTGTCCACATCCTCCGCGTATTCAGGGCCCCAAACCTGGGTGAGGAGATAACGGTGGGGGAGCAGACGCCCGGGGTTGCGCATCATCACGCTCAACAACCGGAACTCCAGGGGGGTGAGCGATACGGGGCGCCCGGCCACCGTCACGGTATGTTGATCCAGGTCCAGCACGATCTCCCCGCACCGGTAAACCCCCTGCTCCGGCGGCGGCTGGCGCTGGGCTCTTCTCAGGAGGGCCCGGATGCGGGCCAGTAGCACATCTGTTTCATAGGGTTTGGTCACATAATCGTCCGCTCCCACCTCCAGGCCTCGGACCACATCCGGGGTCATCCCCTTGGCCGTCAGCATGAGGATCGGGACCTCGGAGACCTGGCGGATCCGCCGGCAGACCTCATAGCCGTCCATCCCCGGCATCATGATGTCCAGGATCACCAAATCCGGTCGTTCCGACTCCAGCATCCGCAGCCCTGTCTCTCCATCCAGGGCCGCCAGAATCCGATATCCGGCCCCTTCCAGGCGCTTGCGGAGCAGATCGATGAATTCCCGATCGTCATCGATTACCAACAAAGTAGGAGACATCGGGAGATCCCCTCTCTTTGCGGTCTGCATATCGGGCATTGAAGATAAGAACCATCCGGATCCCTTCATGGCTCACCCCGAGCGCCAATTATTTTGAGTTGAGTATAGAGGAGGATCGCCACTCTGGATATAGGACTTTCGTCCCCCCTGGTCGGTTCGCCGGAGGGGGCGATCCCGCTTACCATGGGATCCCTGGCCGGAGCCCGGGCCGGCAGGGGCCTGCTCGGGCTTCGGACTCCGATGGACCCTGGGAGGAGCGTCGGGATGTCCTTAAGCCGCCGGATAGGGGTTTGGATCCTTCTGCTGGGGTTGATCCTGATGGCCTTCGCCTTGCGGCTGCACCGCATCGCCGTCCAGAGCTGGTGGTGGGACGAGGGCTATAGCACCTATCTGGCCCGCCACGGCTTCCTCACCGCCATCCGCATGACCGCGGTGGATATCCATCCCCCGCTTTATTACTTGTTGCTTTCCCTATGGGGATCTTTCACGGGATACACCGAGTTCACCACCCGCTTTCTTTCCACGATCTTCGGCATCCTGATCCTTCCCCTGCTCTACCGGGCGGGCCGGGAGGGAGCCGGGCGCGCCGTGGGGTTGCTCGCCGCCGGCCTGGCCGTCCTGGCCCCCGCTTATGTGTATTACTCCCAGGAAACCCGGATGTATACCCTCTTCGCCCTGGAATATCTCATCGCCCTCCTCCTGCTGGCCCGCCTGATGAAGACCCGGCGCTGGCCGGCTTCGACCCTCGCCGCCATCGGGGTGGCAGAGGCCGCCATGATGTATACCCACTACTTCTCGGTGGTCGCGGTGGCCTTCCTGAACCTGACCGCCCTTCTCCTGCTCCTGCGCCAACCCATCGAAGATCGTCGATGGAATCTCCGACGCTGGGCGCTGGCCCAGGCGCTGGTGGTGCTGGCTTACGCCCCCTGGCTCCCGCCCGCCTACCGCCAGACCGGCCAGCACAGCGATGAGCGGGCCACGTTCCCCACGCTGCCCGAGTTCCTCTCCCTCACCTGGCACTTCTTCAACATCGGCATCCGGGAGGTGCTCGGGAAGACCGGTGAGCCGCCCCCCCGCCCCGGCTTCGTCGGGGCCTCCGCAGCTTATGGGCTCGCCTTCGCCGGGGCCCTGGCGCTGGCCCTCTGGAGCCGGCGGCGGGACCTCCGCCGCGTCCCCGCCGCCCCGGCGCTGTGGCTGGCCGCCTTTGCGGTGCCGCTCCTGCTGGTCTTCGGCATCACCCGCTGGAAGCCCATCGTCCACCCTCGCTACATCCTAATGCTCACACCGGCGCTGCTGCTCACCGACGCCTTCCTGATGGTGGATCTCTGGCGGGCGCAGGGCCTCCGACGTGGGCCCACTCGTCTCCTCGCGCTGGCCCTCGCCGTGGCCATCGGCGCCACCTTCCTCCAGGGGCTGTGGATCGTCTACTATGACCCCGCCTTCTTCCGGGAGGACGTGCGGGGGGTGGCCGCTTATCTCACCGGGGTGACAACCCCGGATGACGCCATCGTGGTGGACTCAGAGGAATATACGCTGCAACAATATTACGCAGGGCCTTCCCCCATCCAGGGGATCAAGATGCGGGGGCGGGAGGCGGAGGGGCTGGCGGAGCTCCAGGCGATCACCGCCGGCAAACGGCGCGTCTTCCTCCTGCATTGGTTCCGCTCGGTGACCGACGACAAGCGCTTCATCCCCTTCCTTCTGGAACGAGCCGGGCGGCTGATCGATCACCGGGAGTTCCCGGGATACACCCTCTGGGTGTATGAGCTGGAGCGCCCGGTGGCGATGCCGCCGCTGCAGCCGGCGGCGGTGAACTTCGGGGATCGCTTGCTTCTGTCCGGCGTCTTCTACGAAACAGAGGGACATGCCGGCGAGGGGATCGCCGTCGCCCTCCGCTGGCGCATGCCGGCTCCGATCTCCGAGAACCTGAAGGCGGCGGTCAGCCTCCTGGACGCCGGCCGGCAACGCGTCAGCGGGATGGACTGGATGCTGATGAATGACCTCCACCGCTACACCGCGCGCTGGACCCCCGGCGAGGAGACCACCACGTATTTCGTGGTCCCGATCCCGCTGGGCGCGCCGCCCGGGCCCTACACCCTCACTGTCACCCTATATCGAGAGCCGGATCTCAAAGGGCTGGACATCCTAGACGAGGCCCGCAATCCGGGAGGGCGGAGCCTCGTCCTGGGCGCCATCCAGGTGGATCCGCCCCGGATGCAGGTGGACCCCTACGGCACCATGTCGGGGATCCCTCAGCTCCCCGCCCCAGTTCCCCTGGGGGACGGCCTGGAGCTGCTGGGCTTCCGGCTTTCCACCTCCGCCGTGGCGCCGGGGGAGCCCCTCCATGCATCGCTTCTGCTCCGAGCCACACACCCCGGCCTGCCGGATCGACCGCTGACCCTGGAGCTCCTACGAGGAGGGGAGATCCTTGGGCGACAGCAAGGAGATCCAGGCTACGGCCGCTATCCGGTCTCCCGGTGGATCCCGGGCCTGCCTGTGCTGGACCGTCGCACGCTCTGGGTCTCCCCCGAGGCGACGGCGGGGAAAGCCGAAGTGCGCTTGCGCTGGGGAGAGGGGGCCTCCTTCTCGCTGGGCACGGTGGAGATCGCCGGGCGCCCGCGCCGGTTCGAGGCCCCGCCCTTCGACATCCCGGTGGGCCGTCGGTTCCCCGGCGTCGCGGAGCTGGTGGGGGTCACCCTGGATCGGACCACCCCACAGGAGGGGGAAAGCCTCACCGTGAAGCTGGTCTGGCGGGCGCTGAACGAAACGCCCATCGAGCGTCCCTACGTGGTCTCGGTGCAGGCCCTGAACGCCGAGGGACGCCTGATCGGCCAGGACGACCGGCCGCCGGCGGACGGACGCTCCCCCACCACCTCATGGGTCTTCGGGGAGTTCATCGAGGATCCGCATCCGGTGACCTTCCGGGAGCCCCTGCGCGGGGAGGGCCGCCTCATCATCGTGATGTATGACCCCGAGACCATGCAGCGCTTGCGGGCGGAGGACGGAAGCGACCACATCCTTCTGCCCGTGCGCATTCATGGGCCTGCGGCGCCATAGCGGCAAGGGCCCCGCTCCCACTTCCGGTTCAACGCTCAGGACGCAGCCTGCGTCCCCTCAGGCGGAGGAGGAGAGATGCGGGCTTCTCCTCTCAAAGAATGCGCATTCCCGTAGCGCTCCAGGAAGCGCTCACGGGAGATCCAGAACTCCACCCGTTCCAGCTGATACAGGCACTTGCCGCGCAGGCTGGCGGGGTTGTAAGCCTGCATCAGCATCCACACGTAAAGATCATCCATCCGATAGCGGAGCCATCGCCAGCCGCTCGCCCCCCGTTCCACCCGAAACACCTCAAAGCCCAGGTCGCGGATCAGCCCTCGCATGGGATTGATCAGCGAGGTCTCCCCTCGGAGCGCCCGGGCCTTCCGGGCCTCCGGATGGCTCTCCATCCACCGCGCGATCAACCGGAGGGAGGCGATGGCCTGCCGGTAGAACTGCAGACCCCAAGCCAGATCCGGACCCTCCGGGGGCATGCGGGGGATCCTCTCGTTCCACAGATGGAGCTCAAGGATAGGCTCTCCTCGGCGAAGCCGGGTGCCATCGCAAAGCACGAGGTCACGCGGACATGCGCCGATGGCCACCCGGAGCAGACACCGAGGGTCATCGGTGAACTCCCGAACGCCATGCGCGCGCCGCAGAAGAGGATCCAGCTGGTGGACGAAGGCCTCCATCACGGTCTGCATGGTTCAGCGCCCCCCGGCGATCAAGGTGATTCCCAGCACCACCAGCACGGTCCCCAGCCATTTCGACCACCCGATGGGCTCGTGAAAGATCAGCCAGGCGGTGAACACCTGGACGCTGGCGAAGCCCAGCCCCATTGTGAGACCCACCGCGACGTGGACCGGGAGCCAGCGAAGGAGCGCAGTGTAGGTCAGGACGCTCAGGAAACCCGCCAAGTTGCCCAGGGCCTGCCAGGCCAGGAAAGCGGTCGCTGTCGTGCTCCCCGCGGAGCGCTTGAATCCGATGTTGGCCACCACGACCAGGACCTGGTAAAGCAAGACGAGCAAGGGGATCCGCACCGAATGGAGCAGGCCGGACATCGCGCACCTCGTCCGAATGGATCGGTTCATCCTTCGCCGGGTTGAGGGGGCGGGGAGGTTTTTCACGCCTCGGGTCATGGGGACGGGTGTTCTGACCGGAGGAGGGCACGCTGCCACTCGGCCAGGCGCCGCAACGCTTCAAGGCGTTCCCGATCCCCTACCCGGGCCCGGGCCACCGCCTCGTGCAGGATCCGGATCGAACGGTCATAGAGGGCCCGGTCTACCGGGAATGGATGGCGATCCTTCCCCCCGTGAGCGAAGGCGAAGCGGGCTGGGTCCCGGAACGACAGGGGGGTGCCGTAGAGCAGCTCCGCCAGGAGAGCGAGGGCCCGGATGGTCTTGGCGCCAACCTGAGGGAGGCCGAGCAGCTCCGCGAACGAAGCCGGTTGCGCCTCATAGGTCTTCACGAAGATCGAGGCCAGATGATCCGGGTGGATGTCCCGGAGCAGGATCTCGTGGTGCGGCGGGAGACGCAGGCGCTGCAGGCGCCGGAGCTCCTGAAGCAACCGCCAGGGCTTCTCGCGGGAGAGCTCGGCCACCGCATGTCGGGCCGCCTCCGCCTCCGCTGCAACCATGTTGAGGGGACGGGTCCGCTCATCACAGCAGACCGCGGCGTGGGGTTCGTTCACGAAATCCACGACTGTCTCGCTCAGCCAGTGATACCGGCGCGCATAGCGGTTCTCCAGGTTCATCCCCTGCTGGATCACCGCCCACCGTCCCTCTCGATCGAAGACCATCACGTGATGGTAAATCTGATAGCCATCCTGGAGAGCGTGGTTGTCGACCTTCGCCGCCATGCGGCTGGCCTGGATCAGGATTTCGGGGCCACTTCGGAGGTACGCGGCGGCCGCCGCGATCTCCTCCGGCGTGCGCCGCGAGGCCCTCCCCTTCCCTCCGGCCACGAACAGGCCCAGCTCCCGCCCGGCGTCCTTCAGGGCTTCCTTCAAAGCCCCGCAGACCACCGTGGTGAGGCCGCTGGAGTGCCAGTCATAGCCCAAGACGCAGCCGAAGGCCTGGAACCAGTAAGGGTCGCTCAGGCGACGGAGCACCTCCGCCGTCCCGAACTCATCGACCAGAACGGTGATGATCTCCCGGGCCAGGGCGGTCATGCGGACGAAGAGCCAGCGAGGCGCCCGGCCTGTATGGAGCGGAAGATCCGCGAACCCGGTGCGCGGCATGATCAATGTCCTTACGAAGTCCTTCGCTCCCTATGCCCTTCTCCACGACTGTAAAACAGGAGATGAGTGCTCCCGTAATCCCGGCGGTCGACCAGATCCAGGTGATGGAGGGTCAGCGTTTCGAACTCGCGCGGGTGGATCTGGACCACGACCCGTCCCTCCGGGGCGATCCACTCCGGCCGGGCGTCTAACTGCTCCAGGGTGCGGCGCCACCAGCCTCGATACTGCGGGGGCGCGATGTAGATGAAATCAAAGGCCTCCGCGCGGGCGGAACGCAGGAACGTGAAAACATCCGCTCGCACCACCCGGGCCCGGTCCGCCAAGCCGGTCTCCCGGAGGTTTTCCCGCAGCACCCGGATCGCCCGAGGGTCCTTCTCCACGAACACGGCCTCCGCCGCCCCGCGGCTCAGGGCCTCGATGCCCACGCTTCCGGTGCCCGCGAAGAGATCAAGGACCCGCGCCCCGACGATGCGGGGGCCCAGGATGTCGAAGAGGGCGGTCTTCACTCGATCGGTGATCGGCCGGGTGGCGGAGCCCGGCAGGCTCTTCAACCGGCGGCCCCGGGCCGAGCCCGAGATCACCCGCATCAGTGCCCCCAGTCTCGCAGATATCGGAAGTCGATGCCCACCGTGCGGGAGGTCAGCTTGGCGATGATCGGCGTCCTCCGCTTGAACTGGGTGTCGCGGACCATCCGCCACAGGCGGCGGACGGTCTCCGCATCGAAGCCCAGGCGGATCACCTGCTCCGGCGTCATCCGCTCCTCCACCAGCAGGTAGAGGATGCGGTCCGCCTCATCGTAGGTCACCCCCAGCTCGCCCTCATCGGTCTGGCCCACCCAGAGATCCGCTGTGGGAGGCTTGCGGATGATCTCCTCAGGCACGCCGACGGCGCGGGCCAGCTGGCGGACCTGGTTCTTGTAAAGATCCCCCAGGGGGGCCAGGGCGTAGGCGCCGTCGCCGTAGAGGGTGAAATAGCCCAGCAGGATCTCCGTCTTGTTGCTGGTGCCCACCACCATCCCGCCCCACGCCGCCGAGAGGTCGTAGAGGATGATCATCCGCATGCGGGCCATGACGTTGCCTCGCCGCCGGGCATCCATGTCCGGGAACCGCTCGAAGAGCGGCTCCACCATGGGCGTGATCTCCACGGTCTCCGAGGGGACGCCCAGCTGCTCGATGACCAGATGGGCGTGCAGCAGGCTGTCCGGCGAGGAGGTGCGATAGGGCATGCGCACCGCCAGCACGTTCTCAGGGCCCAGGGCCTCCGCGGCCAGGAAGCACGTCAGCGACGAGTCGACCCCTCCCGAAAGGCCGATCACCGCCCGCCGCAGGCCGAACTTGCCGATCTCATCCCGGATGAACCGCACCAGCACCCCGCGCACCAGCTCGGGGTCGATGCGCATCCGCTCATCCACCCACTCCCGGATCCGCTGCGGATCCGGCACCCCATCTCGCTCGATGATCTTCCAGGATCGCATCCCGCTCACTCCCCCAGGATCTGCACCACGATCTCACGCTGGCGGGGGCGGACGTCGAAATCGATCAGCACGATCTGCTGCCAGGTCCCCAGCAACAGACGGCGCTCCCGGAAGGGAACCGTGAGGGAGGGCCCGATCAGGGAGGCTCGCAGATGGGAATGTCCGTTGCGGTCCCCCCAGCGCAGATTGTGGCGGTATTCCCGATCTGCCGGGACGGCCTCCTCGAACCAGCGCTGCAGATCCTCCACCGCTCCCGGTTCGAACTCCATGGTGGTCAGCCCGGCGGTGGAGCCGGGGACGAACAGGGCGACGATGCCCGCCTGGAGGCCGGAGCGAGCGACGGCCTCCGCCACCCGCTCCGTCAAATCCACGATGTGGTTGTTCCCATGCGTTCGCACCGTCAGGCGCTCGGTGATTACCATCTCCCTCACCTCCCTCGGTCAGGAGGCGCTCTCCTCCGGGCCCATTCGCTCCATGCGTCCCAGGAGCCGCAGGCTCTCCAGGTCCTCCAGATCCGCCGGGCGATGCCGACGGAACAGCGCCCGGACGTCCCGGAACTGCTCCGGGGTCGCCTGGCCCAGCATGCGGGCGATGTCCGCCAGGTCCTGCAGCCGGCCTGCCTCGAATTTCATCAGGATCAGGTAGGGCAGCGGCATGATCGGAAGCCCGGCCTCGTCCCGATTCCCCTGGGCCGCCTCCAGGGCTTCTTCAGCCCAGGGATCGTGCAGCTCCAGCACATCGAGGCGCCATCCTTCCGGGGAAACCCAGGAGGATCCCGGGATCGCCAGCTCCCCTTCATACCAGAAGCGGGCCGCCTGCAACCGCCGTTGGGCCTCCGGCCCATCCGCGGCCCGGATGGCAATGTCCAGAGCCTGGGTTGCCCGCTCCGGCATATAATAGCGGGCCGCCATGGCGCCAACGACCGCCCACGGGATGGGATCGAGAACCGCGCGCAGGTCAGGAAGGCCGGACACAGGCGACCTCCGGGCGAGGAGCTCCCACCGGCTCCCGGCCCCCGGCCGGGCGCGCCGAAGGGCCATCCGGATTAAGGTTTTCCGAATCCGAGTTCGAGGATCCATGCTTGCCGCGCGGACAAGGTTTCCCTTCGCTCCGTTAGGGTATCTGGATCCGCATATCCAGCGGGACCATCTGGAACCAGGTGTTGCCCGGCTTCAAGGGGATGGGCTGCCCCTGGGCGTCCACGAAGCGGAGCATGTCCTCCCGCCGAAAGCGTTGCCACTGCCCTTCGAACATCCGCCCATCCCGGAAGATCTGGACCGGCCCGCTTCCCCAGATCTGGATCTCAATGGAGTAGTTGCCCAACCGGTCCTCCAGGATGTCCGTAGTCTGGTGATGGGCGTAAACCACGACCACGTTCGCGGCGGAGAGCTGGCGGCCTGTGAGGGCATCCATATGGGGCTGACCAGCCGTCCAGCGAAGCCAGCGTCCGGACCCGGAGTCGTAGCGCCAGGTGACCGGCTCCACGCGATAGGGGATGATCAGCGTGGAGACCGGCCGGCCGCCGGGTGGGGGCTGTTCTGAGAACATCATCCCCCGCAGGTTCGGACGGGTGTTGATCCCGCGACGGGTGGCTTCCTCCCAAAGCCGCCGGGTGCTGGTGAAGAGGGTATGCTCCAGGGCCACGCCTTCGCGAGGGATGCGCCAGAAGATCGGGGCTCCGACCCCGAAATCCGGGCTCAGGGCCCGCTCGAAGAAGTCCGAGTTCCGGATGCGGGCGTTGACGCCGGCGCTGGCCCCGGAGTAGGCGAGGATAGCCTGGAACATCGCAGGGATCTCCAGATCGATGAGCCGGGCGCTGCGCACGGAGCCCACCGGCTCGGCGTCCTGGCTCAGGAAAACTGCGGTGAAACGCGTCACCCCGCCCTCCGCATAGTGTTCAAAGACCAAATCGGCCAGATCCACCCCGGACTGGGGTCGGACCACCGGAGGGTAGTTCGAGATTTTGATGGCCAGGGGCCGTCGGTTCAGCACAGCGGGATCCGGCACGCGCAGGCCGGTGAGGGGGTTCACATCGGGCGGGAGCTCGCTCGACCATACCGGCGGGGTGGGGGTCGGCGAAGGAGCAGGAGAAGGGGTGGGTGAGGGCTGGGGTGGAGAATCCACCGCGACGAGGGGAGGCGGCATGGTCGGCGTCGGAAGCCGAACCTCCCCCGCCGTCGTGCGGAAGGCGCAGGCGCTGAGTCCCATTACCCCGAGGATCATGAGCCATCGAGGCGGCCGCATCCTGAATCCCATATCTCCTCCTCCTAAAGGATCTCTCCTGTTTGAAGTATAAACCGGGCGAGACCGGCCTGTCGCAGCGCGCGGTGGGAGATCTTTCCCACAAACAAAACGCTGGGGGCCCGGCCGGCGTCCGCCGCGCCGACCTGGCCCCCAGGCCCCTGTGGGAGGGCGGCCGTTCATTCGGAGGACGAGGAGGACGAACCGCTTTCGGACTTCTCCTTTCCCTTGTTCGTGGACTTGCGGCTCTCGGTGATGTACCAGCCGTCGCCTTTGAAGATGATCCCGGCGGGGGAGAGCACCCGACGCACGCCCGGGTGGCCCTCCGGGCAACGCTCCAGAGGAGGATCGGTGAAGCGTTGCTGTTGCTCGAAGCGGATGCCGCAGACCGGGCACTCGTATTCATAGATGGGCATCGGCCATCACCTCCTGCGTCAGCAGGCTGTCAGGCGATCCGGGAAAGGGACAGGGGCGGGCCGAGGACCCGCCCCTGTCGGATCCGGGCTTCGACCCGGGATCAGAACTCCTCGGACGGCGTCGGCGTGGTCTCCTTCTTCTTCTCCGGCACCTCGGTGACCAGGGCCTCGGTGGTGAGGATCATGGCCGCGACGCTGGCGGCGTTCTCCAGGGCGGTCCGGGTCACCTTGGCCGGGTCGATGATGCCCGCCTCCACCATGTCCACGTATTCGCCGGTGAGCACGTTGTAACCGATGTTCGAGTTGTTCTTCTCCTTCTGGAGGCGGCGCACCATCTCCACCACCACTGCGCCGTCCTCGCCGGCGTTCTCGGCAATGCGGCGGAGCGGCTCCTCCAGGGCGCGGCGCACGATGTTGATGCCCGTCTGGACGTCGCCATCGGCCTTCAGGTTATCCAGGGCCTTAGCGGCGTTCAGCAGGGCCACGCCGCCGCCGGGGACGATGCCCTCCTCCACCGCGGCGCGGGTCGCCGACAGGGCGTCCTCCACGCGGTGCTTCTTCTCCTTGAGCTCAACCTCGGTGGCCGCGCCGACGCGGATGATGGCCACCCCGCCGGCCAGCTTGGCCAGCCGCTCCTGGAGCTTCTCGCGGTCGTAGTCGCTGGTGGTCTTCTCCATCTCCGCCTTGATCTGTTCAATGCGGCCCTTGATGGCCTTCGGATCGCCGCGCCCGCCGATGATGGTGGTGTCATCCTTGGTCACCACCACCTTGTCGGCCCGGCCGAGGTCGGAGATGCGCACGTTCTCCAGCTTGCGGCCCAGCTCCTCGCTGATCACCTGCCCGCCGGTGAGGATGGCGATGTCCTGGAGCATGGCCTTGCGGCGCTCGCCGAAGCCAGGAGCCTTCACCGCCACGGCGTTGATGATGCCCCGCAGCTTGTTGAGCACCAGGGTCGCCAGGGCCTCACCGTCCACATCCTCAGCGATGACCAGCAGGGAGCGGGTCTCGCCCTCCTGGAGGAGGCGCTCCAGGACCGGGATGATATCCGCCGCGGCGGAGATCTTCTTGTCGTGGATCAGGATGTAGGGGTTCTCGAGCACGGCCTCCATGGTCTCGGGGTTGGTCACGAAGTAGGGCGAGATGTAGCCCCGATCGAACTGCATCCCCTCCACATACTCGGTCTCAAAGGGCAGGCCGGTCTTGGACTCCTCCACTGTGATCACGCCGTCCTTGCCCACCTTGTCCATCACCTCGGCGATCAGGTTCCCGATCTCCGGGTCCGCCGAGGAGATGGCGGCCACGTGGGCGATGTCGTCCTTGCTCTGGACCGGCTTGGCCATCCGCTTGATCTCCTCGACCACGGCCTTGACGGCCATCTCGATGCCCTTCTTCAGGAGCATCGGGTTGGCCCCCGCGGCCACGTTCTTCATCCCCTCCGTGACCATCACGTGAGCCAGGACCGTCGCCGTAGTCGTCCCATCGCCGGCCACGTCGTTGGTCTTGGTGGCCGCCTCCTTGAGGAGCTGCACGCCCATGTTCTCATAGGGATCGGGCAGCTCGATCTCCTTGGCCACCGTCACCCCATCGTGGGTGATCGTGGGGGCCCCCCACTTCTTGTCCAGCGCCACATTGCGGCCCTTGGGCCCCAGCGTGGTCCCCACCGCGTTGGCCAGGATGTCGATGCCGCGCTTCAGGCGGCGGCGAGCCTCCTCACCGAAAACCAGCTGCTTGGGCGCCATCTCCGATCACCTCCTTCTCTGGGATTAAAGGTTGAGGGGGAGAGGTTTTTCGCCCCTACTCCTCAATGATCGCCAGGATATCGCTCTCCTTGAGGATGAGGAGCTTCTTGGTGGTATCCACCTTAAACTCGGTGCCGGCGTATTTGGCGAAGAGGACGCGATCGCCGACCTTGACCTCCATCGGAACCCGCTTGCCGCTCTCATCCACGCGCCCCGGGCCCACGGCGATCACGCGGCCTTCCTGAGGGCGCTCCTTCGCCGTCTCCGGGAGGATGATGCCGCTCGGGGTCATCTCCTCCCGCTCGATGGGCTCCACCACCACCCGATCCGCAAGCGGTCGAAGTTTGAGCTCCGCCATCTCTGCCCTCCTCGGGGAACTCAGATTAGGGGGTTGAGAGACTGCTTACTTCACCTTGACTTTAATCGTCCGCGCCTTCACCGCCTCGGCTTTGGGCAGCCGCAGGGTCAGGACCCCATGCTCGTATTCCGCCGTGGCCCTGTCTGCGACCACCTCAACCGGGAGCACAAAGGAGCGGGTGAAGGCGCCGAAGCGACGCTCCTGACGCACCCAGGATCCCTCCCGGGCCTCCTGCTCCTCCCGGAGCTCCCCACGGAGGGTGACGGTGTTCCCGCTCACCGTCACTTCCAGATCCTCCGGCCGGACCCCGGGGACGGCGGCTTTCACCACCACCTCGTCCTTGGTTTCGTAAATATCCACCGCCGGCCAATCGGCGGAGCCAAAGAAGAGGGAGGGACGGGCGAAGGCCTCGTCCAGGATGCGGTCAATGGCCCGCCGAAGGGAGAGGACCTCCTGGAAGGGATCCCACCGGCGGATCTCGCCAGCCATCGCAGGCCTCCTCGTGCCGTTCCTGGGATCGGGGCGTTCCATCCCCCTATCGTAATTCGGCTGTGTTAGAGCCGCGCAAGAGCCGCATAAGAGTTTCGTAAGAGCCTCAGGCTGCCCGCCGGGCCAGCGCCTTCACGCGCAGGTTGTTCACCACATTACGAACGCCGCGGACGGAGCGGGCGATCTCCTCCGCGCGCTGGCGCGCGGCCTCATCGGGCACCCAGCCAGCCAGCGTGACATCACCCTGGACGCTGGTGACCAGCACCCGGGCGCGCGGCGGGCTGAGGTCTGGATCCGCCGCCAGGCGCAGGCCCAGCTCGGCCTCGATCTCGGGATCCGAGATCAGATCGTTCTGCACTTCCCGCACTCCCGGCACCGCCCGGGCGAGGGTCTCCGCCATACGCTTCATGGAAGTGGAAGGCACCACCCCCTCCAGGATCACCCGTCCGTCCCGCGCGCAGATCCGGATCAGATGGAAATTCACGCGAAGGGGATCATAACGGTAGAGGCGCTCTTCCACCTTCGCCTGCAGGGTCGCGTCGTCCATCACATCCAGATCCATGGGTTCCGCTCCGGCTGGGAGTGAGGAGAAGGTCTGGAATGATGAACGCAGGATGCGCGCCGGTTCGTCCTCCCCGGCCTCCGTTCTTCTGAACGGAGACCGGGGAGGAGCTCGATCGGCCTCAGACCTGGCGGTATTCGCCCTCCACGACCTCGCCCTCGCCCGAGGGCCGGGAGCTGCCCGAGCCGCCGGTCGCCGCAGCCCGCTGATAGACCGCCTGGCCGATGGCCAGGGCCGCCTGGCGCAGCTCCTGGGTGAGCTGCCGGATGCGGGCCGTGTTGTCCGTGCCCATCGCCTCCTTCAGCTGCCGGATCAGGCCCTCCAGGCGCTCGCGGTCCGCCGGGCTCACCTGATCGCCCAGCTCCCGCAGCGAGCGCTCCACGCTGTAGATCATGTTGTCCGCCTCGTTGCGGGCCTCGGCCAGCTCACGCCGGCGCCGGTCCTCCTCGGCGTAGCGCTCGGCCTCCTTGAGGAGCCGCTCCACCTCCTCCTTGGACAGGTTGGTGGAGGCGGTGATGGTGATCTTGGCCTCCTTGCCGGTCGCCCGATCCCGGGCCGAGACGTTGAGGATGCCGTTGGCATCGATGTCGAAGGTCACCTCGATCTGCGGCACACCCCGCGGCGCCGGCGGGATGCCCTCCAGGCGGAATTGGCCCAGCAGGATATTGTCCGCCGCCATCGGCCGCTCGCCCTGGTAGACCTTGATGTCCACCGCCGTCTGGAAGTCCTCGGCGGTGGTGAAGACCTCGGTCTTGCGCACCGGGATGGTCGTGTTGCGCGGGATGATCACTGTCATCACCCCGCCCAGGGTCTCCACCCCCAGGGAGAGCGGCGTCACGTCCAGGAGCAGCACATCCCGGACCTCGCCGGCCAGCACGCCGGCCTGGATCGCCGCGCCGACGGCCACCACCTCGTCCGGGTTGACACCCTTGTGCGGCTCCTTGCCGGTCAGCTCCCGGACCAACTGCTGCACCATGGGCATGCGGGTGGCACCGCCGACCAGGATCACCTCGTCGATCTGCTCCGGGCGCAGCTTGGCGTCCCGCAACGCCTGCTCGAAGGGACCCTTCAGCCGCTCCACCAGATGGCGGGAGAGCTGCTCGAACTTGGCCCGGGTCAGGCGCATCTGAAGGTGCTTGGGCCCATCGGCCGTGGCCGTGATGAAGGGCAAGTTGATCTCCGTCTCCATCAGGGTGGAGAGCTCGATTTTGGCCTTCTCGGCCGCCTCCTTCAGGCGCTGCAGGGCCTGGCGGTCCTTGCGCAGGTCGATCCCGTGCTCCTTCATGAACTCTTCGGCTACATAGTCGATGATCACCTGGTCCCAATCATCACCGCCCAGGTGCGTGTCGCCCGCCGTGGCCTTCACCTCGATCACGCCGTCGCCGACCTCCAGGATCGACACATCGAAGGTCCCGCCGCCCAGGTCCCACACCAGGATGATCTCGTTCTTCTTCTTGTCCAGCCCGTAAGCCAGGGCCGCGGCCGTGGGCTCGTTGATGATGCGCAGCACCTCCAGCCCGGCGATCTTCCCTGCGTCCTTAGTGGCCTGGCGCTGGCTGTCGTTGAAATAGGCCGGCACGGTGATCACCGCTTGGGTGACCGGCTCGCCCAGGTAGGCCTCAGCGTCCTGCTTCAGCTTGCGCAGGATCATCGCCGAGATCTCCTGGGGCGTGAACTCCTTGCTCACCGCCGGGATGAACACCCGGGCGTCTCCGTTGGGCCCCTCCACCACCTTATAGGGAACCCGCCGGATCTCCTCCAGGACCTCGTGGTAGCGCCGGCCCATGAAGCGCTTGATGGAGAACACGGTGTTCTCCGGATTGATGATGGCCTGGCGCTTGGCCGGCAGGCCCACCAGGCGCTCCCCGGTCTTGGTGAAGGCGACCACCGAAGGGCAGAGGTTGCCGCCCTCGGCGATGGGGATCACCTTGGGCTCCCCGCCCTCCATCACAGCAATCACCGAGTTGGTCGTCCCCAGATCAATGCCGACGATCCGCCCCTTCTTGGCCATCGGAGACCTCCTCCGCAGGATTCATCGGTTCCCCTCCTTCCGAATGGGAAACGCCCGCCAGGGGGGCGGGTCGCCGGATCCGCATCTGCGCCGACGGGAAGGGCCCACGCTGAGCCAGCGCCGTCGGCGCTGTGGGCGATGGCAACCGGGCGTAATCACACTGGCACGGCCCTCCCTGGGCGCATCCCAGGCAACAGTAAGCGTGCCGGCCCACCCGGACCGGCTGCCAGTCGAACTCAATCCCGCAGTTCCGGCAGACCCACGCCACGGATCCCCCCTGTTCTCCACGGCCCCCATTTTAGGCCGCTTCCATTAGAAGATCATTAGAGGAACAAAGGCATTCCATCAGCCGCCGCTCCCGCCGTTCTCACGCGGGAGCAGATGGAAGGGGAACTGCGAACCCAGGGGGCTCTCCCGGATGGCCTCCTGAAGGGCCTCCAGGGGGAGGATCCCGGTTTCCTGAAGGACCACCCCCAGCGCATACAGGGCGGCGTAGCGAGCTCCTGCGGGTTCCCGGAAACGCCGGAGCCGCACCTCCGCTCCGGTCTCCGGGACCGACAGGGAGGCCTCCAGCCAGAGGATCCCCCGACGCATCCCTCGAATCCGATCCTGCTGATGGGAGAGGCCATCCTCAGAGGTGATCACCACCGCATCCGGCTCCTGAACCCCCGGATACAGGATGGGATCCGCGGAGAGGATGAGCTCCGCTGTGGAGAAGCCTACCCCCACTGTCACCGGATAGCTGCCCCGGCGGGCCACATGGAGCCCGGCTGCCATCGCCGCGCGGGCCAGGATCATCGCCGCCTGCTGCACCCCCTCCCCGGCGGAGCCGCTCAGGACCAGGGCCCAGCGTCCCCTCAGGGTAGAGTGGAATTTCGTCTCCACCGGAGGGAGGTCCAGCAACCCCGGGCCGCGCGGGCCCGGAGATCCGTCTGCCGCCTCAGGCAGGCGGAACACAGGCCGGGGGGGGCGCGCCCAGGTCCCGAGGGCCAGGCCGGCCTCTTCGACCAGGGCCTTCAGCCGCAGGCCCGGATTCCACTTCACCCCATATTCCACACAGAGCTCCAGGACCTCCACCAGCGCGAACCCCTCCGTCCTCATCGCCCGGTGGAGGACTTCGGAGAAATCCCCTTGCCCGAGGACACGGGCCACGAAGGAGGCCCCGGCGTCGAACGCCAGCTGGCAGAGATCATGGGGAGGCAACTTCACACCTTGCGGGGTGATCGCCGTGCGGAAGCCCCGGGGGGTCAACCCGCTGGGCTGGCCACCGGTCATCCCGTAAAGCATGTTGTTGTGCACCACCACGGTGAGATCCACATTCATCCGCGCCGCTTCCAGGATGTGTTGCAAGCCGATGGTGGCCCCTCCATCTCCGACGTAAACAATGACCTTCTTACCCGGTGGAAGCCCCATGGCAATCCCTGCCGCCAGGGCTACCGCCCGCCCATGAAGTCCATGCACGGTATGGGTGGCGAAGTGGCCATCAACGATGCCGTGGCAGCCGATGTCCGTGACCAGGATTACATCCAGGGGATCCACCCCCAGGATCTCCAGCGCTTTCACCGTGCTGCGCACCACAAAGTGGTGCCCGCAACCCTTACAGAAAGGCAGATCCGGACGGGTCAGGAAGGCGCTCATGGAGCCAGGACCTCCCGAACGATCTCCTCCGGACGCACCATGCGCCCGACCGCGCCCACCCGGCGGACATGGTCAGGGGTCCGCCACCCGAAGAGCAGACGGGCCAGCTGGCCCTGGGTGTTTTCCTCTGCGATCACCACCCGGGGATATCGGGCCAGCACTTCATAGTAGATCGCGGGGATCGGCAGCAACGTGCGGATGAGAAGCAGGGAAACCGGCACGCCCTGGGCCCGCAGGATCGCCGCGGCCTCCCGGGCCGCCCCGCTGGTAATGTCATAGCTGACGATCAGCGCACGCGCCCCCTCCTGCTCGTCCAGCTCATAAAGGACTGGCGTGAGCGCCTCGATTTTCTCCCCCAAACGGCGTGTGTTGGCGATCGCCTCCTCGTCGGCTGACCGCAGGATCCCGGAGCGATCGTGCGTGGAGGCGTTCAACCGCACCGGATGGCGCTCGTTGCCCACCGGGAGGAAGGGAGGGACCAGACCATCCCCTGGATCATAGGCCCGATATGGGGCGGATCCCTGATAGAAAGAGCGGCGGATGGGCTCAATCGGTGAGAGGCGGCTCAGGTCGAAGCTGTGCTGCGTCATCACCATCTCTTTCGAGCTGAGCAGAACCACAGGTGTGCGCAGATCTACAGCGGTTTGCAAAGCGATCGGCGGCAGCCGCCAGCAATCCTCAAGATCCGCGGGGCAAAAAACCGGGAGCGGATAACCCCCGGAGATCAGGCCGTCCAGAAGCAGCACGTCCCCCTGCGCGCCGACCGTAGCCGTCCCCGTGGAGGGTCCCAGCCGCTGGACCAGTATGATCAGCATGGGGAGCTCCATCATATAGGCCATGTTGATGGACTCCACCATCAACGCGAAGCCCGGGAAGGAAGTGGCGGTCACCGGTAAAAAGCCGGCGGCGGAGAGGCCCGCCATCCATTGAAGCGCGGTGATCTCATCGGGAGCCGGCAGGGCGATGGGGAAGCGCTGGCTGGCATATGAGAAGATCAGATTCGCAGGGGTGATCGGATAACCTACATAAACGTCCGCTCCGGCCTGCACGCAGGCCTCAACGATCAAACGGGATCCGTCCAGGAGAACCCGGTGCGCGCGATCGGCCTCCATGGAAGCCATCCCCTTTGTGAAAGATCCCCACTCCCCCAGCGCGCCCCGGTTCCCTGCTCCCTCAAAGGATCATCCCACAGACGACGGGAAGCAGCAAATCCGTGCACGGGAGGGATCCCCTCTCGCTATGTTAAAATGATGGCGAGCAAGCATGCTCCATTCGCGGACCTCATCGTCGGAAGCTGCGCAGAACAGGCCTGGCCTCCCATCGATCTGGAGATCTGACGTGGCGCGACCGCGAACGCAATATGTGTGTCAGAAGTGCGGGGCGGTGCACCCGAAGTGGATGGGGCGCTGCCCGGACTGCGGGGAGTGGAACACCCTGGTGGAGATGTCCCCCGCTCCCACCGTGCGGGCGGTGGGCCTCGCCGGGAAACCGGGGGCCCAGCCGGTGCCGCTTCCGGCGGTGGCAGCCGCTGAGGTGACGCGCTGGCCGCTGCCCATCGGGGAGTTCGCCCGGGTGCTGGGCGGCGGCGTGGTGCCCGGCTCCCTGGTCCTGGTGGCCGGCGATCCGGGGATTGGGAAATCCACCCTCCTGATGCAGCTGGCCGATCGCATGGCCGGCCCCGATTTCCCCGTCCTCTATATCTCCGGGGAGGAATCCCTCGGCCAGCTGAAGATGCGCGCCGACCGCCTGGGCTTACACAATCCCCATCTGTATCTCCTAAACGAAACCCGGATGGACGCCCTGGCGGATCACATCCAGGGGATGCGCCCCCGCCTGGTGATCGTGGACTCCATCCAGACCGTCTACGTGGAGGAGATCCCTTCCCCTCCGGGGAGCGTCAGCCAGGTGCGCGAGTGCGCCGTCCGGTTTCAGGCCATGGCCAAGAACCTGGGGATCACCATCTTCCTGATCGGCCACGTCACCAAAGCGGGGCTGATCGCCGGGCCCAAGCTGCTGGAGCACATTGTGGACACCGTCCTTTACCTGGAGGGGGATCGGTATCACGCCTTCCGCCTGCTGCGCAGCGTGAAGAACCGGTTCGGGGCCACCTCGGAGGTGGGGGTCTTCGAGATGCGCGGGGATGGCATGGCCGAGGTGCCCAACCCCTCCGAGCTCTTCCTGGCCGAACGCCTCATCCAGGCCTCCGGCTCCGCCGTGGCCGTGACCATGGAGGGCACCCGCCCGCTGCTGGTGGAGATCCAGGCCCTGGTCAGCCCCGCCCCTCCCGGGGCCGCCCGGCGCACCGCCAACGGGGTGGATCCTTACCGCCTCCTGCTCCTGGTCGCCGTGCTCACCAAACGGGTGGGCCTGCGCTTGCACGATCACGACCTTTTCGTGAACGTGGTGGGGGGGCTGCGGGTGGACGAGCCAGCCGCCGACCTGGCCATCGCCATGGCCATCGTCTCCTCCGCCCGGGACCGCCCCCTTCCGCCGGACATGGTGTTCATCGGGGAGGTCGGGCTATCCGGGGAGCTGCGGGCCGTGGGACATATGGAGCTGCGCCTGGCGGAGGCGGCCCAGCTGGGCTTCCGGCGCTGTCTCCTCCCCCGAACCGCCCGACGCCTGCGGGAGATCCCGCCCGAGCTCACCCTGCTGCCCGCGCGCACCCTCGCCGAGGCGATCGCCGTGGCGTTCCCCGGATGACCGCTCACCCCAGCATCTCCCGCAACTCCATGGCGTTGATCACGGCGTGGCCGAAGGCGTCGTTATTGAAATACACGTAGACCTCATAGCCAGCATGCAGGAACCCCCGGATGCGCTCCGCCCAGGCCGCCAGCGCTTCGCGAGCGTAACGCCCCGCATAGAGGGCCGTCGATCCATGAAACCGGATATACACCACCGGCCCGGTCACCCAGAGCGGAGGGGAGAGCTCCGGCATATCGAACAGACAGAAGGAGAGCGCGCCTCGGGCCAGCACCTCCCGCACCGGCTCAATCCACCAGCGGGGATCCCGAAGCTCAAACACGTGAAGCATATCCGGGGGGAGGAGGGCCGCGAACGCCGCCAGGCGGCCGGGATCCGGTGGCCACCCGGGAGGAAGCTGATAGAGGATCGGCCCCAGGCGATCGCCCAAGCGCCGAGCGCGCTCCAGAAAGCGCACGAGGGGGTCCGCGCAATCTTTCAGCCGGCGGACATGGGTGAGATACCGGTTGGCCTTCACGGCGTAGCGGAAGCCTTCCGGGGCTTGGTCGCGCCAGCGATCGAAGGTCGCCTCGGAGGGCAGACGATAGAAGGTGTTGTTGATCTCCACCGTGTCGAAATGAGCCGCGTAATAGGAGAACCAGCGGCGCTGCGGGAGATCTTCGGGGTAGAACACGCCGCGCCAGTGGGGGTAAACCCACCCGGACGTCCCGATCCAGCAACGGGGGCCCATCAGCGCTCCCCCAGGATGATAGCGCTGCGGTCCGCGCCCCGGGCCACGGCAGGGGCTTGAAGGGCTGCCTCCTCCAGCGCCTTCATCCGTGCGGCCAGCCCTTCGATCTCATCGAGATGGAGCCGCAACGTCTCCGCCAGATCCAGCAAGGCCTGGATCAGGTGACGTTCAAAGGCATGGCGGAAGGCAGCCAGCGAATCGAAAGCGATGCGCTCGACCTTCGCCCCGTGCTCGCTCAACCACAGGGCCGCCGCCGGGCTGTGTGGGACCTCTTTCACGAAGACCAGGGTTCGCTTCCGTGCCCGGACCGCCCGTCCCCACTCCAGCCCCATGGGGGCGGCGTAATCCATGCCCAGGATGAAGACATACAGATGCGCGGCCTCCACGGCCTCCAGGGCGGGGGCGAGGGCCTCCCCCGGCTTCGGGGTGTGCCGGATCTCCCACCCCAGCCGGATCGGGAGGCCGGCCACCACCTGCCCGACCACTTCCCGCTCCGCCTCCAGGTCCGGACTGCTGCTCACAAAGAGCCGGATGGGCTCGGCCATGGCCTTGTTTCAGGGTGTCGCCGGGGATTATTCGGCGCCCCCCACCACCGGTGGGAAGAGACGAACCACATCCCCGGGTTGAAGAGGCGTATCCAGCGTGGCCTGGACTTCGTTGACGAAGACCGCGTGGATCAGCTCCAGAGGGATCCCCAGCGCCGCCGCGACATCGCGAGGGGTGCCTCCCTCCGGGATCTCCACCGGGATCCCTTCATCCCGGATCCCGGTGGGGCGGTAGCGGCGCAGGATCGCATGCAGCTTCGCCGTCACCTGCATCGGGGCTCACTCCAGGACCGGTCGGATCCCCTGATGCACCACGCGCCCGCCGATGGTCTGGAGGATCTTCTGAGGGTCCTCCCACCGGCCGGTGCGCTTCTGGAGGGCCTGGGCGATCTGTCGCGGGGTCATGGGCTGGTTGCCGTTCACCAACAACAGCCGGAACACCGCATCGGTGAGCGGGGTTTGAGGCGTGATGAAATCCGGCTGGCGGCTGCAATGCTGCAGGAGGATATGCCACAGCCCATCCACCCGCCGCACCTCGGCGGTCTCTGGATCCACCCAGTCGATCTCCGTCTCCTCCGGGTGAGCGAGGAAGCGCTCCCGATGCTCCGGGCAGAGATGGCTCATCAAATACACCCGCAGATCCTGGCCCTTGCGCTTCCACCAGTCCAGGTCGATGTGGAAAGGAGTATCGAGGGTAGGTTTGATCAGGCGCTGCAGCGATGGACCCGGACGGCTGCTCATGCCTCTTCCTCCCGCCACCGCCAGTATCCATCGCCCAGGTAGAGGCACCCGGGCAGGCTCATCATCTCCTCGAAGAGCGGCTCCGGCGGCGTCCGGATCAGCAGGTTCACAGCCTGGTAGAGCGTGCGGGCGTGGACGGTGCCCTGAGGGGTGAGCCGGGCCAGCGATGGAAGCAACTGCTGAGCCAGAGCCCGGGCCGGACGGTTCCGCCAGCGGGTCCACAGCTCCTCCAGGGCCGCCGGATCATCCACAACGATCAGGCTTTGGTCATCGAACTCGCCCGGGATCTGCCGACGAAGCATCTCAAAGGCCAGCTGGCCCTCCTCCGCCCGAACCACCCGCACCCAGTCGCGCCGGCTGCGGCCCCGCAATGTCACCCGGATCACGCCGGGCTCCGGGGAGCGTCGGAAGGCCACCAGGCAGCCCGGCTGGACCTGATAGGCCTCATACCATTCCTTGAGGCCGAAAACGTATTTCCGCTCCCGCACCACCCATCCGGGCCAGCGTCGGCCGCTAACCGGATCCTCAAACTCAAAACGGATGCGATGGGTTCGGCCCAGGGGGAAGACCTGGCCGGTGCGCCGGGTGAGGGGCGCTGTCCCACTTCGCAAATGAGGATAGGAAGCGACCCAGATCACCTCATCGGCCTCCCCCAGGCCCGGGCGGATCTCCTCCGGGTCGCTGAGCTCGTCATCGATCTCCGCCGCGATGCGCCGCAGGGCCTCATCGAGGCGCGCGCGGTCCCCCCCATAGGGTCGACCCTGCAGGCGGGGTGGCGTCTCCTGCACCTCCAGGGGTTCCATCCGCCGCAGGAACCACAGGAACTGACCTGCTGGACCCACCTCATCGAAGCGAGGATCCCGGTAGAGGGCCGCGTTCAGGGAGAAGACCCGCAGGGGCAGGGGAACATCCGCCGGGAGCTCCAGATGCGGCAGGAGCTCCTCCGGCGAGAGAGGCCCTCCGTTGTGGACATCGAGGACCGCCTCCACCAGATTCAGGTGGCCCTCATGGAGCTCCACCAGCAAGGCCCGAGGGAACCAGTGATCCCCTACCCGGACGAAATCCGGGCTGGCCTCCAGCCGCGCCCGCAGCTGCTCCCGGATGCGCGGCCCCCACCGGTCCCAGATCTCCTCCGGGCGCAGCTCCTTCTCATCAGGTCCCCGCCACCCATCCAGATCGTTGAGGCGATGTGGAAGCGGATACTCCGCTGCGAACTCCCGAACGGTCCCATCCTCTTCAAAGCGCACCTGGATCACCTTGAAGGGGCCGATCTCGGGGTTATGACCCTCGCGGATCCCCACTACCGTTCCCACTGCGAAACCCATGTGTGGGAAGAAGAGGCGCTCCCCCACCTCATAGCGATCCCGGGGGCGGAAGGGACGGGTGCCGGCGAGGGCAGCACGCCGGCGCTCCTCAATCTCCTGCAGGCGCTGCCGGATCAGGATACGAGCCAGCTCCTCATCGGTGCGGGGAAGCGGATCCTCCAGGAAGCGGTTCAGCAACGCCTCCAGATCCGCTTCCGTGATCTCCATGTGCTCCCAATCCATCGGGCCGGGCCATGCCATCGCCACCGCTTGCTCCTCACAGATCCGCCTTGAAGCCTGCGATGCGGCGCTCCTCCGGGGGCGACGCCCCGTGATTTGCAAGTCGAAGCGCCGATATCCTACAAGATTATATCGAGGCTGAACGGTAGCAGCAACCACACAGGCCTCTATGCGCCGCGGCTTCCTCTCCGGAGCCCGGAAGGCGCTGAGGCCAGAGGGACGAGATTTGCATTCGCGAAGGGTCCTCGCTATAATCATCCCAAACAACCGAATATGGGTGCCGCTCTTATCCAGAGTGGGTGGAGGGACCCGGCCCGATGAAGCCCCGGCAACCTGCCCGCCGTAGCGGGCGGCCGACCGGCGAACGGCCGCGCGGGTAAGGTGCCAAGTCCGGCAGAAGCGTTCGCCGCGCTTCTGGGAGATAAGGGTGGCCTGACGCGAGGCCCCTTTTCCCAGAAGGGGCCTTTTTGTTATCCCTACAGGCCTCGCCTTGCTCCTCCCATCCGTCTCAGAGGTGGTCGAAGGATCGCATCATCTTCTTCCGCAACGGATAAAGGAGGTGCCGGCGATGGAGCTGCAGACGGAAACCGGATGCGCCACCTCGCTGGAGATCCGCGGCCCATCCACGCGGGCGGTGCACGGCGGTGCGGAGCGCCATAACCCCTACCACGCGGTGGTCCCACCCATCGTCCAGACCGCCACCTATGCGTTCCGGGACACGGCGGACCTGATCGCCTTCCAGGAGGCCCGGCAGTGGGGCGCGGCCGGCGGCCGCGTGGATTACGGGCGCTACGGGAACCCCACCGTCGCCGCCCTGGAGGCCCGGGTGGCTGCCCTGGAAGGGGCGGAGGCCGCGGCAGCCTTCTCCTCCGGCATGGCCGCGGTCACCGCCATCCTCTTCGCCTCCCTGCGCAGCGGAGCCCACCTGATCGTCACGGAAGACGCCTACCGGCGCACCCGCCAGTTCGTGCTCCAGTTCTTGCGCCGCTTCGGCGTGGAGGCCACGGTGGTGCCCATCGGGGATTTCGAAGCCCTCGAGGCCGCGATCCGGCCCAACACCCGGCTCATCTTCACGGAGACCCCAACCAACCCGTATCTGCGGGTGATGGACCTGGAGCGGCTGGCGGAGATCGCCCGTCGGCGCCGCATCCGCACGGTGGTGGACGCCACCTTCGCCACCCCCATCAACCTGCGCCCCCTGGATTATGGGATCGACCTCGTGATCCACAGCGCCACCAAGTATCTCTCCGGCCACAACGATGTGATGGCCGGGGTGGTGGCAGGATCCGCCGACCTGATCGCCGGGCTGCGGGAGATGCAGGCGATGATCGGCGGCATCCTGGATCCCCACGCGGCTTATCTGGTCCTGCGGGGCCTGAAGACCCTGGCCCTGCGGGTGCATCGGCAGAACGAGAACGGCATGCGGGTGGCCGAGTTCCTCAGCGCCCATCCCCGCATCCGCCGGGTCTGGTATCCGGGGCTGCCTTCCCATCCGGATCACGCCGTCGCCCGCCGCCTGATGCGCGGGTTCGGGGGGGTGGTCACCTTCGAAGTCGCGGCGGATCGCGAGGGCACCTCCCGCTTCATCGACGCCCTGCACATCCCGTATATCGCGCCCAGCCTGGGCGGGGTGGAGAGCCTGATCGAACAACCCGCCCTGATGTCCTACTATGAGATGGACCCCGAGGAGCGGTCCGCCATCGGCATCACGGACAACCTGGTCCGTCTCTCGCTGGGCATCGAGGACCCGGACGATTTGCTGGCCGACCTGGAACAGGCCCTGGCCCGCCTTCCTTAGCAGGCTCTGGACCGGGGAAGCCGGACGCCTCCCGGGCCGGTCCGATGCTATACCTGGTTGAAACGGCCGCGCGCCGAAAGCAGTAAACTTCTGTTTGGGGACCAGGGAAGCGCGCGAGGGCATAGGCCTCGCGGATCCTCGTCCCGCGCGGCAGCCGGATGCCGATCCCCTGGATCCCACGTGAGGGAGAGCCCCCAAGCCGCCGGATGGGGCGAGAGCCTTGATGATCATCGCCGATGAAACGCCCACGCTCGCCCGCTGGAAGGGAATCCTCCGGGCCGTCCGCCGGGACGGGACGCCGGCGTTGTTCCTGATCGGCGCGACAGCCCTCTTTTTCTGGCCCCTCTGGATCGCCGGATACCGTTTCCCCAAGGGAGGCGGCGATCTGTGGGGGCAACTGTATCCGGTCTGGTCCTTCGTGGCCGAAGAGCTGAGACGCGGCGTCCTTCCGCTGTGGAACCCCCGGATGCTGGGAGGGGACCCGATCTTCTCCGAGGGGCAATACGGCCTGTTCAACCCCCTCAACTGGCCCCTCTTCCTGGCTTCCCCGATCCCGCCGGGATGGGTGCTGCTGCGCGGCGCATTCAGCCTGTGGTTGGCCGGAGTCGGGATGTATGTGTATCTGCGTCGTTCGCCGATCTGGAGGCTGGGACGCTCCGCCGCCCTCACCGGCGCCCTCGCCTATATGTTCTCGGACCCATTTGTGGTCCACCTGGGCCACCCCCAGTTCAACGACGCAATGGCCTGGCTCCCGTGGGCGCTGGCCGGTGTGGACCAAGCCGCGCGGCGAACCCACAGGATCCCCCTCGGTGCCCTTCCCATCGCCCTACTCCTCCTTTCCGGGCACGGACAGGCAGCGCTGTATGGGATGATCGCGGTGGGGCTTTACGCCTTCGGGCAAGCGGTGGAAGGGGGATGGCCCCGGGGCTTCTACCGAATCGGACGGCTGGCCTTAGCCGGGCTGCTGGGCATCGCCCTGGCCGCCCCCTCCCTCCTCCCCGGTCTGGAGCGGCTCCCCATGACGGATCGCGCCGGCGTTCCCCTCGAGCAGCGGCGGGGGTATGAATTTCCACCCGCGATGCTCATCGATTTCCTCAGCCCGCTCTTCCACGGGCGGGGAGCGGATCAGTTCTGGCTTCCGGCAAATCGTGTGGAGAGCGGCTACGCAGGATCGGTGACCCTGTATCTGGCCCTGCTGGGGGTATTCGGGACCTTGCGTTTTCGTTGGACGTGGGGGCTGATCGGCCTGGGCACGCTGGCCTTGCTGTTCTCCCTTGGCTACCAGGGGCCGCTCTACCCTGCCCTGGCTCGGCTCCCCCTGTTCTCGGAGACTTGGAAAACCGCCCGGGCGATCTATCTGGTTTCCTTCGCGCTGGCCATCGCCGGTGCCATGGGGGTTGAACAGCTCCGTCGCTTGCGTCCGCGAACAGTGATCCTCTGGGCCATGGCGTTGTCGATGGGCGGGCTGGTGCTCTGGGGGATCGCCCCGCGCTGGGCTGCGGAAGCCCCGGAAGGACCCGCCCGGGCGCGCGCCGTAACCGGGCTGCGTTTCGCCGCCTTCCTGGCGTGGGGAACCGCTCTGTCCAGCTGGGCGATCTCACAGGGGAGGACATGGCTTCGCCCCGCCCTGCCGCTGCTTTTGACCGCCGAGCTGGTGGCCCTGGGAGCCACCGCCGAAGCGGAACCCTCCCCGCCTCACCGGGATCCTCATCCGCAGGCCCTGCGCTTCCTGCGCGCGGATCCCGGCTGGTTCCGGGTGGATGTGGATCCGGCGGCGCGCGACCTCTGGCCCCCCATCGCCTTGCAGATGGCCGGCTTCGAGGTCCCCCAGGGAACAGGCAACCCGATGGAGCTCCGGGAGTTCAACATCCTGCGCTGGTGGATCCCCTCCGCAACCCATCCTGCTTACCGGATGCTGGGGGTCAAATACATTGTGGTCCCCAAAGGGGCTCCTCCCGGCGGCGAGGGGATCTGGCCCGTTTTCGTGGACGATCCGGCCATCGACATCCACCTCCACACCCGGGCCCTCCCCCGGGTCTGGCTGGTTTACCGGACGGAGGTTGTGGGCCACTACGGCGAGGCGCTGAAACGGGTGCTGGACGAACACTTCCGTCCGGAGGAGATCGCCGTTGTCCAGAACGGGCCGCGGCTCAACGGGGAAGGTCGAGGACGGATCGGGGTCGCTCGCTACAGCCCGAATGAGGTCATCCTGGATGTGGAGACGGACGCTCCCGCCCTGCTAATCCTCTCAGACACCTTTTACCCTGGTTGGCAGGCCACAGTGGATAGCCTCCGCGTCCCCATTTACCGGACCAACGCTGTCTTCCGGGGCGTGGAGGTACCCCCGGGACGTCACCGGGTGACGTTGCGGTTCCGACCGGGGAGCCTGCGGATCGGCCTGGGCATGGCCATGATAGGCGGGCTGATGGGTCTGGTCCTTGGAGTCGCAGGAAAACGAAGGCGCTGAGGGCCGAATCCCACTTCGTCCCCCGGAACCGGACGATCCTCACCCTCCACACCTGAAGAAAAGCACTTCATCCCCCTGAGCACTTCCGAATAGGATCAAAGTGGGTGATCCTTTTTGAGAGGGGGCATCCATGGCATGGTATCTGGTGGAAACCCGCTACTGTCCGATCCTGAAGACCGAGGTGGCGTTGCTGGAGCAGCGGATCTACCCGCGGAGCGATCATCTCTCCGACATGGCTTATCGGGTCCTCGCCCGTCGCTGTTCCCACGACCTGATCTGCAACGCCAACGATCACATCCATTGCCGCTGGGCTTACACGAACCCGGCGTGGGATCCCTTTGAGGAGGCATGAGCGCCCCCTTAAGGAGCGCGCAGACTAAGCCGGGGGGGAGCGGCGCAGTGGGAGCATCTCGCGGATCCGGGCCGACTCCTCCGCGTTGAAGGGCCGCAGCGCCCACCAGGCGAGCCCGTAACCGAGGGCGCCTAAGGGCAGGGCGAGGATCGGCGTCGTCCTCCAGAGGGCGGCTATGAGGCTACCCATGACGACGCCCGCCAGAAGCGGCCGCCCCAGGATCTCCCCCCAAGGCAACGGCCCTATCCTCCGCCGCAGGTCGTAATAGAAAGCGAGCCCCTCGACGATCTCGGACAGGATGGTGATCACCGCCGCCGCTATATACCCGAAGAGCGGGATCGCCAGCAGGTTCGACAGGGCGTTAAACCCCAGGGCGATGAGGAAGGCTTTGGTCTGGTAACGCTGTCGGCCCAGGGCCACCAGCACATAGTTGATCAGGCTGTTCATCCACCCGATGGGGATGGACCAGATCATGATGCGCAGGGCGATGGCCGCGTGAGGGAGATACTGGGCGCCCCCCAGGAGATACGAGAGGGGCTCGGCCAGGAAGGTGAAGAGCACCGCGATGAAGACGGCGATCGCTGCCAGACCTTTGAGGGTGAGGATCACTGAACGCCGCATGGCCTCTGTCGAGCCGGCCGCCTGCCGGGAGATCACCGGGAACACCGCGAAGGTCGTGTAGGCGGGGATGATGTTCAGCGCGTCCAGCCACTTGTAAGCGGTGCTATACCACCCCACCTGCACATCCCCTTTCAACGCCTGGAGGATGGGGACATCGATCTTGAAGAACAGGGTGGCCAGGAGATGGTTCAGCATCAGAGGGGCGGATTCGCGGATCATCTCCCGCCGCAGGGCCGGATCGTCCTCCCAGCGCGGGCGGAAGAAGGTCCGGAAGGCAATGCCGCTGAGCAGGGCCAGGGTGATCCCATTGACGACCACCGAGGAGGCCGCCAGCCCGACGAACCCCCCGCCCATCAGGAGGATGGGCACGCCGAAGCCGACCTTCAGTAGGACGGTCACCACGGTGAGGGCGGCGGGGATCTCCGCCTTCTCATACACGTAGAAGAGAGCGGTGATGCCGGTGGAGAGGCTGGCGGGAACCTGGGCCAGGGCCAGCAACAGGATGGCCAGGGCAGTGTCGCCGCTCAGGCGGAACAGCCCCATCCAGAGCCCGGTGACCAGGAGCAGGAGCGGCAGCCAGGCGGCAAGCAGGATCAGACGCAGGGCTGAGCTATTGACGAAATAGCGATTGACCTGATCGCGGCGCTTCGCCCCTTCCCGCGTGAGCCAGACGTTCAAGCCGAAGTTCGAGAGGATCTCATACCAGCCCACCAGGACGATGGCGAAGTAATACTTCCCCGCCGCCTCCGGGCCCAGGATGCGCAGCATCAGGGCGGCGAAGGCGAAATCGATGGAGCGGGTGAAGAGGTTGAGGGCCATGGCGGTGAGGCTGTTCTTGAGGACGCGGCGGGCGGTGGAGTGCTCCAGCTCCTCCCGATACAGGCGCCCCCAGAGCCAGAGGGCCGCCAGGAAAATCATCCCCATCCCGCCGATGAAGGTGGTGAAGAATCCCAGCTTCACCGAAAGCGGGCTGTAGCGGAACCGCACCGTCCAGCGGCCCGGCGGCAGGATCACTGCCCGGAACAGGCCGTTAACGGCGTAGATCTCCAGCGACCGTTCCTCCTGCTCGCTCCCCCCGATGGGCCGCCGATACGCCACCCACCCCGGGAAGAAGGTGTCCGCCAGCACCAGCCAGGAGGGCTCCTCCACCGCCGCGTCCACCCACACCTCGTTGATCCCGTAAACGGTGACCGCCGCCGGGCGCGGCGTCCCCCGCTCCCCGAACCGCTCCAGCTCCGGGAGTGGGCGATCCACCACCGCATGGAAGCGCGGATCGAACTGCCGCAGCGCCGCGAAGGGGTCCCGGTGGAAGACCGTGGCCGTCAGAGGCAGCGTCCACGCCCGGGGCATGGCGCCCTCGTTGCGGTAGACCCGCACTTCCCCTTCGTAAACCTTCGTGTAACGGGGCGAGGGAATCTCCTCCTCCGTGACCACGTATTTCACATTCAGGGCGTCCAGCAGCGGGGAATCCAGGGCGGCCGGATCGGTGAGGGGGGCGATGCGATTGAAGGGCAGCTCGTGCTGGGACTGGATGGCCGACATATAGGCCACGTAACGCTTGAGGATGATGGAGTCGTAGCCCCGCACGTCTTGCAGATCATACAACCAGGGGCCGTTGGCATTGAAGGTCTTGCGCCCGTGCGGATCGAAGGTCGTCAGCCGCCACGGACCGGGATCCTGGCGCAGGAACCGAACGACCGGCGGGACGAAGTCCAGCCAGCGGGGATCGGCGGCCGGATAGAACCCCGCCCCCGCCTGGAGCAGGTCCAGGGCCAGCATCCCGATGGGCAGGACACGGCGAACCGGACGGGGTTGAAACAGCCGGAGGGCCAGGCCGCTCCCCAGGGCCACCCCGCCGAAACGAAGCAGGTTCCAGAACTGATAAGAGAAAAACGTGCGTCCGTCCGGGAAGGCCTCCGGCGCCTTGGCCAAGGCATGGAGGGCCCGCTCGGCGAGGGACAGGGCGGTTTCCGGCATCCCCCAGCGGGCCAGGACCAGGGCGGCTAGGGTGAGCGCCCCCACTCCCATCCATCCCAGGGCCATCCACCGCACCGCCTTCCCCTCCTCCCGCAGCGCCACCTCAAATCCCGCTCCCGCCAGACCCGCCATCGCCAGGGTGAAGGGCCAGATCCAGCGGAAGGGCGAGTGGAGCTGGTTGATGCCCGGCAGGCCGTAATACAGCAACGCATACGTGGGCATCCCGAAGGCGAACGAGAACGAGAGCGCCGCGAGGAGGACCAGGAAGAGGATGGGAACGCGGGAGCGGGCGAGGGATCGCCAGCGGAGCAGCGCGAGGAGAGCGAAGCTCCACGGCAACAATCCCAGATATGCCCCTCCTTCCACATAGTTCTTGATCCCCCAGTGGCTGGTGAAGGCCCCGTTCGGGTTGGGCTGGCCGTAGGCGTTCACCGTGAAGGGCACCCAGGCCCCGCTGAACACATCTCGCACCCCATGGTGGCTGGGGTTGCCGTAGAAATCCGGGATCAGGAAGACCAGGAGGTGGCGCCAGGGATAGGCCCAGCCCAGCACCTGCTCCAGGGTCGCCGTCCCCTCGCGGAAATTCTCCCGCACCACCTCATAGAGCGGCATCCACTGGGCCGCCCCCAGAGCGAACCCCAAGCCCACCGCCAGGCCGGTCCATCCCAGAGTCTCCAGCGCGGCGCGGATCCGGGCCCGGGCGCGCCACGCCCCCCACAGGCCGTAGCCCAGGCCGATCAGGACGGTGTAGTAGGTGATCTCCACGTGCCCGGCCAGGATGTTCATGCCCAGGGCGAGGGCCGCCAGCAACGTCCAGGGAAGGGCCGCCGGGCGGCCGAGCAACGGACGCCGCTCGATCATCCCGTGAAGGGCGGCGAGAAGATAGGGGAGCCAGGCCGCGCCGGCGATGATCATGGGGAACACCATGCTGACCACCATGAAGGCGCTCAGCTCATAGGCAACCCCGGCGAAGGTCGCTGCAGCCCGACTCAGGCCCCAGGCCCGCGCCAAGGCATACATCCCCAGGCCGGCTAAGAAAAGCTGCAGGGCATTAAACAGCCCGTAGGCCTGAGGGAGGGGGAAAATTAGGAAAAGGACGGTGAACGGATAGAGGGCGGAGTGCTGCCCGTTGGCCAGGAAGGGCGCGCCGGCGAACAGATACGGGTTCCATAGAGGGAGCTCTCCCCGCCGCAAGGCCCCGAGGAGAAAGCGCTTCCACGCGTAATTCTCCAGCACCAGGTCGGAGAGCAGCGCGTTGTGAGGAACCCCGATCCCGAAAGCGGTGGCCGCTGCCCGCCAGGGCTGCCACTCGTAAAGATTATCCGCCGGGAGGATGGTCCGCGACCCAGTCAACGTGGGACCCAGCAGCAACACCGGCAGCAGAGCGAAGATCCCCATCGGCCCCAGACGGGAGAGCCACCTCATCCCTCGTCGCATCCTCTCATCCGCCCTCCCACGCAGGATCCCATCGCGGGTCCATTATACCCGGGGCGGAGCGACCGGCCCGCCCGAAAGTTGCAGGCCTCCTCCGCTCCGCTTTATAGTGAGTGAGCACTCACTCCATGGAGGCGCGGATGGGGCCGCGGAAGGCTCCGGAGATCCGGCGGACGCAGATCTTAGAGGCGGCGGCCCGGGTCTTCGCCCAGCACGGGTTTCGGGGAGCAACCACCCGGCAGATCGCCCGGGAGGCCGGGGTGGCGGAGGGCACGCTGTTCCGCTACTTCCCAACCAAACGGCATCTCCTGCTGGCGATGTTTGAGGCCCTGACCGTCCAGCCGATTCAGCGCCACCTGCAGGCGCTACCGGCCATGGAGCCGCAGCGCTGGCTGGAGGAGTTCCTCCGGGAGCGCCTGGTCGCGATGCGCGCGCAACTGCCGCTCATGCAGGCCCTGTATCAGGAGATCCGCACCGACGAAGCCGTGCGCCGGGCCTTCCTGGATCAGATCGCGCGGCCGCTTCTGGAGGAAGTGCGCCGCATGCTGGTGGCGGAGCTGGGTCAGGGACGCTATCGTCCGCTGCACCCCGCCTTGGTGATGTGGGCCATCTGGGGCGCCCTGCACGGCGTGACCGTCTTCGGCATGGAGCTGGATCCCGAGCTGGCGGCCCTCCCCCCGGAACAGATCGCCAACCAGCTGGCCACCCTCGTGCTCCGAGGCATCGAGGATCCCTCTCGAACCTAAACTTTAGGAGGACGCTTCATGAAAGGCCGCGTTCGATGGCTCCTCAGCGGATTGCTCTTCCTCGCCCTCATCGGGGCCGGGGCCTTCTTAGCGCAAGCCCGGGGGCGTTCCCCCGCCCTGCCGGAGACCGCAACGATCCGGCGGGGGACCCTCCGGGTCACCCTGAGCGCGGCGGGGAAGATCCGTCCCCGCGCCCAGGCTGTGCTGAACTTCGCCACCGCCGGCACGGTGGCCGAGATCTTCGTTCGGGAAGGCGAGGCGGTGCGCGAAGGGCAACCCCTGGCCCGCCTGGACACCACGGATCTGGAGCTGGCGGTGCGCCAGGCGGAGGTCGCTTATCTCACCCAGCAGGTGGTCTACAGCCAGACCGTTCAGGGGCCGAAGCCGGAAGAGCTGGCCGCGGCCCGTGCGGCGGTGCGCAGCGCGCAAGCCGCCCTCCGGGCCCTGGAGCAGGGCCCGGATCCCATGGATCTGGAGATCGCCCGGCTGAACTACGAGGTGGCCAAGAACGCCATCTGGCAGGCCCAGCTGACCCGGGATAAAACCGCCGGCTCTCCCCTCTCCGCCCCCATCGACGTCGACCTGGCCCGGGCCCGGGTGGGACAGGCGGAGCTCCAGGCGGAGATCGCCCGCCTGCAATACGAGAAGATGAAGGCCGGGGCGCGGCCGGAGCAGCTGGAGGCCGCTCGAGCCCAGCTGGCGCAGGCTCAGGCCAGCCTGGCCCGGCTTCAGCCGGACGCCCTCACCGTGGAGCGGACGCGGCTGCAGCTGGAGCAGGCCCGCCTGCAGCTGGAGCAGGCCCGCCGCCGCCTAGAGCAGGCGACGCTGCTGGCTCCCTTCGATGGCACCGTCATCGCGGTGAACATCGAAATCGGCCAGGTGGTCGGGGCCGGCATCCCCGGCGGGGCCATCATCCTGGCTGATTTGAGCGATCTCTATCTGGACCTGACCGTCGATGAAGTCGATGTCGTGCGCTTGAAGGAAGGGATGCCGGTGGAGATCACCCTGGACGCCCTGCCGGGCCGGTCCTTCCGCGGGCACATCGACGCCATCGCCCCCGCCGCCACGGAGACCGGCGGCGCCGCCACCTACCGGGTCCGCGTGGTGCTGGATGAGCGGGATCCCGTTCTGCGCGCCGGCATGAGCGCCACTGTGGAGATCGAGGTGGAGCGCCGGGAGAACGTGCTCCTGGTGCCCAACGCCGCCGTCCGGCGGGATCGGGAGACCGGCCGGGCTTTCGTGTATCGGGTGATCGGCGACCGGGTGGAGGAAGTCGAGATCCGCCTGGGCGCCCAGGGGGAGACGGAGAGCGAGGTCCTGGAAGGGCTGCAGGAGGGCGACCGAGTGGCCCTGAGCGAGGTGCAACCGGCCTCCTCCTTCCGGATCTTCTTCGGGCGCTGATCCTACCTGTGCCATCCTTCGGAAAGGAGCTTTGAATGCGGACGGCGCTGTGGAGGGAGAACATCCAGCAGGCCTTCGAGACTCTGGCCGCCAACCGCCTGCGGGCGGTCCTCACCCTCCTGGGCATCCTGATCGGGGTGGCTGCCGTCATCGCCATGGTGGCCATCGGCCGCGGGGTGCAGAATTACATCCAGGACCAGTTCGCCGCCCTCGGCACCAACTTGATCTTCGTGATCCCACGGGCGGCGGCGGAGGGCCCATCCGCAGGGGCCGCGCTGCAGGATATCTCCTCCCTCACCATGCGGGATGTGCGCGCCATCGAACAAGAGGTGCGCGGCCGGGTCACCGTCGTCGTCCCGGTGATCCAGCGTTTCGGGCCTCTGGAGAGCGAGGGCCGGGAGGCGGTGACGGTGATCCTGGGGACCACCCCGGGCTACGCTCCCGCCCGCAACTGGCCTCCCCAGCACGGCACATTCCTCGAGGAGGCCCATCTCCTCAACCGCTCCCGGGTGATCGTGCTGGGCCTCACCCCAGCCCGCCGCCTCTTCCCGGACGTCCCCAACCCGGTGGGGCGGACGGTGCGCATCAACGGGGTCCCCTTCCGGGTGATCGGGGTGATGTCGGATAAGGGCGGCAACGCCTTCGGGGACTACAACGACCTGGCCTTCATCCCGATCACGGTGGCCCAGGAGATGCTCTACGACGCCCGGGATCCGCGAACCGGGGAGCTGCTGGTGACCGGGATCATGCTCCAAGCCGCCCGATCGGAATACACGGACGAAATCGTCCGGCGGATCACGGAGCTCCTGCGGGAGCGACACCGCATTCGCTTCTGGGATGAAGACGACTTCGCCATCCTGACCCAGTTCGAGCTGATCTCGATCTTCGGGCAGATCTCCAGCGTGCTTACCGTGTTCCTGGGGGCGCTGGGCGCCATCTCCCTGATCGTGGGGGGCATCGGGATCATGAACATCATGCTGGTGTCGGTGACCGAGCGGACGCGGGAGATCGGCCTGCGCAAGGCCGTGGGAGCCCGTCAGCGAGACATCCTGCTCCAGTTCCTTACCGAGGCCATCCTAATCACGATGCTCGGCGGCATCCTGGGGACCGGGGCCGGGATCGCCCTGGCCTCGACGATCAACGCCCTGAGCGGCGGAGAGGTGCGGGCGGCGGTGGGCCTGGATACCGTGCTCCTGGCCGTGGGGGTGAGCGCCGCCGTCGGGCTCTTCTTCGGCCTCTACCCGGCCTGGCGCGCCGCCCGGCTCGACCCCATCGTCGCCCTCCGCTACGAATGACCGGGGGAGCGACCGCATCGCTTGAGAGGACCGGAAGCCATGATTGCGCAATTTCAAGAGAACCTGCAGACAGCCCTTCAGAGCCTGTTGGCCAACAAACTGCGCACCGCCCTCAGCCTGCTGGGCATCCTGATCGGGGTCGGCGCCGTCGTGGCCCTGCTCGCCGCTGGCCAGGGCGTCCGGGACTACATCCAACGTCAGGTGGAGGCCATCGGGCCCAACGTGCTGTTCGTCTTCCCGGGAGGATTCTCCCAGAGCGGGATCACCCGGGCCGCCGCCCAGCAGTCCGGCCTGATGCGACCCGCCCTGACCCTGGGGGATGCCCGGGCGTTGCAGGATCCCACCCGGGCGCCAGACATTGTCATGGTGGCCCCGGTGGTGGCCCAGACGCTCCCGGTGGCCTCCACCAAGGAGCGGATGGTCATCACCGTGCGCGGGGTGACGCCGGAATATCAGATCGCCCGGAACTGGGCGGTGACGCGGGGCCGCTTCCTCACCCCGGAGGACGAGCGGACCGCGGCCCGGGTGGCGCTCCTGGGCGTGGAGGCCGCCCGAAGGCTGTTCGGGGAAGCCGATCCCGTCGGGCAGCTGATCCGCATCCGGGATGTCCCCTTCCGGGTCATCGGGATCCTGAGCCGCAAAGGGGGCACCTCCTTCGGGAACGACGATGAGGTGATCCTCATCCCCTTAAGCGCCATGCATCAGTATCTCTACTCGGTGCGGGGGCGCGGCGGGGAACCCGGCCTCTCGGCCATCGTGCTGGTCGCCCGCTCCCCGGACCGCATCCGGGCGGCGCAGGAGCAGGCCACCGCCGTCTTGCGGGAGCGCCACGGCATCCGCTTCCGGGAGGACGAGGATTTCACCGTGGTCTCCCAGGAGGAGATTCTGAACCTCTTCGGCAACCTCACTCTGATCCTGACGGCCTTCCTCTCCGCCATCGCCGGGATCTCCCTGCTGGTAGGGGGAATCGGTATCATGAACATCACTCTGGTTTCCGTGCGGGAGCGGACACGGGAGATCGGCCTGCGCAAGGCCGTGGGAGCGCGGCGACGGGACATCATGCTCCAGTTCCTGATCGAGACGGTTCTCCTGGCCCTCATCGGGGGGTTCCTGGGGGTATTGCTGGGGATCGGGGTGGCTTTCCTGATCTCCACGCTGGCTGGAGGGGCGTTCCGGGCTATCGTGACCCCGGAGGCGATCCTACTGGCGGTGGGGATCAGCTCCGCGGTGGGCCTAGCCGCCGGTCTTTACCCGGCCTGGCGCGCCGCCCGGCTCGACCCCATCGTCGCCCTGCGCTATGAATGAATGAGGTGAAGAAAACCGGGGGTCGGGGATCTCCGGCTCCCCCCGACCCCTGGTCCGGCTCCGCTTACCGTTGTGGGGCTGGCTGGAGATGCGGGAGGATCTGCCGGAGCAGGCGCTCCCGGGGCTGGTAGCCGACGATCCGCGCCACCTCCCGCCCGTCCTTGAACAGGATGAGGGTGGGGATCCCCATCACCCCATAGCGCATGGCCAGCTCGGGGTAATCGTCCACATTTAACTTGCCCACCTTCAGGACCTGAACGTATTCCCGAGCGATCTGGGCCACGATGGGTTCCAGGGCCTTGCACGGCCCGCACCACTCCGCCCAGAAATCCACCAGCACCGGCTTGTCGGACTTCAGGACTTCCTGCTCGAAATTCTGTGCCGTGATGGTCACCTCATGCTCACCCATCGGTCGTTCCCCTCCCTTGGGGTTTTCTCGGATGCGCAGGCCTGCGGGCCTGCGCCGCGCCTCAGATGACGCCCCTCGACTCGGAGGGCTCTTCCTGCAGCACGACTACCGTCACCGGGCCCCGTCCCGCGACCTCCCGATGGGACCCATCGCAGAACGGGAAGTTCTTCGACTGAAAGCACCGGCACAGGGTGACCCGCTCGCCGGGCCGGAGACGCACCGTCGTCCGCGGATGATCTCCCCACGTGGTCTCATGGTCGGCCATAGCAAACTCCTCCGACGCGAATGGATGGAGCCCATCCCGTGGACGCATTGAGTGTATGCACAAGGCGGGAAAGCGTCAAAAACTCAAGCCGCCGGGCGCCTTCCCCGAGGGATCCACCCAGGGAGCGACGAGGGACCTCTCAGGAGGATCCCATCTGCCAGTCACCAGACCCCCGGGTTGGGATCTTTCGGCAGGAGCTCCTTTTCATCGGGGTTCAGAGATCGCCCGCCACACAAGAAGCAGGGGGTGGTGGGCTCGCCACCACCCCTCTTAATGAGTGTGCTTTTTGAGTGGTCAGCAAAGGCGGCCACTTCTGCGCACACTCCCCCTCATACACGCTCGCATTCTCCGGATCCTTCAAGAACACATAGAGGGTGCGCCCCTCCCCATCCGTCAGGAACTGCCCCAGCTCCTTACTCTCACCCACCTTCACCATAGCCGGCTGGGGGGTCGGTGAGGGAGCTGGTGTCGCCGCAGGCGCAGGCGTTGCAGTCGGAGCCAATGTGGGCGTGGCCGGGGCACAAGCCGCCAGAGCCAGCATGACCGCGGCAAAGCCGAACCGTCGGATCCCATAATGCGCCATGGGCCTCTCCTCCTTTCAGCCGGATTTCCTGAAAAGAACTTACCCCGCAGGCAGGCCCGCTGCCTGAAGAGCAGCTCAAGCCAAGCTTAAGAAGACCTTAAAGACGTGGGCTGCTTTTCCGGATCCGACCGGCTATAATTTGAAGCAGGGCCAGAGACGCGGAGGAGCGGAGGAGCCGATGCGGGAGCCACTGGTCTTTAAGTGCTGGTATCCTGAAATAACAGCCTAAACTCTTATGCCTAAGGTAGGAAAAATGGGATATTCAGACTACGATTTTAAATTCGCAAAAACTATACTGAAACAACACTTTCCTGGATTTATGGATGAGATAGAAGATTCAATCAAACAGCTACAACATATGCTATTCTTAGGTAAGACAAAATTGGGAAGAGGAACACGTCCAACTCCCGCACAAATTTTGGAAGAGTTGCTCGCTCGGAAAGGCTGGCAACGCCAGCAACCCGTTACTCCTCAACATAAGCGCCTAAAGTTTGATCTTAAAAAGGACAAGGTTGCGATAGAAATACAACTTTCAGATCCTTCTGATTGTTACAACGATTTTTTGAAATTTTTGCTTGCCTATAATCTTGAGGTTATTGATGTTGCAGTAGAAATCGTGTATGATGATAGTGTAAAGGGGACGAATCTCCCTCGTTTGAGTAAGGTTCGACGGGATCTGGAAATCTATCGAAGTGTCCTCCCATGCCCAATCTGGGTGATCGGGTTGAGACCGGAATAAATCTTGTAGGAGTTACGCATAGGAGTTACGCAGTTGAGGCCCGATTGGGAACATCCCACTGCCATATAATATTCTGGCCGATTGCCCACCATATGTGGGGGTCCCTTTCCGCCAACTGCGTAAGTCCTATCTTGATCGGACGGCGGGATGCGAGAGATGGTCCCGCTGGTCGGGATCACGCGGATGGAGCTGCAGGAATCCCCAGGCTCAGCATGCGCTCCCCCTTCGATCCGGATGGGCTGCCGGCAGGATCAGGGTGAAAGCGCTCCCCGCCCCCGGCTCACTGGTTATCTCCAGATGCCCTCCATGGGCTTCCACGATGGTCCGGGCCAGGAACAGGCCCAGCCCCAAGCCGGGCCGCCCTCCCTGACGCCCCCGATAAAAGGGCTCGAACAGCCGGGGCAGTTCCTCCGGCGGGATCCCCGGCCCGGTGTCCTGAACCCGGATCCATACCCTCCCATCCCCACTCCCGGCCTCCATCCGCACGCATCCCCAGGCGGCGTGAACTTCACGGCGTTGTCCACCAAGTTGTCCAGCGCCTGGGCCAGCCGGTCGGGATCCGCCACGATCGAGGGGAGTTCGGACGGAACCGCATCCTCCCAGCGCAATCCCTGCTCCCGGGCCATCCCGGCCCAGAGGGGGATCCGCGCCCGCAGCCAGCTCCCCGGATCCAGCGGCTGGGCGCGAAGAGAAAGCGGCTCCCGTGTCTGCCGATAGGTCTGCGCCAGATCGTCCAGCAACCGGGTCAGATCCCCGGCGACCTGGGACATCCCCTGGAGCAGCTCCCCCCGCAAGCGAGGGTCCTCGGCCGCGCCGGCCTGAAGGGCGTGCAGCGCCGCTTGCAGGGCGCCGATCAGCCGGCCGAACTCATGGACGATGCTGCGCAACAGCAGCGGGCGCGCCTCCTCGAGCTCCGCGCGCCGGGCCTGGAGGCGAATGGCCAGTTCAGGGGGACCAAAATGGCCCAAACGGGGGATGACAACTCCCCCCACCCCTTGTGAAAATGTTCGTTAACCCCGGGGGCCACCCGGACGCGGAAGGATCCCTCGCGGGAACGCCATAGGGGCGCAGCCAGGAGGAATCCGATGGAGGGAATCCACCGACGGGAGCGCGACGCATGCGGGATCGGGCTGCTCGCCCGTCCCGGAGGCCCAGCGGATCACGAATTGCTCTGGATGGCCCTTCAGGCCCTGGACCGCATGGCCCATCGCGGGGCCACCGCAGATGATGGGCGGACCGGCGATGGGGCGGGGGTGCTGACCGCCCTCCCCCGCCGGTTGCTCCTGCGTTTCCTGGAGGCCCAGGGCCTGGGCGTCGCTCCTGAACGTTTGGCTGCCGCCATGCTGTTCCTGCCTCCGGATCCCTCCGCTCAGGAAAAGGCCCGCGCCCTCTTGAAGGCTTCCTTCGGGGAGCAGGGATTCGCTCTCCTGGCCTGGCGCCCCGTGCCGATCCGGACGGAGGTCCTCGGCCCCCGGGCCCGGGCCACATGCCCGGCCATCGTTCAGGCCCTGCTGGCGGATGAGCGAAGCGACAACCCGGAGGGAATTGACCGCCGGCTGTATCGGGCCCGCCGCCGGAGCGAGCGGGAGGCGGCCGCCGAAGGGCTCTCCCTCTATGTTGCCTCCGCCTCCTCCCGAACCATCGTTTATAAAGCCCTGGTCCTCTCCCGAGATCTGCCGCGTTTCTATCCGGATCTGGAGGACCCGGCCTTCGAGACGGACTTCGTGATCTTCCACCAGCGTTTCAGCACCAATACCCTGCCCGCCTGGACCCGGGCTCAGCCCTTCCGCACCCTCTGCCACAACGGGGAGATCAACACCCTCCAGGGGAACATCCATGGGATGCGCGCCCGGGAGGCCAGGCTGGCTTCCCCGCTCTGGGGAGACTCCATCGAGGACCTGCGGCCGATCATCGACCCCGAGGGCTCGGACTCCGCCATGCTGGACAACGTGGTGGAGTTCCTGGTCCACTCCGGCTACGACATCCGCCACGCCCTGCGCATGCTGATCCCGGAGGCCTGGGAGAAATCCCCCGAGCTGGATGAGGCAGCATGGGGCTTCTACGCTTACCATCAGGGCCTGATCGAGCCGTGGGATGGCCCGGCCGCGGTGCTGTTCACCGATGGGCGCGTGGTGGGCGCGCTGCTGGACCGCAACGGCCTGCGCCCGTTGCGGGTGCTGCGAACGGTGGACGGCCTGCTCTACTGCGGCTCCGAGATCGGGGCCCTGGAGATCCCCCCCGAACGGATCCTGCGGCTGGACCGCCTGGGGCCGGGCCAGATGCTGGCAGTGGATCTCCGCACCGGCCGGGTGCAGGATCCCACCGCCCTGCGGGCCGAGCTCAGCGCCCAGCGTCCCTACGCGGAGTGGGTGCGCCGCCATCGGGTGCGTCTTCCGGAGGCGCCCGCCCATATCCCGCCCTCCGAACCGGAGGCGCTCCTCCGGCGGCAGATCGCGTTCGGCTACACGGCGGAGGAGCTGGCCCTCCTGCTCCGCCCGATGGCCTGGACCGGCCAAGAGCCCATCGGCTCCATGGGCGATGACACGCCGCTGGCGATGCTCTCCGGGTGGCCCCGCCCCCTTTACAACTTTTTTAAGCAGCGCTTCGCCCAGGTGACGAACCCGCCCATCGATCCCCTGCGGGAGACCCGGGTGATGTCCCTGACCGTGCTGCTGGGCGCCCGTGGCAACCTGCTGAACCCGGATGAGGAGGCCGCTCGCCTCATCGAGCTCCCGGGGCCGATCCTCACCCCGGCCCAGGTCGCCGCCCTGCGGGCCTTGCCGGATCCCCGCTTCCGCTCCGCCACGCTCCCCATGGTGTGGCCGATGGCGGCCGGGCCGGATGGATTGCGACAGGCCCTGGCGGAGCTGTGTCGGGCCGCCGAGCAGGCCGTTCGGGAGGGATGCGCCCTGCTGATCCTCAGCGATGAAACGGTCGACACAGCCCACGCCCCCATCCCAGCCCTGCTGGCCGTCGGCGCGGTGCACCACCACCTGATCCGGACCGGCCAGCGGACCCAGGCGAGCCTGATCGTGGTCTCCGGGGAGCCCCGGGAGGTCCACCATTTCGCCTGCTTGATCGGGTATGGCGCCTCGGCGATCTGCCCCTATCTGGCCCTCGAGACCGTCGCCGCCCTGGCGATGCGCGAAGGCGAAGGCGGGCGCGCCGGAAGCCCGGAGGAGGCGATCCGGCGTTACATCCAGGCGGTCGAGAAGGGCCTGCTCAAAGTGATGGCCCGCATGGGGATCTCCACCCTGGACGCCTACACAGGGGCCCAGATCTTCGAGATCATCGGCCTGCAACGGGAGCTGGTGGAATGGGCCTTCGCCGGCACCCCCGCGGTCTTCGGCCCGGTCGGCCTGGAGGAGATCGCCCGGCGTGTGGCGATCTGGCATCGGGCGGCCTTCGCCTCGGAACGCCCGGAGCTCCCCTCCCCGGGGTTCTACAAACACCGGACGCGCGGGGAGTTCCACGCCCTGAACCCGGAGGCCATTCGAGCGCTCCAGGAGGCCGTTCGGACCCCTGAGGCCCTGGGGGAAGGTTTCCCCGAGGCCTATCGCCGCTACCGAGCCTTCGCCGCCCATGTCCATCGGGAGTCGGTGGATCTGCGGGATCGGCTGCGCTGGGAGAGCGACCGCCCGCCGATCCCGCTGGACCGGGTGGAGCCGGAGGAGGCGATCCTCCGCCGCTTCTCCACGGCGGCGATGTCCCACGGCGCCCTCTCCCCAGAGGCCCACGAGGCCCTGGCCATCGCCATGAACCGCCTGGGGCTGCGCTCCAACAGCGGGGAGGGCGGCGAGGATCCCGACCGCTACGAGACCGAGCGGAACAGCCGGGCCAAGCAGGTGGCCTCCGCCCGCTTCGGCGTCACGCCGTATTACCTGATCTCCGCCGAGGAGCTCCAGATCAAGATGGCCCAGGGCTCCAAGCCCGGTGAGGGCGGGCACCTGCCGGCCACCAAGGTGACGGCCGAGATCGCCCGGCTGCGCTTCGCCCAGCCCGGCATCGACCTGATCTCGCCGCCTCCACATCACGACATCTACAGCATTGAGGATCTGGCCCAGCTGATCTACGACCTCAAGGCCATCCACCCGCGGGCTCAGGTCTCCGTGAAGCTGGTCTCCACCATCGGAGTGGGGGTGATCGCGGCCGGCGTGGCCAAGGCCGGGGCGGACATCATCCTGATCAGCGGCCACGCCGGCGGGACCGGGGCCTCGCCCTGGTCCTCGATCAAGAACGCGGGGATACCGTGGGAGGTCGGGCTGGCGGAGGCCCACCGGATGCTGGTGGCCTGCGGGCTCCGGGACCGCGTGCGGCTGCGCGTGGACGGGGGCCTGCGCACCGGACGGGATGTGGTGATCGCCGCCCTCCTGGGGGCGGATGAGTTCTCCTTCGGCACCGTTCCCCTCATCGCCCTGGGATGCGTGATGGCCCGGGTCTGCCATCAGAACACCTGTCCGACCGGGGTGGCCACCCAGGATCCGGAGCGCCGGGCGAAGTTCGCCGGGCGCCCGGAGCACGTGATGGTCTACTTCCGGATGGTGGCGCATGAGGTGCGGGAGATCCTGGCCTCCATGGGCTACACCCGCCTGGGGGAAGTGATCGGACGGACGGATCTGCTGAAGGCGGTGGATGATTCGGTGGACTGGGAGGCGGTGCTCCGCCCGGCGACGCCGCCCCCGGCCGTTCCCGCCGCCCCCCGGGTCTGGTCTTTCGCCCTCAACGATCAGATCGTGCGCGACGCGGTCCACGCGCGGATGGAGGGCCGGCCGGTGCGGGGGATTTACCGGATCCGCAACGTGGATCGCGCGGTGGGGGCGCGGCTGGCCGGGGAGATCGCCCGGCGGTATCGGGAGGCCGGGCTGCCGGAAGGCACCGTCACCTTGTTGTTCATCGGGGAAGCTGGCCAGAGCTTCGGGGCCTTCGCCCATCGGGGCATGCGGCTGATCCTGATCGGGGCCGCCAACGACGGCGTAGGCAAAGGGCTGGGGGGTGGGGAGCTCATCATCCGCCCGCCCCACGATCTGCGGGATCCGAACCCGGTGCTGATCGGCAACGCCGCCCTGTATGGGGCTACCGGCGGGTGGCTCTTCGTCGCCGGGCGGGCCGGCGATCGCTTCGCGGTGCGCAACAGCGGGGCGTGGGCCGTCGTGGAAGGCGTGGGGGATCACGGCTGTGAGTATATGACCGGCGGCGGCGCCGTGATCCTGGGTCCGGTGGGGGACAACTTTGGGGCGGGGATGACCGGAGGCGTGGCCTATGTCCTGGACGAGCGGGAGGAACTGGAGCGGCGCTACAACCCCCAGCTCGTCCGCATCGAGCCGGTGGAGGATCCACAGGAGATCGCGTTCCTGCAGGCGATCCTGGAGCGGCATGCCCGGCTCACCGGGAGCCCGCGGGCACAGGAGCTGCTCGCCCGCTGGCCGGAGCCCCTGGCCCGCTTCCGGCGGGTGCAGCCTCGGGGCCTGGCCCGGATTTTCCTCCCTCCGCCGGACGCGCTGCCCGCGGCGGAGCTCGCCATCCCCACGCCCCTCGATCTGCAGGGCTTCTCCGTCCGGCTCCCGGAGCCTATGGGCTTCTCATTTCGCTGAATTGAATCATCGAAAATTGGACCTCGGAATTTGACAGATCCAGGCCCCATGCATACGATGCTGAAAAAGCCGATGAAAAGGACGCGTTGGATGGCAGAGCAGGATCGGAGTCTCCGGTCTCTGATGAACGGCTGCCTCCAGGGCGGGCCGGACACGGCGTGTTGTCCCGGTCGACTGTTCGGGCCGGCGGGGGGCAGCCGTTTATTCTTGCCTCCAACAGACCTTCCCCATATCGCCTGAGAAGCGACCGAGAAATTCTGTCCCAGCTCCTCCCCCGGCCCGAAATCGGCCGGGGGAGGTTTTTTAATTCCCATTCAAAGGAGGAGAAGCGATGCGGCTGGAAGGACCCGATGGAGCGTGGATCAGCGCGCTGGGGATCTCCCTGTTGCTCTTGGGAGCCGCGTTCGGGCTCCTCTGGCGGGCGCTGCGAGGAGCCCGTGGGGATCTTCCACGGCCATGGGTTGCCCGGGGGCTCTGGCTCGGATTGTTTGCGCTGCTCGGGTTAGGCCTCAACCTGAGCAGCCTGCGCTGGGCCCAGGCCGAGCGCCCTCAGGCGGAGGAAGCATCTACCGTTGAGGTGGTGGCCTGGACCTGGAACTATCGGATCGTCCCCCGCTCAGTGCCTGCGGACACTCCGGTGGTCTTCCGGGTGTCCAGCCTGGACACCCTGCACTCCTTCGGGGTTTACGATCCCCACAACCGTCTCCTGTTCACGGTGATGGCCATGCCGGGCCATGAAGAGCGCCTGCGTTTTCGTTTCACCGATCCCGGACGATATACCGTGCGCTGTCTGGAATATTGCGGGGTCGGCCACGGTCGGATGGTGACCGAATTCCTGGTGGAAAGGAGGAAGTGAGATGGCACGCCCGGAACGGCTCTCCGGGTGGCTGATCCTCACCGCCCTGGTCTGGTTCGCGGCGGGCGGGATCCTGGGGCTGTTTCTGCCCGCCTTGCAGGCGTTCCTCCCCCAGGGAGGCGCCGCTCGCCTGTATGCCATCGCCCTGACCGGGCACGGGGTGGCCTTCGTTTTCGGCGGCCTGTTCCAGCTGATGGTCGGCCTGAGCCTGCTTCAAGCCCGCTCCTGCATGGAGGAGACAGGATCCTCTCCGCCTCGTCTCCTGCCCCGCTGGCTGTATGGGCTCCTGAACGGCGGATTGATCCTCCTCACCCTAGCCAACCTGCAGGGATTCGCCCCCTCCTATACCCTGATGTATCCGCTGCCGACCGTAGGACCTGCCCGGGGGATGTGGGGGCGTGGTCCGCTGATCCTCGCCCTCGTGGGGATCGCGCTGGTCTTGCTCGCGGTCCTCTACCTCTACCCCGCCGCGCTGGCCCGGACGATGTGGGGGCGGCTTTATCCTTCCCGGAGGCAGTGGGAGCGCATGCGCAGGGATCCGGGGATGCTGGGGATGGCCGCCTACGTCGGGATGATGCCGATCCTCGGGCTCCCGGTGTTCCTGCTGGCGGCAGTGGTCTTCGCGGTCGTCCTGGGCCTCCTTCGACCGGAACAGCTCCCCTCCTGGTGCCGGATCCCTCTGGGCCCTCTTCTCCCGCAGATCCGTCCGGAGGTGGATCCGTGGCCTTTCAACGTGGCGTTCTGGCTGTTCGCCCACAACCTGATGGAGGCGATGGGGATCATGGCCCTGGCAGCGGTCTACGCCCTGGTCCCGCTCTACACGCGAGCCCCAACACCTCGCTTGTATAGCCCGGGCATGGGGGTGTTGGCCGTCGGCCTGTATACCCTCTCCGCAATCCCCGCCTTCGGGCACCATCTTTACACGATGATCTCAACCTCCCCACCGGGGTTCACCGCGCTGGCCCAGGCGGCCTCGTGGCTGACGGGCTTCGCCGCCGCCTTCACCGCCTTCAACATCGGGGCCACCCTCTGGCGGGATGGCCTGCGGCTTCACCCGGCCCCGCTGTTCGTGCTGGGCGGGTTCCTTCTCTACCTCATCGATGGCTTCGTGGCCCTCCAGTTGGCCACCCGGGCCTGGAACCTGCGCCTTCACGGCACCCTTTACGTGACCGCCCATACGATGACCATCCTGATCGCCGTTGGGATGATCTGGCTGGGGATGTTGTATCACCATCACCCCGGGCTGCGAGGGTGGCCCCTGGAGGCGCGCCGGGGATTCCTCCACGCCGGGCTCACCTTCCTGGGCGCGCTGGGGATGTTCTACACCTTGCTGCGGGCCGGAGCGGCGGGGATCCCCCGCCGGGCTTATCCCTGGCCGGGGGATGGCCCGGGGTTTGGGGTCGCCATGCTGCTGTTTGGGGTGCTCTTCGCCCTGGCTCAGGTCCTGTTTGTGGTCCATCTCCTCCGGCCACCCCAACCCGCAACCATCGCCCCTCGCCCTTCCCCCTCCGGGGAACCATCCCCCTCCCTCCAGCAACGGCCTGCCTGAGCGCTTCCGAAAACAACGGGCCGGGCGGCGATCAAGCCGCCCGGCCCATCTCTCTGAAATCCCCGGGTTTCTCACGAGGAGCTGGCAAACAGATAGCCGGCGAAGCGCTCCAGCATGGGGACGCCACGCACCTCGTTCTCCAGGAGGGGGGTCATCCCCCGCACCAAGCCGTCGAAGAGCGCCTCGATCTCCTGGAGATAGCGTGCCTGCATCTCGATGCGGTTGCGGACGAAGTCGGGGGTGTTCTCCCCCAGGAAGGACCGATCGATGAGGCCGTTGACGATCACGCCGCCCACCGGGATGCCGAAGTCGTGGAACCAGTGGATGAAACGGCGGATCACCGCGATGGGCAGCGCCTCCGGCAGGGTCACGAAGAAGAAAGCGGTGAGCTCCGGATCGGTGATCAGCTTCCGGGCCCGCTCCATCCGATCGCGGAAGCTGATCAGGTAATCCATCAGGGGGTCCGGCTCCTCCTTCTTGGTGAAGGAGAGCAACTTGCGGAGGGCCTGGGCCTCCTGGCGGGACTTGATCATCTTGTTCACCCAGAGGGCGTAGACTTTGGACATCCCGAGGAGCCGGCGGGCGTTGGCTGTGGGGGCAGTGTCGAACACATAGACCTCGTATTCGTCTCGGAACATGAGGTCGATCATGTTCTCGAACATCGCCGACTCCTCGAAGGCCGGGTTCATGGTGGCCGATTCCACGAACTCGTCGGCCCGCGTGGAGATCTCGGCGAACTTGAGAAACCACTGGATCTTCTCCCGGATCTCCCGCTTGGAGCGCTCGATGGTGTCCTTGGTGTCGATCTCATAAGCCCACAGGTTCGGCACCCCGGCCACCGGCGTCGGCTTGCCGAAGACGTTCTGGTCCAACAGCCCGGAGAGGCTGTGGACCGGGTTGGTAGAGGCCAGGAGGGTGCGGCGGCCCTGCCGGGCGAACCAGAGGGCTGTGGCCCCTGCCATCACCGTCTTCCCGACCCCGCCCTTCCCGCCGAAGAACACATACTTCAGGCGAGGATGCTCCCGCAGGAAATCCACCATCGTCTTCTCGATGCGGATCATCCCTCTCCCCTCCCGGATCGATCTCACGCCTTCCCGTTTCCGAAGAGCAGATCCGCCACCCGGGCGATCATGTCCAGTCCGGTGACATCCCGCTCCAGCTCGGGCACATAGGCCAGGACCTGGTCGCCGAAGCGGGCGCGGATCTCCTCCAGGTGCCGGCGCTGCATCTCGATGCGGTTGCGCAGATATTCGGGGATGTTCTGGCCCAGCAGCTCCGTCGGAAGGACCCGGTTGACCACGTAGCCGGAGATGGGCACGTCGAACCGACGGAACAGCTCGGCCGCCTTCAACGTGTCCAGGATCACCAGCTCCTCCGGGATCAACACGAAGAAGAAAGCCGTGCGGCGGCTGTCGGTGAGGATGCTGGAGGACATGTTGATCCGCTGCCGGATATACTGCAGCTCCTCCAGGATGCGGTCCTCCTCGGTCTGCTGGCGGCGGATGCGGGCCACCATCTCTTCATACTCCCGCATCTCCTCCCGCAGCTTCGTGATCTTGGTGATCCACTCGTCGTAGACCTTGGCCATACTCAGGTAATACAGGGCGTGCCCCAGAGGGACCAGGTCGTAAATGTAGTAGTCGTAGCGGCCCTCAACCACGATGTCCACCACCGCGTCGAAGATGGCGCTCTCCTCCATGGCCGGCTCGGCGGAGGCCGCCTGGATGTAGTCCTCGATCTCCTGGGGCACCTGATCCAGGCCATACATGTCCAAGATCTTGCGCCGGATCTCCTCCTGATACTCCTTGATCCGGCGATCGGCGTCGATCTCCTGGGCCCAGAGGTTGGGCATGATCTCCACCGGGCCCTTGCCGAAGATATCCCGCTGGAAGATGTCCGAGAGGCTGGCCTGGGGATCGACGGAAAAAACCAGCACCTTATAGCCCTGCTTGGCGAGCCAATAAGCCGTGGCCGCCGAGAAGGTGGTCTTCCCCAGCCCGCCCTTGCCGCCGAACATGATGTAACGGCGCTCAGAGTTCTCCCGGAGCAATTTTGCCAACGCAGTGGCCATTCCAGCTCACCTCATGAGGGGATTCACTTGACGTTCAGAACATCGCGTCCGCCACATCCCGCTCCCGGAGCATGCGGCGCTTCCAGGTGCTGATCTGGGGCACCACGTAGGGCAGGATGCGCAGGCTGTAATAAGGCGGCAGGATGGGGACGCCGATGAGGTCGCCCATGGTGATCAGGATGAACAGATGCTCCATGCTGGCCCGGGTGCGGAGGGCGTAGCGAGCCATGTCGTGGGCCGCCATGCCGTAGGTCAGCTCCTGCACGAAATTCACCACCCGACGCAGCAACCCCTCCCGTGTCTTCTGCTCCGTCATGTCTTCACACCTCCTCAGAGATCCCTCACGGCAACGATCCGGCATCGGGATCGATGCCGCAAGCCGTCCCTCACAGGCCGTGCAAATGGAAATCGTGCTCGTCGGTGAACTCGCGCTCCCGCAAGACCCGTCGCTTCCAGGTGCTGAGGACCGGGACGACATAGGGCAGCAGGCGCAGGCTGTAATAGGGCGGCATGATGGGAAGGCCGATGAGATCGCCGAAGAGGGCGGCGATGAACAGGTTCTCCGTGGCGGCCCGCATCTCCAGGAGATGCTGGACCACATCGTAGGCGGCGAAGCCGTAGAAGAACTCCTGGAACGCCTGACGCCAGGCCCGCCAACGTTCCCTCAACAGGAAGAGCGCCATCTGCCCTGCCCCCAGAGGTGCAGATCACATCCAATTATAACAAAAGCCCCACAGGAAGGCCAGGGCGGTGCGCATCCCCAAGGGCTTTCCAGTCACCCTGTGATATACTGAACGTAATTCAACGCTGTGCAGAGCACGCCGGAGCCCTCGAAAATGATCCCAGACCCCTCGGACGAGCAGGCCATCAAACAGAGCCCCTCTGCTCCCCAGGCCTTAGGAAAGGCCTACCCGGGCCGGGTGGAGGAAGTGCTGGCCTTCTCCCTCCGGCTGGGCTGCACCGCCTTCGGAGGCCCCGCGGCCCACATCGCCCTCATGCATCACGAGCTGGTCCGTCGCCGGCGATGGGTCACGGAAGCCCAGTTCCTCGACCTTCTCAGCGCCACCTATCTCATCCCTGGCCCGAACTCCACCGAGATGGCCATCCACCTGGGGTTCGTCCGGGCCGGCTGGCCGGGCCTCGTCGCCGCAGGGGCTGCTTTCATCACCCCGGCCATGCTGATGGTGATGGCCTTGGCCGCCCTCTATGTCCACTTCCGAGCTACGCCGGACCTCGCCGGCATCCTTTACGGGGTCAAGCCAGTGGTCCTGGCCCTGATCGCTCAGGCGATCATCGACCTAGGACGGCGGACGGCGCGGGACCCCCGCGTCATCCTCATCAGCCTAGCTGTCGGGGCGCTGTATCTGCGCGGGGTCCACGAGCTCCTGCTGCTGCTGGGCGCCGGGCTGGCCATGCTCACCCTCCGGCAGGTCCGCCGACCCGGACTTCCCCTGATCGGGGCCGCCGGACTGGCCCTCACCTCACTCTCCACCTCGCCTGTCCCGTTCCACCTCCTATGGATGTTCCTGCTCTTCCTCAAGATCGGGGCGACCCTGTATGGGAGCGGCTATGTGCTGGTGGCCTTCCTGCGGGCGGATTTCGTCGCCCGCTTGGGGTGGCTGACGGAGCCCCAGCTGCTGGACGCCGTGGCCATTGGTCAGGTGACCCCGGGGCCGGTGCTCACGACGGCCACCTTCATCGGCTACCTGCTCGCAGGCATCCCGGGGGCGCTGCTGGCCACCTTGGGGATCTTCCTCCCCGCCTTCGTCTTGGTCGCCCTGACCGGCCCGTGGATCCCTCAGATGCGGCGCTCCCCGATCCTGGCAGCCTTCCCGGATGGCGTGAACGGAGCCTCCCTCGGGCTGATGGCCGGCGTGCTAATCCAGCTGGCCTCGGCCTCCCTGGTGGACCCCCTTGCGGTAGCGATCAGCGTCCTCAGCTTCCTTCTCCTGATTCGAACCCCTGTCAACGCGACCTATCTGGTGCTCGCTGGGGCCGCCCTGGGCTGGCTGAAAAGCCGGGTCTAATCCTCGGAGCGCGAGACCACCGGCAGCCAGATGTAAAAGGTGCTCCCCGGGCAGCGAACCTCGTCGTAGCCCGGGCTCTCCACCCAGATCCGCCCTCCGTGGGCCTCGATGATCCCCCGCGCCAGGGGCAACCCCAGCCCGGGGCCCGCGCCCTTGAACTTGATCGCGCCAGTGGAATGCCGCTCAATTGGCCCCACCCGGTAGAACTTCTCGAAGATCAGGGCTTGATCCTCCGGATCGATGCCGATCCCCGTGTCCTGCACTGCGATCTCCACATAGTCCGTGGAGCTGCCGGCCTCCTCCGCCGGGACCCGGCGGGCGCGCAGGGTGATCGTCCCCCCGTCCGGGGTGAACTTGATGGCGTTCTGCACCACGTGACGCAGGGCCTGCACCAGCCGGGTCAGATCTCCGTAGATCACCGGCAGGTCTTCCATCGGCTCCACGACTAGCTTCTGCCGTCGCTCCGCGATCGCCCCCTCCAGCGGCTCCACCGCCATGCGGACCAGCGTGGGGATCTGGATGGAGATGGGGTAGATAGAGAGGGCCTCCGCGTCGATCTGAGAGACGTCCAGCATGGCGCTGATGATCTCCTCCAGGCGCAGGGCGGCACGGCGGAGGCCCTGCAGGATGCGCTCCAGGGAGCCATTGGGCTCGTCCTGCCCGCTCAGGGTTTCGGCCAGCAGATCCGCATACCCCCGGATGTGGGTGAGGGGGGTCCGGAGCTCGTGGGAGGCGATCTCGATGAAGTGGGTCTTGACCCGATCCAGCTTCTCCAGCCGTCGGGCCGCCCGGGCCAGGTCCTCGTTCAGCTCGGCCATGCGCGCGTTCAGGCGCCGTAGATCTTCCACCAGGCGGATGTTCTGCAGCACCGCGGCTGTCTGCTCCGCCATGGAGGCCAGCAGATCCCGATCCGCTGAGCTATAGGCCTCTGCCCCGCTGCGAGCCCCCAGGGCCAAACACCCCAGGAGCACCGCCTGCGCGCGGATGGGGACGAAGAGCTCGACGCCCAGGCGTTGCAGCCACCGCCGCTCCGCGGGATCTGCCCGTTGGAACGCCTTTCCGAAGTCGATCTCATACTGGGTGAGGGAACGGCCCTCCTGCCACGCCCGCAGGATTGGGCTATCAGGGGCGAAGCGACCCGGGTCATCCGGCGCTTCCCCCAGGCCCCGGATCACTCGGGCCTGCAGCGACGCGTCCGGCTGCTCTTCGAACAGCAGGAGGACCCCCTGCCGGAGCCCGAAGGTCTCCTGCAGCACCGTGAAGGCGGCCTGCGCCAGCGCCTCCACATCCAGCAGGTTGCTGATCGTCTGACCATATCGCCGGACCGCAGCAGCGGGCTCGTCCACGGCGGGCAACAGCCGACGCCGGAGCCACCTGTGCAACGGCCATCCGATCCACCATTGCGCCAGGACGATGGCCAGCGCGATCCCTCCCCACTCCAGCCCCACCGGGACCACCCCGGGCAAGGAGGTCCGCAGAGCTGCTGCCCCCGCCAGGATCCCCAAGATTAGGCCGATCTGCAGGATCGCGCTGAGCCCCCATGCCAGCAGGGATCGCCCGACCTGCCGCAAGGAGGGCAGCTCCAGCCATCCCATCGGGAGCGCCAGGATCGTGACCCCGATCCCCCGGACCCCCCACCCCAGCGCGATCCAGTCGCTCCGAGGGGTCCAGGCCAGGCCTTCGCCCAGGGCCACCAGCCCCGTCCCCAGAAACTCATAGGCGACCCGGTTCCGATGGAGAGGTCGGGGGATGTGAAGGTAGGCCCATCCCAGCCATCCCAGCCCCAGGGCCGTCCCGATCCCCCAGATCCCCTCCCGGATCCCCCAGGACCACAGGACCAGGTCGCCGGGGATGCGCCTGGCGTTCCACCACGCGGAAAGCGCCGGGCCGGTCTCCGGCCGATAGGGCAAGGTTGCCGCGATCAGCGTGACCCCCGCCCCCAGACCCATCAGCAGGATCGCCCAGCGGGGAAGCGGGCGCTCGAGAAACCATCCGATCCATAGGAGGAGCCCCATCGGCAAGAGGGAGAGCGCCCAGCCCGCGAGGTTCCAGGCGGTGAACCGGATAAGAGGGGGAACCCCCTGCCAGATGGCGACCGCCCATAGCCCCTGCCACAGGATCCCCAGCCCGCTATAGACCCAGGCCTCCCACGGCAACCCCTCTTCCCTTCCCCCGGCCATCCGGGCCAGGAGCCCCATTTGCCAGACCGCCCACCCCAGGGCCAAGATCACCCCGATTTGCACCCCACTCAGGACCGGAAAACCGGGCGTCCAGTTCACCATGTTGTTATCCCAAACCCCTTTTGGGAAATCTTTGGGAAATCGCCGCCGAGATGCGCCACAGCCTACTTCAGGATGTAGTAGGTCCCGCGCTTGTCGCCGATCTTGAGCAGGATCCCCCGGCGGACCAGGTCCGCGAGGTCCAGGCGCAGGGTTTCGGGGGAGACGCCCGGACAGAGCTGCTGGTATTCCCGGTTGGTGATGCGCCCGTGCTCCCGGACATACTGCAGCGCCTTCAGCTGCCGTTCGTTCATCGGGGGCTCCCCCGCCGGGATCGGGGGACGTTCCTGCCGGTTGTAGAGGGTGACGGTGAAGGAATAGGGTGTCTCCTGGAACTTCGGCTGGGGGTGGCCCGCCCGGACCATCTCCTCGATCATCCGATCGATCCCCAGGCCCAGCTCCTCGATGTAGCCCCAGTAGAACAGACCGGAGACGATGCGCGGGTTGCGGGAGTAATGCTCCTCCACGATGTTGTCCAGGGTAATGTGACCCGGCAGCCCGCCCGGGCTGATCACCTCTAGGCGGTCGGCGAACTTGCGGATCTCGATGCGCCGGCCCCGCAGCCGGTAATCCCGATGGCACACCGCGTTCACGATGGCCTCCCGCACCGCAAAGGGCGGATACTCCGGCCGCTCCTCTCGTTCCAGGCCGCGCACCACGGCCCCCAGCTGCATCTCCTCCCAGACGACTTCCCAGGCCCGCTCGATGACGCGCGCCAGGGGACCTCCGATCTCCTCCCGTCGGGCATAGCCCGGGAGCCCGCCCTCGCCCTGGAGCCCAACCCCGGGAAACTTCACGAAGACCACGCCGCTCTGGGGGAGGAACCGCTGCGGTTGCTTGCCGAACAGCAGGATCCCAGCCACCGTGGGCCGCCCATCCGGGGTCAGCGCCCCGATCTCCACCAGGAGGTCCTCCACCGTTCCGCTGATCCGCCGGCGCTGGCGGGCCTCTCGCTTGCTCACATATTCCTCGATCATCGCCTCATCCAGGTCCTCGCGCCCTGCGCCGGGGACTACCTCCGCCTCGTAATCGCCGACGGCTTTGGTGGCCGCCAGCTGCTGGATCTCCCGGCCTTCCAGGGGGCGGTTCTCCGCGCCCCGACGGATCAGCACGCGCCCGTCGGCCAGGCTGTGGAGCTCCGGACTGCGGGGGACGTGGAGGATGATCACGGTCCGGCCATCCACCTCGCCCTGCTCCCACCGCGTCTTCACCGGAGGCCGGCATTGGGCAAGGGCGCGGCGGAGGGCGTCCTCCACTTCCTGCGGATCCACCCCCACCGCTCTCCCTTCCGGATCCACGCCGATGAGCAGGGCCCCGCCATCGGTGTTGGCGAAGGCCACCAGCGTCTCCGCCATGGCCTCAGGATCCGGTTCCCTCAGGAAGGCCTGCAGCGCGCCCGGCCTGCGCCATCCCTCTCCCATCCCATCCCCTCCGGCCTGCCAGACCTCTGGGTTCGATTCCACGGCACCAAGCGTGGGAAGGCGGAGCCTTCCCCGCTTCCCCCATTATAGCCGCCCCGGATTCGGAGCGTTCCACAGTGAGTGAGGAAGGGCGGAATCCGGCTATGGCGCCGGGATGCCGTTGCGGGCGTCGTCCTTGCAGGCGCAGGCGGTTTTGCGCTCCCCATCCCGCACCAGGGCCCCCTCATAAAGGGCGAAGCTGGGAAGCGCCTCCCATCCCCCCAGCCGGAACGGCTGCCCGGGGGCGATGGGCACCCACTCCCCGTTCAATCGCCGGGCGAGATGCACGTGCGCGGCGTCCGCGAACCCGCCTTCGCAGGAAGGATGACCCAGAGGATCCCCGGCCCGAACGCGAGTCCCCGGCGGGATCCGGCCCTCTGCGGCAATGTGGAGATACACCATCACCCATCCGGTCTCCTCATGGCCATCGCCATCCGTGTCCAGGACCACCACGCCTTCCCCGGTGCGCGCGATGATGCCGTCCGCGGCTGCCCGCGCCCAGTAACGGGAGGGGGCGCAGCCCTCCACATCCGGCGGCGCGAAGTCCAGCGCGCCCCAGGCTGCGCCGTTCCCCCATCCCCCGTGCGGCCCGCCTGTGAAATACCACATCTCCCCATCCGCCCACGGCAGCCGCCACGCTGGCTCTGGAGGAACGGACACGGGAGGCTCCTCCCGGAACGGATCCCCGAACAGGGCCCGATAGACGGCCGGGAACCCCTGGGGGCCCACCGCCCGCGCCCAGTCCTCCGGGGCCCGCACGGCGGCCAGGAAGGCCTGCACCGCCACCGTCCCGGCGTTCACCCCCTCCGCCACCCGAACCCGCCGCCCGTCGGCGAACCGGATGGTCCACATCCAGCGTCCCTTAAAACCGTAGTAGCCGTCGTTCAGGCGATCCGCGGCCCAGTTCAGCTGCCGGTAGAGGCCCTCCGCGCCCGGCCGCTCCCATCCCATCGGATACAAGCGGGCCCGGTCATCGGCCGGCTCCCCCCGGACCCATCCGCTCTGCATCTCCAGCAGGGTGAGCAACACCCGCGGCCCCACGCTGTGGTTCCGCGCCACCTCCTCTACGATCTGGGCTCCGGTCAGCGTTCGCCCGCCCACCGTCTCCTGATAGCGGCTCAGATACCCCCCGAAGTGGCGGATCGCACCCGCAACGGAGAAGCGGAGATACGCCGGCCCGTAGACCAGCTCCGAATCCGGGATCAATTTCTCCGATGGACCCCTTTCCTGAACGCCGAGGGGGATCCAGAGGGGCTGGCCCACCGCCAGCCGCTGGGGGTCCACGCCGGGGTTCAGCGCCTGGATCGCTTCGACGGTGGTCCGGAATTGTGCGGCGATGGCGCTCAGCGTATCCCCGGGCTGCACCAGATACAGCTCCCGATGGGGCGAGACCCCCGGACGCGGGGGATCCGGCGTGGGCGTCCGGGGAACCGGCGCGGCGGGGCCTCCGGATCCGGGGAGCGCCCTCTCCGGTTCAGGCGGCGCGGACGACGGCCGGGCGCCCTCCCCCCGACATGAGATCAGCACCAGCAAGAAGAGAAGGAGAAACCCCCTTGAGCGCCCGGGCCTGCGGGCCTCGCGATCTCCTCGCCTGCGCAAGGGATCCTCCATCCGTTTTCGGGAGCGAACGGCATGGATCGAGGTTGGATGACGCAAGGTATACCCGGATCCTCCGAGGCGGGCAACCCCGGCTTGTCCACGCCCGGTCTTGCCCCTAAGATGAGAGACGTAAGCGCGCATTCGGAGGGAGGAAATGGCCCGGCGTCTACATGGGATCACGGACGTGCCCGGGATCCGGGTGGGCCACGCCCAGGATCTTGAGGCCCTGACCGGAGTGACGGTGGTGCTCTGCGAGAAGGGCGCAGTGGCGGGGATGGATCAGCGGGGAGGGGCACCCGGGACCCGGGAGACGGACGCCCTCCGGCCGATGCACCTGGTCCAGGAAGTGCACGCGGTGGTGCTGGCCGGCGGCAGCGCCTTCGGCCTGGAGGCCGCCTCCGGGGTGATGCGCTACCTGGAGGAGCGCGGGGTGGGCTTTGAAACCCCCGGCGGGCGCGTGCCCATCGTTCCGGCCGCCATCCTGTATGACCTGGCCATCGGCGATCCGCGGGTCCGCCCGGACGCCGCGATGGGTTACGCGGCCTGCCAGGCCGCCACCGACGGCCCGGTGCCGGAGGGGAACGTAGGGGCCGGGACCGGCGCCACGGTGGGGAAGATCCTGGGCATGGCGTATGCGATGAAGGGAGGGATCGGGACCGCGGCGCTGGAGATCGGCGGGGGCATCCGGATCGGCGCCCTGGTGGCGGTGAACGCCCTGGGAGATGTGGTGGACCCCCACACCGGGAAAATCCTGGCGGGCGCTCGACGGCCGGACGGCACCGGGTTCGCCGACACCATGGCGGTCCTGGAGGCCCTGGCCGGCCAGATCTCCCTGAGCTTCCGCCGACGGGTCCCGGAGAGCACCGTCATCGGGGTTGTGGCCACCAACGCGGCGCTGACCAAAGAGGAGGCCAACAAGGTGGCCCAGATGGCTCACAACGGCCTGGCCCGCGCCATCCGGCCGGCCCATACCATGGTGGATGGCGACACCCTCTTCGCCCTGGCCACTGGCGAGAAAGAGGCCGACGTCAGCATCGTCGGCGCCTTCGCGGCAGAGGTGGTGGCCGAGGCCATCGTCCGGGCGATCCGGGCGGCCGAAGGGGTGGCCGGGATCCCCGCATGGCGGGATCTCGCCGGGGAGACCTCCGATCCCGCATAGCGACAGCACCAGGAGGACTGATGACTCGTTTCTATCGAGGTGGGTTGGAGATCGTCGGCCTGCTCATCCTCGCCGTGGGGCTGGCGGCGCTCCTCAGCGGGGCGCAGGGAGCGCTCACCTTCCGGGGGATCTCCGACGGGCTGTTCTGGGTCGGCGTGCTCTACATGCTGATCGCCGCCTTCCCGGCGGTGGCGGAGATGGGCGGGAACATGGCCGCCCCGTGGCAGGCCCTCCGGGAGCAACGCCCCCTTCCGGATGTCCTCCGCGAGCAACGCGCCCGCTACGCCCCCTGGATGGCGGTCTCCTGGCGCTTCGGCCTGGCCGCCCTCCTCTGCTTGGCCCTCGGGCTCGGGCTAGGCCTGCTGTGATCCCACATCCCCTTTCGAAGGGCTTCCCGGGGACCCCCAAAGCCTGCGGGTTCCCGGAAGCGGCCCATTGAGGTTAAAATAGAACTAACCCGGCCGGCATCCAGGGACCTCTCCATTTCGGTTTTTTAATATCGGAAGCGCCTGTTCCCATCCCTTGGGTTCGGAGGGGGCTTGGCGCAGGCCGGCGGGGGATCGAGCCATGAGGCTTCTGCGCGTGAGGGAGGACGCGATGAGCAAAGGGCGGATCCTGATCGTGGAAGATGATCCCGACATCGCCAACCTGCTGAAGACCTACTTCACCTCCCTGGACTACGAGGTCCAGACGGCCACGCGGGGCCAGGAGGCGCTGGAGAGAACGCGGCAACAGCTCCCCCACTTGATCCTCCTGGACATCGTCCTCCCAGACATCGACGGCTACGAGGTGTGCCGCCGCCTGCGCACCCACCTGCGCACTCGCCACATCCCTATTCTGTTCCTCACCCAACGGGACGAGCGCAGCGACCGCATCGCTGGGCTGGAGCTGGGCGCTGACGACTACATCACCAAGCCCTTCGACATCGAGGAGCTGCGCCTGCGGGTCCAGAACGCCCTCCGGCGGGCGGAGCGGGAGAGCCTCACCAGCCCCGTCACCGGCCTTCCCAGCGGGCGCCTGATCGAGGACCAGCTGCGGGAGCTCCTGCGCCGCTCCGACTGGGGGCTGCTCTACATCGGGATCAACGGCCTGGAGGCCTTCAGGGAAGTCTACGGATTCGTGGCCGCCGACGAGGTGCTGCGCTGGACGGCCATGCTCATCGGGGAGGTGGTCGATGAGCTCGGAACCTCAGAGGATTTCATCGGCCACGTCGGCGGGGACGACTTCGTGGTGATCACCCGGGCGGACCGGGCGGAGGCCATCGCCCAGGCCCTGCGCCAGCGCTTCGCGGAAGGCGTCGGCACCCACTACGCCTTCCCGGATCGCGAGCGGGGCTACCTAGTGCTCACGGATTCCGAGGGGAACGAACGGCGCGTGCCTTTGATGTCTCTGGCGATCGGCATCGTGCGGGCGGGCGACTCAGTCTTCCACGACATCCGGGAGCTGACGGAGATCGCCGCGGAGGCCCGGCGCCGGGAGATGCTCCTGCCTGGCTAACCCGACGCCTGAGTCCGAATCCCGGAGGGGAGCGGCGATGGGGTGGGCACGCTTGCGGAGATTCCTGGGAGGAAGATCCCCTCGCCCCGCGGCGGCCGCCGCGGAGGCCTCTTTCCTGGATCGCTGGGCGGAGCCGGTCCTGTGGGTAGAGGCCGGCGGCGGTCGGGTGTTCCTGAACGCCGCCGCCCGGGCGCACCTGGGAGATCCTCCGCCGACCTCCCGACAGGATCTGGAAACCCGCCTCCAGCCTTCCGGGATCCTGGAACGCTGGCTGCGGGGCTCGTCGGAACCCGCCCTCGTGAACGGGCAGCGCGTGCATGCCCACGTCCTCCCCCTCTCCCTGGACGGACATCCCGGTCACTTCATCGTTCTGCAGGTCTCCCCAGAGGCTCCTATTTCCTCCTCCCTCATCCCTCAGTCCCGCGAACTGGCCCTGGTCACCGGGATCGCCCGCCTGCTCCGCGCTTCCCTGGATCTGGAATCCACCCTGGACGCGATCCTGTTCGCGATCCGGCAGGTGATCCCCTACGACCTGGCGGAGATCCATCTGTGGGAGCCGGGGGAGCGGCGCCTGCGCACCCGAGCCCGGGATGGAGATCCCCAGGTCGTGGCCCAGCTGGCCCAGGGCAGCGACCTCCATCGCCTGGAGGAGGGCCTCACCGGTTGGCTGTTCGCCCACCGACGCCCCCTGCGGATCGAGGATCTCCAGCGCTTCACCGAAGCCCGTCCCCGGGCGCCGCTGGCTGTCCTTCCCTTCCGGGCTTTCCTGGGGATCCCCCTGCAGGCGGGCGAGGAGCTGGTGGGGACCCTGGAGCTGAGCGCGTATCGGCCGGGCGCGTTCACCGAAGACCATCTGCGCCTGCTGGAGGCCATCGGCGCCCAGGCCGCCATCGCCATCCACAATGTCCGCCTCTATGAGGCGACCCGCCAGTATGCGGAGGGGCTGGAGACGCTGTTCCGCATCGCTGCCATGAGCGCCGCCTCCCGCTCCCTGGAGGAGTTCCTCCGCCCGGCCGTCGCCGAGCTCGCCCGCTGGTTCCGAGTGGAGCGGGTGGTGGTGTTGCTTTACGATCCAAAGCGCCAGGAGCTGGCCCCCCATCCGGCAGGGGTCTACGGACCGTGGTCGCCGGAGGACCTGCGCTTCCGGCTGCCCGTGGGCGACCCCGTGTTCGCGCAGAGCGTGTTCCGCAGCGGGCAGCCCTTCCGCTCCAACCGGGCGCCGGAGGATCGGCGGGTGATCCTGCCTTACCGGGAGCTCATCGCCCGCTTCGGGGTCCGATCGGTCCTCTCTATCCCCCTGATGGCCCGCGAGCAGCCCATCGGCGAGGTCCATCTGATCAACCGCCTGGAAGGCCGCTTCACGCGGGAGGACGAACGGCTGGGGATGGCTATGGGGGCCATCCTGGGGACCACCTTGCATAACCTCCAGCTGATCGAGCGGGTCCAGCGCCGCGCCGCCCGCATGCGGACGCTGATGGAGATCGGACAACGGATCACCGCGGCCCTGGACCTGGACGCTCTGTTCGAGACCATCCAAGAGGAGCTCGGGCGGATCCTGGACGCGCGGAATTTCTACGCCGCCCTCTACGACCCGGAGAACGATGAGATCTCCTTCGTGTTCTACGTGCATCGGGGGGAACGGCTCACCGAGCGGCCGAAGCGACGCGGCGGCCGCGGCCTGACCGAGTATGTGCTCCGAACCGGCCGGCCCTTGCTGCTGCGGGGAGATGTGATGGAGCAGGCCCGCGCCCTGGGCATCGAGCCCGTTGGGTCCCCTGCCCGGCTCTGGATGGGCGTGCCCATGCGGCGGGGCGACCGCGTTATCGGCATGATCGCGGTGCAGCACGAGGAAGAGGACGCCTTTGATGAAGAGGACCTGGAGCTGCTGCAGGCCATCGCTCACTATGCGGCCATTGCGGTGGAGAACGCCCGGCTTTATGGGGAGGTGCGGGAACGGCTGGAAGCCCGCATCCAGCAGTTGCTGGCCCTCAACCGCATCTGGCAGGAGCTGAACGCGAACCTGGATCTGGATCACATCCTCAACCTCGTGCTGGACTCCGCCATGCAGGTCACCGGGGCGGATTACGGGATGATCCTGCTACATGACCCGCAGCATGATCTCCTGCGCCCCCGCCTCCTGCGCCACCTCACCCTGGAGCATCTGCAGGCCCGAGGCCTCGACCGCCAGCGGCCCGGCGAGGGGTTGATCGGCCAGGCCTTCCAGACCGGCCGGGTCCTGCTGGTGCGGGATGTCCGACAGGATCCTCACTATCTCCCGGCGACGCCGGACACCCTGTCCGAGATCGCCGTCCCCATCTGGTATGGCACCCTGGTGGTGGGCGTCCTGGATCTCCAGAGCCGCCAAGTGGACGGCTTCCGGGAGGAGCAGATCGCCTTCCTGGAGGCCCTGGCCGCCCAGGCCGCGGTGGCCATCGGCAACGCGCTGCGCCTGCAGGAAGAAGCCCAGCGGAGCGAGCGCTACCGCCAGCGCGTCGAATTGATGCGCGGGATGCTGGAGGTCAGCCAGGCCCTGCGCGCCGAGCGCCCCCTGGAGAACGCCCTGGACGCCATCGCCCACACCATCCGAGAATCCCTGGGCTTCGAGCGCGTGCTCATCAGCCTGATCGAAGGAGAGCCGCCCGTTCTGCGTCGAGTGGCCCAGGCCGGGCTCCCCCTCCCCGTTTTCGAGCGGATGCGCCGGATCACCCAGCCCTGGCGCAACATGCAGCAGCTCCTGCGGGAGGAGTTCCGCCTGGGGACCTGTTACTACATCCCCTACGAGCGGCAACCCGAGAACCTCACCGACCTGCTGGACACCTGGACCGCTACGCCGACGCGGGAGCCACGGCCGGATCCCACCCGCTGGCACCCGGAGGATCTCCTCTTCGTGCCGATTTACGGAACGGGTGGGCACCTCCTGGGGATCATTTCGGTGGGTGAGCCCCGGGACGGGCGGGCGCCGACCCGCGAGATCGCGGAGATGCTGGAGCTCCTTGCCAGCCAGACCGGCATCATCATCGAGAACGCCCGTCTGTATGAGAGCCTGACGGCGCGGATCGAGGGGCTCACCCGCCTCAACGAAGCCAGCCGTCTGATCGCCGCGCGCCTGGAGCCGGGTGCCCTTCTGGAGACCATCGCCCAGGCCGCGGCGACGCTGAGCCGGGCGGCCTGGGCCGCCGTGCTGGGGTTCGGACCGACCGGAGCCCCCCAGATCCAGGCCCGCTTTCCATCCGAGGCTGCGCCCACAGGCCCCTCTCCGGAGGACCTCTTGGACCCGGCATGGGTCGATCAGGTGTGGCACTCGGGGCGGGCCCTCTACCTGCGCGATCTGACGGAGATCCTGGAAACCAAAGGGGAGGGGATCCGCTCTCTGCTCCTCCTTCCGATGCGCACCGCCGGACGGACGGTCGGGCTGATCGCCGTGGCCCACCCGGACCGAGGGGCCTTCGATGAGACAGAGCAGATCCTGCTCCAGACCCTGGCGGAACAGGCGGCCGTGGCCCTTGAAAACGCCCGGCTTTACGAGCAAACCCGGCGCTTCAGCGAGGAGCTGGAGCAACTGGTTCGTGAGCGCACCGAAGCCCTGGAGAAAGCCCTAACGGACCTCTCCGCCCGCCATCGCCAGCTGGAGTTGCTCTATCAGGCCACCTTAGCCCTCACGGCCAGTCTGGAGCTGGAGGCGACGCTCCGACAGGCCCTTTCCCTGCTCACTGAGGAAGGGGAGACCGCCGCCGCGATCCTGCTGGATCCGGAGTCCGGCCGCCTGCAGGTGCGTGCGGGGGTCGGTCCGGGGAGCGCCCATCTGCTCGGGGCCTCGTGGTCCCTTCGGGAGGACCCCGGGCTGGTGCGGGACGCCATCCGCCAGCGGCGGACGCAATGCCCGGAGGAGGTCTCGCCGGAGCGCCTGCCTCCCGCCTGGCAGAACCTGCGCCCGCAGTCCGCCGTGGCCATTCCCCTCGTCCTGGGCCTCGATGTGCTGGGCGTTCTGGTGCTGACCCATCCTCAGCCCGGCCGCTTCCACCCGGAGCGCATCCAGTTGCTGGAGACCGTGGGGGCCCAGATGGCGCAAGCCATCCACAACGCGGCCCTCTACCAGCTGATCACCCAACAAGCGGAGCAGCTGGGCAACACCCTGCGGGCCGCTCAGGAGGAGGCCTCTAAGCGCCAAGCGATCCTGGAGTCCATCGCCGAGGGCGTGATGGTGGCCGACGCCCGGGGCGAGGTGATCATGATGAACGCGGCCGCCGAGCGCATCCTGGGCCTGCGCCGGGAGGAGGTCCTCGGCCGCCCCATCCGTCACTTCACCGGCCTCTACGGCCCGGCCTGGCAGGAATGGATGGGCTCCCTCCAGCGCTGGCTCTCCGCTCCCCGTGGCCAGCCCCCCACCCTCTTCATGCGCCACGAGCTGGAGCCGGAGGGCCGCTTCATCACCGTCCACGCCGCCCCGGTGATGATGGGCACCGAGTTCCTGGGCATCGTATCGGTCTTCCGGGACATCACGGCTGAGGTGGAGGCCGACCGCGCCAAGGCCGAGTTCATCTCCACCGTCTCCCACGAGCTGCGCACTCCCATGACCTCCATCAAGGGCTACGTGGATCTGCTGCTGATGGGGTCCGCAGGCCCGCTCTCCGAGATGCAGCGGCGCTTCCTCCAGATCGTCCGCGCCAACGCCGATCGCCTGAAGATGTTGGTCGACGATCTGCTGGACATCTCCCGCATCGAAAGCGGGCGCCTCCAGCTGGACCTCCGGCCGGTCCCCTTGGAGGCCGCTGTGGAGGCCGTGGTGGCTTCCCTCAAAGCCCGATTGGATGAGAAGCGTCAGCAGCTGGAGGTCGACCTTCCGGATGCCCTCCCGCCCGTGATGGCCGACAAGGACCGCCTGATCCAGATCCTGATGAACCTGGTCAGCAACGCCCACAAATACACGCCGGAGGGAGGGCGGATCCGGATCCGCGCCCGGCCCCAGGGGGAGATGGTCCGGGTGGAGGTCGAGGACACCGGCATCGGGATCCCGCCGGAGGCCCTCCCCCGCATCTTTGAGCGCTTCTATCGGGTGGACGACCCCCGCGTCCAGGAGACGCCGGGGACCGGCCTGGGCCTCTCCATCGTGAAGGCCCTGGTGGAGTTGCATGGCGGGCAGATCGGCGTGGAGAGCGAGATGGGCAAAGGCTCCACCTTCTACTTCACGTTGCCCATCGCCCGGCCGGCTGTGTCCATGCCGGAGCCGGAGCCGGGCACCCGACCCGCTCCCCAGGCCCAAACCGATGGAGCCACCCCCATCCTCATCGTGGAGGACGACCGGCACATCGCCGATCTGCTGGTGCAGCACCTGGAGCGGGCCGGCTACCGCACCCTGGTCGCCCACCGGGGCGAGGACGCCCTCCGCCTGGCCCGGGAGGAGCGCCCTCAGCTGATCACCCTGGACATCTACCTGCCGGACGTGGACGGCTTCACCGTGCTGGAGCGCCTGAAGGCGGATCCGGCCACCGCGGAGATCCCGGTGATCATCGTCTCCGTCCTGGCCGACCGCCAGCGGGGAGTTCGCCTGGGGGCCGTGGACGTGCTGGGCAAGCCGGTGGACGCGGACCGGCTGTTGGAGGTCGTCGCCCAGTATGCACGGCGCCACGCCCGCATCGTCATCGTGGACGACGATGCGGGAACGCGGACACTGCTTCAGGACACCCTGCGGGGCCATGGGTTCGAAGTGATCGCCTTCGGGAACGCCCAGGAGGCCCTGGCCTGGATCGAGGATCATCACCCGGATCTCGTGCTGCTCGATCTCAAGCCTGCCGGGCTGAGCGGGCTGGACGCCCTGGCCCGCCTGAAGGCCAACCCGAAGACCGCGGACATCCCGGTGGTGATCATGACCGCCAGCGCCACGGATCCCATAGGCAAGCGCCGGCAGGCGCTGGCCATGGGGGCGGCGGATTTCTTCCTCAAACCCTTCCCGCTGGAGGAGTTCGTCGCCGCCATCCGGCGGCTGCTGGCAGCCCAGCCGGAAAGCGAATAAAGCTCGAGACCCGGAGGGGAATGCGACGATGGCCAGGATCCTGATCGCGGAAGATGAACGGGATATCCGGGAGCTCATCATCTTCACCCTGGAGTTCGGAGGCTTCCAGGTGCTCTCGGCGACGAACGGCGAGGAGGCGGTGGAGCTGGCACGTCAGCACCGCCCGGATCTCATCATCCTGGATGTCCGCATGCCGAAGATGACCGGCTACGAAGCATGCCGCCTCCTGAAATCTCAAGAGGAGACGCGGAGCATCCCCGTGGTCTTTCTCTCCGCCAAGGGCCAGGAGGCGGAGATCCGCCAGGGGATGGAGGCAGGGGCCGACGCCTATATCCTCAAGCCCTTCGCGCCCGATGAGCTGATCCAGCAGGTCCGGGCCATCCTGGATCGCCGGACGCCAACCCCTCGTTGAGGGATCCTAGAGTCGACGGAGCGGGCCGTGAGCATCGCGACGGTAGGAGAGCGCCTGATCCATTACGAGGCCCTGGGCCGGGGGGAGCCCGTGATCTTCCTCCACGGGTGGGCCGGCTCATGGCGCTACTGGCTGCCCACCATGCGGACGCTCTCCCATCGCTTCCGAACCTACGCCTTAGACCTTCTGGGCTTCGGGGATTCGGCCAAGCCTCGCCGGGAGGCGGAGACCGCCTATCGTCTGGAGCAGCAGACCGAGATCGTCCGAGGATGGATGGAGGTCATGGGCATCCCCCGGGCCCACTTCATCGGCCATACCCTGGGGGCCATGGTGGCCGTCCGGCTGGCGCTGATGGACCCTGACCGCGTGGACCGGATCCTCATGGTCGGCTATCCGATCTCCCTGGATCCGCCCCGTCTTCCCGCCCCGAACGCGCGGGCGTGGCTGGCGGAGCGGCTGGGGCGCCTGGCTCAGGTCCACGCCGAAGTGCATCCGGATCACGGCCGGGCGGATCCCCAGGCCGTCGAGTGGGGGCTGGAGGAGGCCATCCGCCGGCGGGAGGAGCTGATCGAGTGGCTCCAGCGGATCGACCGGCCGCTGCTGCTCCTTTACGGCGGGCGGGACCCGTTGATCCCGCCGCCCCTCTTCCTGAACGGGGCCCTGGATCCCTCGGCGCGCCTGATGATCCTGGAGGAGGGGGAGCATTTCCCCATGCTGGAGCACCCCGCTCGGTTCCAGCGCCTGGCCGAGGACTTCCTCACCCTGCCCGATCCTTCCCAGATCGCCCTCAAAGAAGAATGGCGCCGCCGGTTCCGGTAGAAACGGATGGATTATGGATCCCCTGGGGGCAGGATGATCCCGGAGGAGAGCGCGTGTCCTCCCATGCGGGGATATCCCTTCGAATCCTGTTCCCTCCGGCTAAAATAGTGATGTTCCATCATCCTGTTCCGGGAGGGGCCGGATGTTCGGATATGCCGGACGCATCCTCCATGTGGATCTCACGGAAGGGCGCCTCTGGGTGGAGGAGCCCGATGAGACGTTCTATCGGACCTACTGGGGCGGCAGCGCGATGGGGCTGTATTACGTGCTGAAGCACACGCCGCCCGGCATCGATCCCTTCGACCCCCGCAACACCCTCACCTTCTTCCTCAGCGCCACCACCGGCGTCCCGATCTCCGGCCAGAGCCGGGCCACGGCCAACGCCAAATCCCCTCTCACCGGCCTGATCGGCGACTCCCAGGCCGGCGGCTTCTGGCCCGCTGAGCTCAAGTTCGCCCGCTTCGACGGCATCGTCCTCTACGGACGGGCGCCCAGGCCCGTTTACCTCTGGATCCACGACGGCGAGGCGGAGCTGCGGGATGCCTCCCACCTCTGGGGGCGCACCACCGGCGAGGTGGAGGATATCCTTTACGAGGAGCTGGGGGACGATCAGATCGAGATCGCCCAGATCGGACCGGCCGGCGAACGCCTCGTCCGCTTCGCCGCCATCATCAACATGGCCAGCCGCGCCCACGGCCGCACCGGGTTGGGCGCGGTGATGGGCTCCAAGAACCTCAAAGCCATCGCCGTCCGGGGCCGCTGGCGCCCGCCCGTCTATGATCCGGAGGCCCTTCAGCGCCTGAATCGGCAGGGGCCGGCCGCCTACGAGGCCAACCCGGCCGTGAAGAACCTGGGCGTCTACGGCACCGCCAACATCCTGGCCTACCAGAACGCGGCGGGCGGCCAGCCCACCCGCAACTACACCAGCGGCTTCTTCGAAGAAGCCGACCGCATCACCGGTGAGCGGATGGCTGAGACCATCCTCAAGGAGCGCGACACCTGCTACGCCTGTATCGTCCGCTGCAAGCGGGTGGTGGAGACGGAGTGGAACGGCCGCAAGGTGGAGCCCCGCTACGGCGGGCCGGAATACGAGACCCTCTCCACCTTCGGCTCCTACTGCGGGGTGAGCGATCTGGAGGCCATCGCCCTGGCGCACCAGATCTGCGCCCAGTATGGGGTCGACACCATCTCATGCGGGGCGACCATCGCCTTCGCCATGGAGTGCTTCGAGCGGGGGATCCTCTCCGAGGCCGAGGTGGGCTTCCCCCTGCGCTTCGGGGACGCGGAGGCGATGCTCCGCCTGCTGGAGATGATCGTGCGCCGGGAGGGAATCGGGGACCTGCTGGCGGAGGGCTCCGCCCGGGCCGCCCAGCGCCTCGGGCGTGGCGCGGAGGACTGTGTGGTGGCGGTCAAGGGCCAGGAGCTCCCCGCTCACATGCCCCAGCTCAAGCGCTCCCTGGCCCTGATCTACGCCGTCAATCCCTTCGGTGCGGATCACCAGTCCAGCGAGCACGATACCCTCTATATGCCGAAGTCCCCCCGCTTGTTCCTGGACCGGCTGGCCGCCCTCGGCCTGACCGATCCACAACCCCCTCGCGCCCTCAACGAGGAGAAGATCCGCTTCGCCTATGAGACCCAGAAGTTCTACAGCTTCCTGGACACCGCGGACCTCTGCCAGTTCGTTTTCGGGCCCTCCTGGCAGCTCTACGGGCCGGAGGAGCTGGTGGCGCTCATGCGCGCGGTCACCGGATGGGAGGTCACCCTGGAGGAGCTGATGCGCGTCGGGGAACGGCGGCTGAACATGATGCGGGCCTTCAACGCCCGCGAAGGCGCCGGTCGGGATCGGGATACCCTACCCAAGCGGCTGTTCGAGCCCCTGAAAGGGGGGAAGAGCGAGGGCCTGTGCGTGGACGCCGCGGAGTGGGAGGCCGCCCTCATCCGCTACTATGAGCGGGCCGGCTGGGACCCCCGCACCGGGATGCCCACCCGGGAGAAGCTGGCGGAGCTGGGGTTGGACTGGATCCTCCTCTGAGGCTTCGGGGCGGGGGCCCTGGAGCGGCCCCCGCTCTAATGAAACGTTAACCCACCGCTTGCGCAACGTTGATCCCGCGCTAACGCTCCTCTAAGGCCTCCCGCCTACGATGAGGGCTGGAAACTCCCACAGGGGTGCAGCGAAACCCGATCACGAAAGGAGGTGAGGCCTATGGCGCGCGAGCTGATGCTGCGGGATCCCTTCGATGCGGCGTTCATGACCCTGCGTGAGGCCATCGACCGGCTGTTCGACCAGGCCTTCGTGCGGCCCTTCGACGGGTTCACCACGCTGGGCGTGGCGGCGCCGGTGAACATCTATGAGCTGCCGGATCGCTATCACGTGGCCATCCTGCTGCCGGGCGTGCGGCCGGATTCCCTGGAGGTGCAGGCGCTGGGCTCCTCCCTGACCATCCGGGGCGAGGTGGCCCTGCCGGAGATCGAGAACGAGAAGAACGTGGCCGTTCTGCGCCGGGACTGGACCGGTGGGCGCTTCGCCCGGACCATTGAGTTCGGCGATCCCATCGACGCCGAGCACATCGACGCCCGTCTGGAGAACGGCGTCCTGCACCTGGTGGTCCCGAAGGCGGAGGCCGTGCGGCCGCGGGTGATCAAGGTGCAGGTGGCCCGTTGAGGGGCCGAAGCCCTCGGGGGGCGGACAGGAGCTTCCGCCCCCCGACTTTTTTCACTCCCGCAGGCGTTCCCACTCCGCCCGCAGCTGCTCCCGCCGGGCTTTGAGCTCCTCCAGCTTGCGGCGCTCTTTCTCCACCACAGCAGCCGGCGCCCGGACGGAGAATTCGGAGGCGAGCAGGGCTTCCGTCTTCGCGATCCGGGCCTCTAGGTCCTCCAGCTCTCGCTCCAGCCGGGCCCGCTCCGCCGCCCGATCCACCAGCCCAGCCACCGGCAGGTAAATCTGAATGGAGCCCGCTGGGTAGATCACCGCCTCGGGCGGCGGTTCCGGGAACTCCGCCGCCAGGACCAGCCGGTCCGGATCCACGCGGGCCAGCGTGGCCAGGAGATGCCGATGGCCTTCCAGGACCGGCAGCGCCTCCTTTGCGGCGATCCAGGCCGGGATGCGACGCTCCGAGGGCACCCGATGCGCCTCCCGGGCGTTCCGGATCGTCCGGACGGTCTCGATAAGGGCCTGCATCTCGGCCTCCGCCCGCTCATCCACCGGGCCGGAGATGGGCCATGCGGCCACGATTAGGGCTTCCGCATCGTCCACCGCTCCCGCCCGCTTGAGATAGCCCCACAGCGCCTCCGTGATGAAGGGCATGAAGGGATGCAGCAACCGCAAGATCCCATCCAGCACGTAAACCAGGATCCCACGGGTCCGGGCCGCGTCGTCCTCCGATCCCCGGTAGAGAGGCTCCTTCGCGATCTCAATATACCAGTCGCAGAACTCACCCCAAGTGAACTCATAGATCCGCCGTCCGGCCTCCCCGAAGTCGAAGGCGTCCAGGGCTTGGGTGACCGCCGCCACGGTGCGATGGTAACGGGAGAGGATCCAGCGATCCGGGAGGGTGAGCGTGGGATCGTCCCAGGACGGGCGGCGCAGGGGCCCGGAGAGCGCCCCCAGGATGAAGCGGGCTGCGTTCCAGAGCTTGTTGGCGAAGTTGCGGTTCCCCTCCACGCGCTGGAGGGAGAGGCGCATATCGTTGCCCGGCGTGGAGCCGGTGGCCAGGGTGAACCGCAACGCGTCCGCCCCGTAATCCCGGATGACCACCAGGGGATCGATGACGTTGCCCTTCGTCTTGCTCATTTTCTCACCCTTCTCATCCCGTACCAGGCCGTGGAGGTAAACGATGCGGAAGGGCACCTCCCCGGTCATGGCCAGGCCCATCATCACCATGCGGGCCACCCAGAAGAACAGGATGTCGTAGCCGGTCTCCATCACCGTAGTGGGGTAAAAGTATCGCAGATCCTCCGTGTCGTCCGGCCAGCCCAGGGTGGCAAAGGGCCAGAGAGCGGAGGAGAACCAGGTGTCCAGGACGTCCTCATCCTGATGGATGCGCGCGCTTCCGCAGCGGGCGCAGGCGGTGGGATCCTCCCGGGCCACGGTGATGTGTCCGCAGTCGTCGCAATACCAGGCCGGGATGCGGTGGCCCCACCACAGCTGGCGGCTGATACACCACGGGCGGATGTGCTCCAGCCAGCGGAAGTAATCCCTCTCGAAGCGCTCGGGGAGGATACGGATGCGACCTTCCTTCACTGCCCGAATGGCCTCCTCGGCCAGGGGCTTCACGTTCACGAACCACTGGAGGGAGAGCATGGGCTCCACGATGGTGCCGCAGCGCTGGCAGCGGCCGGGGGCGTAGCGGTGGGGCTCGATTTTCTCCAGCAGTCCCTCCTTTTGTAGATCCGCCACGATGGCCTCCCGCGCCCGGAAGCGGTCCATCCCGGCGTAGGGGCCGCCGTTCTCGTTGATGGTGGCATCCGGGTTCATCACGTTGACGCGGGGCAGGCCGTGCCGCTCCCCGATCTCATAGTCCGTCGGGTCGTGCCCCGGCGTCACCTTCACCGCGCCGGTCCCGAAGTCCCGGTCCACGGCGGGGTCGGCGAGGATAGGGATGCGGCGGCCCAGGGCCGGCAACACCGCGGTCCGCCCCACCTGTTGGGCGTAGCGCGCGTCCTCCGGATGCACAGCCACGGCGGTGTCCCCGAGGAGGGTCTCCGGCCGGGTGGTCGCCACCGTGATGAAGTCCCGGGCGCCCTCGGCCCAGCGGCCGCTCCCCCACGGGGCCGTCGGTCCTTCCCAGCCCTCTCCAATCAAAGGATAACGAACATAGTAGAGGAGGCCTTCCTCTTCCTCCTCGCGCTCCACTTCGAGGTCGGAGAGGGCGGTCTCACAGCGGGGGCACCAGTTGATCAGGTATTCCCCCCGGTAGATCAGGCCCCGCTCGTAGAGGCGGACGAAAGCCTCGCGCACAGCGCGGGAGTAGACCGGATCCATCGTGAACCGCTCCCGGGTCCAGTCGCAGGAGGCCCCGAGCCGGCGCAGCTGGCGGGTGATGGTGCCGCCGTATTTCTCCTTCCAGGCCCACACCCGCTCGAGGAAGCGCTCCCGCCCCAGCTGATGGCGGGTGAGCCCCTCCTTCGCGATCTCCCGCTCCACCATCACCTGGGTGGCGATGCCCGCGTGATCCGTCCCCGGCACCCAGAGGGTGGGCTCGCCCTTCATGCGGTGATAACGGATCATCAGGTCCTCCAGGGTCACGAACATGGCGTGGCCCATGTGCAGCTCCCCGGTGACGTTGGGGGGCGGCATGGAGATCACGAAGGGGCGCCGGGCGGGGTCGATGCGCGGCGTGAAGAAGCCCCGCTGCTCCCACCACTGATAGATGGGCTCCTCGATCTCCTGGGGGTTGAAAGTCTTTGGAAGCGCCATCGTCTCCATTGCCATCCGTCACCTCCTCCATGCGCTCAATGAAAAACGCCCCCTCCCGTCACAAGGACGAGAGGGGGCGGACCTCCCGCGGTACCACCTTGCTTCAGGGGGTGGGGCTTATCCCCCTGCCCTCGGGCTGCGGTAACGGGCAGCGCCCGGGTCAGGCTCAGGCCGGCGATCCCGGCGTTCACCCGACCAGCTCCGGGGCGACCTTCAGCGCTGCGGACGACAGGGGCTCGCACCCGACCCCCCTCGCTGACGTCGCCGCCTGCGCCTACTCCTCCCCTTCATCGCCTTTCGGAGAATCCAGCTTTATCCGCGCACGGTTTCAAAAGTAATCTACGAAGACCGCTCCTGCGAGACAGAAACGGATCTCCCGATCCATAGACAAGGGATCGATGGATTACGAGGAAGAGGACAGGATCCGGACGTTCAGATGACCTGGAAGCGGCCGGTGGCCTTGACGATCTTCTCTTTATAGTTCCGGACGTGGCGGAAGAGCTTTTTCTTGAGCTCCTGCCACTCCGGGCTGGCAAGGATGCGCTGCAGGGTTTCCATGTCTTGGGCGATGGCGCCGGTGAGGATCTGGGGGCCCTCCCCATACATCGTATACCAGGCGTCCGTCGGCTCCATCCCCAGGCGCATCATCCCCGGCGCGAACTCCCGGACGATGAACTCGAAATACTCCTGTTCGTGGCCGGGTTTGATGTCCCAGGCCATCAGCAGCTTTACCATCTCGGCCATCGCAGCACTCCCTCCACCGACACAGGGGCTCCCGGATCGAACCCAGGCGCTCTGGATATTTACATTGTAACAGACGAATCGATCCTCTGGCAAAACAATCCAGAACCGGATGCACTCCCCGCAGACCCTATCCCAGACGAAGCACGCCGGCGATGAGGAGGAGCAGGAACCCCAACAAGAACAGGTCCAGGAGCAGCATCCCGAACAGGATCAGACGCTGGGAGGGGGTCAGCGTGCGCAGGAACGCCAGGCCGGGGAAGACAGGACGCTCCCCCACGCTCTCCTCGATGACCTCCCCCTCCGGGACCTCGGACAGCTGCTGACGGATGTCCTCGAACATGGACACCTCCCCCGTTGCAGGAATCCTTTGCCCCCGGATCCGCAGGGCAACCCACCACGCTCCTATTCGCGGACACCTCCCTTCCCTTGAAACAGCCGCAACCATTGCTCCAGCTCCGCCTCGTTCACCCCCGGCTTCTCCTCCGCTTCCTCCGTCGCCCTCTTCCCCTCACCCAGCTCCCGCTCCATATAAGCCCGGAATTGGGCCGCGGACCACACGGAAGCGCCCTGTCGCCGGGCCGCCTCCTGCACCGCCCGATCCGAGGAGACCACGATCAGCCCGCGAGGGTTCCGCTCCGCCCGGATCTGCCGGATTATCAGCTCGTCCGCGCTCACGCCCGCAGGGGCGAAACGCACCGTCACCCCACCCCGGGAGAAGGACGTGGCCATCCCGCCCGGAGCCCCTCGATCGAACACCACCGTGATCCGCCGCCCCGTCCGCCAGGCCAGCCGCTGCAACCGCTCCACCAAGCGCGCCTCATCATCCAGATCGTCGAGATCCAAATCCGGCAGAGCCCCGATCAGGTTGTGCCCATCGATCAGGAACGGCATCCGGCTTCCCCTCACGCCTGCGGCACCCGCTCCATCAGGGGGATTGCCTCCGCAGCCTGACGCTGGAAGATCAGCCCCTGCTCGCCCACATCGACCACGATCACATCGCCGGCCCGGAACTCTCCGCGGAGCAGGCGGACCGCCAGGGGGCTCTCCACCTGTTTCTGGAGGACCCGTTTCAGGGGACGGGCGCCGAAGGACGGATCGTAGCCCTCCTCGGCCAGCCAGCGGCGCGCGGCCTCGGTGAGGATCACTTGCAGCCCGTGCTCGGCCAGACGCGCCTGGATCTGGCGCATCTGGATATCCACGATCTGCATCACGTGCTCCATCGTCAGCCGGTTGAAGACCACGATCTCATCGATCCGGTTCAGGAACTCCGGCCGGAAGGTCTCTCGGAGCGCCCGCTCGATCCGCTGCCGCTCCTCCATGCGCTCCCGCTCCGAGGTCGCCGGGAGGAAGCCGATGGTGGCGCTGCGGCGGAGGTGTTCGGTGCCCACGTTGGAGGTCATGATGATGATCGTGTTGCGGAAATCCACCGTGTGGCCCTGGCCGTCCGTCAGGCGGCCGTCGTCCAGGATCTGGAGCAACGCGTTCCAGACATCGGGATGGGCCTTCTCGATCTCATCGAACAGGATCACCCGGTAAGGCCGGCGACGCACCGCCTCCGTCAGCTGCCCGCCCTCCTCGTAGCCCACATACCCGGGCGGCGCGCCGAAGAGGCGGGAGACGGTGTGGTATTCCCGGTATTCGCTCATGTCCAGCCGGACCAGCGCGTCCTCGTCGCCGAAGAGATACTCCGCCAGCGCCTTCGCCAGCTCCGTCTTCCCCACCCCGGTAGGCCCCAGGAACAGGAAGGAGCCGATGGGCCGCCGGGGGTCCTTCAGGCCGGCCCGGGCCCGCCGGATGGCATCCGCCACCACCGCGATGGCCTCATCCTGCCCCACCACCCGCTCTCGCAGCCGCTCCTCCATATGAAGCAGCTTCTCCGCCTCCGTCTCCATCACCTGGGCCACCGGGATGCCGGTCCACGCCGCCACCACCTGGGCCACATCCTCCTCGGAAACCACCTCGTCCAGGTTGCGCTCCCGCTGCCACTGGGCCCGCCGGGCCTCGAACTCCTTCTGCAGCCGGAGACGCCGCATGCGGATCTGGGCCGCCCGCTCGTAATCCCGGTTCAGCCCGGCCTGCTCCTCCTCCTGCAATAGCCGCTCGATCTCCCCCTTCATGGCCTTGAGCTCGGGCGGCAGGGTGTTCAACGCCACCCGCAACCGGGCCGCCGCCTCATCGATCAGATCGATGGCCTTGTCCGGAAGCCGCCGATCCGGGATGTAGCGATGGGAGAGGCGGACCGCGGCGACGATGGCGGCGTCGCTGATGCGGACCTGATGGTGGGCCTCATAGCGCTCCCGCAGGCCCTGGAGCATCTGGATGGCCGACTCCACCGAGGGCTCCTCCACGAAGATGGGAGCGAAGCGCCGTTCCAGAGCGGGATCCTTCTCAATGTATTTCCGATATTCGTCCAGGGTGGTGGCGCCGATGCAGCGCAGCTCCCCGCGGGCCAGGGCGGGCTTCAGCATAGAGGCCGCGTCCAGGGCCCCCGAGGCCGCCCCCGCGCCCACCACCGTGTGGATCTCATCGATGAAGAGGATGACCTCCCCCTCGGCCCGTTGCACCTCTTCGATGACCGCTTTCAGGCGCTCTTCGAACTCGCCCCGGAACCGCGCTCCGGCCACCATGGCCGCCAGGTCCAGCTGCACGATGCGCTTGCCCATCAACAGCTCCGGGACGTCGTTGGTCACGATGCGCTGGGCCAGTCCCTCCACGATGGCCGTCTTCCCGACCCCTGCCTCGCCGATCAGCACCGGGTTGTTCTTGGTCCGCCGGCACAGCACCTGGATCACCCGCAGGATCTCCGCCTCCCGGTTGATCACCGGGTCCAGCTTCCCCTGGCGAGCCAGCCGGGTGAGATCCCGCCCGTAGCGCTCCAGCATCCGGTAACGGCCCTCCGCCCCCGGGTCCGTCACCCGAGCCCCGCCCCGCAGATCCTTGATGGCCTCGTAGATCCGATCCCGCGTCACCCCGGCATCCATCAGGATGCGGGCCGCCGGGGTGTTCCGCTCGGTGGCGATGGCCAGGAACAGATGCTCCGTGGAGATATAGTCATCACCCAGACGGCGCGCCTCCTCGTTGGCCAGATCCAGGATGCGCTTCACGCGGGGCGTGATGAACACCTGACCGGTCCCCCCGAAACCGTAGATCGAGGCCCGCGGGCTGGCCCGAAGCACCTCGTCCAGCCGCCCCCGCATCCAGTCCACGCTGATCCCCATGCGCTGGAGGAGCTGAGGGACCACGCCGTCGGGCTGCTCCAGTAGGGCCAGGAGGAGATGCTCCGTGTCCACCTGGTTGTGGCCATAGCGCTGCAGGATCTCATAAGCCCGCGCGGCCGCGTCCTGAGCCCGTTCCGTGAAATGATCGAAGCGCATCATCGTCGGAAGCCTTCCTTATGGCAGAGGATCCTTCTCCGGATTCCACCCCGCATCGGTCTCCGCAGCCCGTGCCCCGCCGGCCCGAAGCGCGTGGGTTTCTCCAGTCTCATTATATAGAGTTCCCGGATTCGCCGCCTCATGGAACCGCAGCGCGCTCGCTGCCGGACCTCGGGTTGAAGGGAGACGACTTGCCATCCCCTGAACCCGGATGCATGATGAACCGGGTTTCGAAGCGCACGGATCATCGCCGGAGGATCCTCCCCGGCCATGCAGGGATCTGAACGGATCATCGGCATCGGCCTGATCGCGCTGGGCCTTCTCACCCTCGGGCTGTTCTACGCATGGGGACGGCGCGGAAGCCCCTTTGCGCCTGCGGGATGGGGATGGCGGATGCTGCCCCTGGGCCTCAGCTTCCTCATTTTGAGTGTGGGCTACGGGGTCCTCCTTTACCCCTATTTGATCAGCCCCACCCCGGCCTCGGCACCGCCCGCGGCCCCCTTCCATCCCACGCCGGTCCCGTTTCCATCTCCATCCCCCTCGCCGACCGGGATCCCCTCCGCGCCCCTTACGCCGACGAGCCCGCGGGCATCCCCATCGCCCGTCCCTTCTCCTTCTCCATCGCCCTCCCCTACCTCCTCACCGTTTGCGTGTGACCCGGGGGTGATGGAGACCATCGAGCGGGCCAACCATGCCCAGGAGGATTATCTGCTGGGCCGCGGGACGCTGGAGCAGCTGAACGCCGCCTGGGGAGACGCCGCTCCTGAGGCTCGGCGTCAAGCCGATCGCTTGCGACAGGCCGCCCAGGCCAGCGGGGCCACCCTCACGGATGTCCGATGGGAGATCGGCGCATGCACCGTCTCCGCCCGCCCCGGACCCGACCTTCTGGAGGTGCGGACCGAAGAGACGTGGACCTATGTGGCCACGCTCAACTGTCCCCCGGGGCGGACGGCGAGGGCGGAGCGGATCGTCACCTACCCGGGTGAGATCTATCGGCTGGCTGCCCGGGAAGGCGGATGGCGGATCCTCCGCTGGGCACCTGGGGAAAGCTCCCTTCGGCAGGACTGGCGCTGTCCGTAGCCGGCATCCCCTTCCAGCGCAGCAGCCGCAAGCCGTTAAGAACCACTACCAAGGTGCTTCCCTCATGTCCCACCACTGCTAAGGGCAACGGAAGCCCGACGCCGAAGGTGAGCAGGACCAGGAGGGCGATCACCCCGCTGGCGAAGGCCAGGTTCTGCCACACCGTCCGCATGGCGGCGCGGGCCAGGGCGATGGCCTCCGCCACCCGCCGCAGGTCGTCTTGCAGCAGGACCACATCGGCGGACTCGATGGCCACGTCGCTGCCCATCCGCCCCATAGCGATCCCGACGGAGGCGGCGGCCAGCGCGGGCGCATCGTTGACCCCATCGCCCACCATCGCCACCGGCCCGATCTCGCGGGCCAGGGCCCGGATCCGCTCCAGCTTCTCCTCCGGCAGGAGCCCGGCCTCGAAGCGGGCGATGCCCACCGTCCCGGCCACAGCCCGAGCGACAGCGGGATGATCCCCGGTCAGCATCGCCACTTCGACCCCCAGCCGTCGCAGCGCCCGCACCGCCTCGACCGCCTCCGGACGCACGCGATCCGCGACCTCGATCACCCCCCGCCAGCGTCCATCGTAGACCAACAGGGCGGTGCGGCCGGCCTGCTCCGCCGCCTTGAGATGTGCGTGGACCTCCGGGGGCAGGGCGATGCCCTCTTGCTGGAACAGGCGCGGGGAGCCCACCCAGATCCGATCCCCATTCCGCCGCCCGATCACGCCCAGGCCCGGGCGGGCTTCCACCTCCCGGATCTCAGGCAGGGAGAGACCCCGGGCGCGGGCCTCCTCGAGAATCGCCCGGGCGATGGGATGCTCCGAGCGGGCCTCCACCGCCGCCGCGAGCCCCAGCACCTGGTCCGGCCCCGTCCCGTCCAGGGCGTGGATGGCCTGCACGGCCACCCGGTTCTCCGTCAGCGTCCCGGTTTTATCCATCGCCACCACCCGCACGCGGGCCAGGGCCTCCAGGGCCATCCCGCCCTTGAACAACAACCCCCGGCGGGCTCCGGCGGCGATGGCCGAGAGGAAAGCCGCCGGCGTGCTGATCACCAGCGCGCAAGGCGAGGCCACCACCAGCAAGGTCATCGCGCGATAGAAGGATCGATCGAAGGGCTCCCCGAACAGCCCGGAGAGGAGAAGGGTGAGGGCCGCCCCGCCCAGCACCGCCCAGGCGTAGCGCTGCTCGAACCGATCGATGGCCTGCTGGGTGCGAGCCCGCTGGGCCTGGGCCTCCTCCACCAGCCGGATGATACGTGTGAGCATCGTGTCCGAAGCCGGGCATGTCACCTCGATCTCCAGGGCCCCATAGCCGTTCAGCGTGCCCTCGAAGACCGGGTCTCCGGGCCCTTTGGGGACCGGGATGGACTCGCCGGTGAGCATGGATTCATCGATGGCGGAGAACCCGGCCACCACCTGCCCATCCGCCGGGATCCGCTCCCCGGGTCGGACCAGCAGGCGGTCCCCGACCCGGATCTCCTCCACGGGGATCTGCTCCTCCCGCCCTTCCCGCAGGCGGCGGGCCATCGCCGGGCGCAGGTCCAGCAACTCGCGGATGGCCTGGCGGGTCCGCTCCAGGGCCATGGTCTGCAGGGCGTTGGAGAGGGAGAAGAGGAAAAGCAGTGTGGCGCCCTCCTCGGCGTGGTCGATGAAGGCCGCTCCCAGGGCGGAGAGAAGCATCAGCAGGTTGACATCGAGCCGCCGGTTCCGCAACGCCACCGCCCCATCGATCACGCCGTAGAAGCCCCCGGCGAAATAGGCGATGGCCCAGAAAACCCCCGCCAGGGACGGAGCCAGGAAACGGGAGAGCAGCCCTCCGAGGAGGGCGGCAAGGGTCACTCCGACCAGGGGGAATTCAAGCCGGCGCTCCTCCAGCACCCAGCGGCGGATCCTCTGCACCATCGCTTACGCCTCCGGGGATGCAACAGTCTGCGCTTTGCGCTGGCACTCCGGGCACAGGCCGTAATACACCAGGCGGGCGCCCTTCAGGGCATAGCCGGAGCGGGCGGCCACCGTCCGATGCAGCGCTCGCACCGCCACGCCCTCGAGGTCCTGCACCCGATGGCAGGAGAGACAGACCAGATTGATGTGGGGCTCCGTGTCCCCATCGTAATGCACCATCCCGTCCCCGGCGTCGCCCAGGGCGCTGACCAGGCCCAGGCGAACCAGGGCGTCCAGGGTTTTGTAAACCGTAGCCAGGCTCATGGTGGGGAACCGCCGGCGCAACCGGCGGTGGATCTCATAGGCGGTGGGATGGCTCCGGCTGGTCGCCAGCACCTCGCAGATAGCCACCCGCTGGGGCGTCAACCGCAGCCCGGACGCCCGCAGGCCCTCCAGCATCGCCTCCAGCCGCTCCCGCTTCCGTCGCATTTGAAAACGCTCTCTGGAGAAAATGATTTTCCAAACCGATGGAAATTTTACCCAACGCGAAAGGCCCTGTCAAATCGGGGCAGGGGTGGGCCTCCATTTCGCCGGACCCGGCCGCTTTGCAGGACAACTGCTCAGGATCCTCCCGGTGTGGGACCGGACTCAGAGGACTTGCAGGGCGCGGTAGATGGCGGCCCGCTGGTCCGGGGCCAGCGGAGGGAGATGCTCGATGTGGAACAACCCGGATCCGGGAAGCGTGGGGTCCGGGCGGGGCTCCTGGGTCAGCCGGCAGGCGTAGCGCAGGATCAGTCGCCAGCGTTCCCCCTCATGCCGGGAGGTTGCCTCCAAGATCACCGGCTCCTCGACCGCTACGCCGGCCATGCGGGCGATCCACCGCCGGGCACCGTGGGCGGGCTCCTCCCCTTCCTCCAGCGGACCTCCCGGCAGGCTCCAGTCCCCGGAGGGGGTTTGCACCAGCCAGACCGCCTCGTCGGCCAGGGCCACCACTTCGATGTAGACCTCTGCCGGCATCGCTTCCTCCTGACTCCGTTCGTAAAGCCAACATCCTCTCCTTCCTTGTCGGTCTTTTGGCCGAAATCCTCCTGCGCACGTTTAAGGGGCGCCCTCCTGAGGCATCGGCGGGGCCGGCTCCGGGCCTGCGGTGGAGAGGACCATGCGGTCCGGATCCAGGTATTTGCGCACGACGGCCTGGACCTCCGCGGCGGTGATGCTGCGGATGATCTCCGGGAAACGCTCCAGGTAATCCAGGCCCAGCTCGAACAGCTCCATATCTACCAGCGCCCCGGCGATCCCCTCATTGGTCTCCAGCCGGAGGGGCAAGGAGCCGATCAGGAAAGACTTGTTCTCCTCGAGTTCCCGGGCCGGAACGCGCCGCTCCTGCATCCGGCGGATCTCCGTGCGGATCCCCTGGATCGCCCGGGGGAGATGTTCCGGAGCCACCCCGGCGATGACGCTCCACGGACCGGGGGCCAGCCCGGCGTCGAGCCGGCTGTAGACGTAGTAGGCCAGCCCATCCCGATCCCGCACGTGGTCCCCCAGCCGCCCCATCATCCCGAACACCCCCAGGATGGAGTTGGCCAGGGCAGCGGCGTAATACTCGGGATCCTTGCGGGCGAGTCCCACGGTGCCCATCACCAGATCCACCTGGGTCTTGCCGGGGATCGGGGTATGCACGTAGATCCAACGCGCCGGCGGGGCGGCCGGCGGCAGAGGGGGCGGCTCAGGCCGACGGGCCTCCCAATCCCCCAGAACCGCCTGCACGGCCCGGACCGCCTCCTCCGCCCGGATGGCCCCGACCACAGCCACGATCATCCGGGCCGGATGGTAAAAGGTGCGATGGAAGGCGAGCAGATCCTCCCGCGTGATCGCCTGCACGGTCTCCGGGTATCCATCCACGCTCCGTCCGTAAGGATGACCCTGAAACAAGGTCTCCCGGAAGCGCAGTCCGGCCATCCGCCGGGTGTCGTGCTCCCGCTCCTGCAGATCCGTGAGGATCTCCCCTCGCACCTTCTCCACCCCCTCCTCGGGGAAGGTGGGGTTCCGCAGGACATCGGCCAGGATCTCCAGCATGGCGGGCAGATCCTCCGCCAGGGCCTTCAGGGTGAAGCCGGTGGTGTGATAGCCGGCCCCGATCTCCAGGCTGGCCCCGACGGATTCGATGGCCTCATAGATCTCGTGGAAGGTGCGATGAGATGTACCCCGGGTGAGCGCCTCCGCGGTGAACGACGCCAGACCGATCCGATCGGGAGGATCGTCCAGAGCTCCGGCCCAAAGAAGGCCAGAGACCACCACCGAAGGACTGCTGAAGTTCTCATAGGCCAGCACGACGATCCCATTGGGCAGCACCTCCCGGGCGATGGTGTGCGGACCCGGGACCGCCCATCGACGTCCTGACGAACGGAGAGCGCTCTGCGTGTTCGCTTTACGGGCCATGCGTGGCTCCTGAAGTGGGATAGGCCCGCCGGCATGCGGCGGCCAACCTGGGTTATAGTATAGGCGTTCGGTCCCTGCCGGGCGACGCGCCCTGAATGAAAGGGGCCATTTCCCTGGTTCATCCCGGTGCGGAGAGGACAGCGTGATCGGTGAGGAGATCCTTTCCGAGCTCATGATCCTGCTCATCACAGGGCTGGCCGCCCTCGTGCTGACGCTGGAGGATTGGCGGGGCTGGCTTCTGGCCTGGGCATTGATGGGCGCGGGGGGCGGCTGGCTGCTGCAACAGACCCCCGGGGTGCCCGGCCAGCTGGCAAGCATCCAGGTCCTCACCAGCGCCCTGCTGGCCCTGTTGCTCTATCTGACCGGCTGGCAGGCCCGGAAGGCGGCTCCGAAGACCCTGACCTCCCGTCCGCCGGTCCACTGGCGCTTCCGGGCTCTGGCGGCCCTTTTCTTCCATTACCTGGCCCGGATCCTCGCTGCCCGCTTCCCGATCCCCATCGCGCCCGCTCCCATCCTGATCACCACCTATACCCTCATCGGGATCGGATTGCTGATCGCCACGCTGGGCCGTTCTCCGCTGCAGGTTGGCCTGGGGATCCTCACGATGTTCAGCGGCTACGGGCTTTTCTATTTCTCCGTTCAGGACAGCCTGCTGGCCATCGGGCTGATGGCGGGGATGAACCTGGTGATCGCCTTCCTCACCGCCGCCCTCACCCTGGTGCGCCAGGAGGCCTCTGCATGAACATCCCGTTGCTCCTCGTGCTGGCGATCCCTTTCCTGGCCGCCCCGCTGGTGTATCCGCTCCGGCGGACGCCCCTGGCCGCCCCGCTCGCGGCGGGCGCAGCCCTGGGCATCGTGGCGCTTCTCTGGGCGGTCCCCTGGCCCCCGGCGGCCCTTTCAGCGGATTCGAGCACCCTGGGCCCCCCGGTGGTCCTCCTGGGGCGATCCCTGCGCCTGACGGCGACGGATCGCTGGGCCCTGAGCACGCTGTGGGGAAGCGCCGCATTGCTGTTCCTGAGCGCGTGGCCTTTCCGGTTCGAGCGCCGTCTGTATCCCATCGGCCTGGCCGCCGGAGGGCTGTGGGCCCTGGGCCTCCTCACCCGTCCCATCAGCCTGGGAGCCTTCTTCATCGGCGCCGCCGCCCTCCTGCTGACGCTTACGCTCCTGGGGGAAGGACACGGCATGGAGGGGGCCGCCCAGTATCTCATCGCCGCCAGCCTGGGCTTCCTGGCCTGGACCACCGCGGCCTGGGCGGCGGAGCAGGCCGTCCTCAACCCCGGCCAGCCCCTCTGGCCCACCATCGCCTTCACGCTAATCGGAGCCGCCATGGTCCTCTGGCTGGGCGTGTGGCCAGCGCATCGCTGGGTACCGATGCTGTTCGCGGAGGGCGCTCCCATCGGCGCCGCTTTCACCGTCCTCCTGATCCACTACGGGACCTGGTTCTGGCTGGCGGCGTGGGCCCAAGAGTTCCCCTGGCTCCCCCGCCTTCCGGGGTGGGGGATCGTCCTGCAGGCCCTCGGGGTGCTGATGATGGGCAGCAGCGCCCTCCTGGCCCTGGCGGAGCGGGGCTGGGGAGCCATCGGAGGCTATAGCTGGCTGGCGTCCAGCGGGCTGGCTTGGCTGGCCCTCAGCCTGGGGACGGAACCCGGGATCCAGCTCAGCGCCTGGGCGCTCTGGGTGCGGGTGGTGCCGCTGCTGGGCATGGCCTTCGCCCTGGCCGCTTACCGGCGCATAGCCGGCACCACGGAGCCCGGCCGGGTCTCGATGGCGCAGGGCCCGTGGGTGATCGGACTGTTGCTGGGCAGCGGCCTGGCGATGCTCGACGCGCCGCCGTTCCCGGGGTTCGCGGCGCGATGGGCGATGACCCGGCTGCTGCTGCCGGCCCATCCCCTCCTGGCCCTGGGGCTGATCGGCCTGCCCGGGCTGCTGGGATGGGCGCTGTTGCGCAACCTGCTGGCCCGGGAGCCTTCGGACCGTCCGCTGCGCCCTATGCCGCGCGCTGCCATCGGGTTCGGGATCGCCTGGTGGACCGCTGAGCTGCTCCTGCTTCTCGCCGCCCCCTGGCTGGGCATCCCGCTGGAGTCCCTCGCTCGGGCGTGGGTCCGAACGCCGTAGCCGGGCGCACCCCTCATCCGAATGCGGCCCATTTTGGATCACGACGTATAATGAAATGCGGGGCCGGGCCTTCGCGCGTTTCCCCCGCTCCACCCCGGCTCTCTAAGCTCACCCCCGGAGGGGCCAGCGATGGGAGGGGTGCGGAAAGCGGTGCGATGGCCGGCCCGGCGGCCGATGCCATCCTTGTGGGCCAGCTGGAAGCCGCTGGGGATCGGGGAGCAGCGCCCGAACAACTACCTAGAGATCCTGCGGGCCATTTGGGAGAACCGGGGCCGGCTGGGCTACGCCTGGCGCGTTTTGAATGACGGGGTGTGCGACGGCTGCGCCCTGGGCACCATCGGGATGCGCGACTGGACCATCACCGGGATCCACCTCTGCAACATCCGCCTCCGCCTGCTCCGCCTCAACACCATGCCTCCGCTGGACGTCCGGCTGCTGGCGGATGTGGAGGCCCTGCGATCCCGATCCGCGCGGGCGTTGCGGGCGCTGGGCCGGCTGCCCTACCCGATGATCCGACGCCGGGGCGAGCAGGGCTTCCGCCGGATCTCCTGGGAGGAGGCGCTGGACCTCATGGCCGCCTTCATCCGCAGCACCTCCCCGAAGCGCCTGGGCTTCTACCTCACGAGTCGGGGCCTTCCCAACGAGGCCTATTACGTGGCCCAGAAGGCCGTGCGGGCCATGGGGACCAACTCCATCGACAACGCCGCCCGGATCTGCCATGCCCCGAGCACCCTCGCCCTCAAGGCCGCCCTGGGCGTGGCCGCCACCACGTGTTCCTACACCGACCTCATCGGGACCGACCTCATCGTCTTCTTCGGCTCCAACGTGGCCAACAACCAGCCGGTGATGATGAAATACCTCTACTACGCCCGCAAGGCCGGGACCCGTGTGGCTCTGGTCAACCCCTACCGGGAACCGGCTATGGAGCGCTACTGGGTCCCCTCGGACCTGGAGAGCGCCCTCTTCGGCACCCGCATCACCGACCGCTTCTTCCAGGTCCGGGTGGGCGGCGACATCGCCTTCATCCACGGGGCGATCAAACACATGATCGAACAGGGGTGGATGGATGAGGCGTTCATCCGCAACCACACCGCAGGCTTCGAGGAGCTGCGGGCGATGTTGCAGGGTCTCTCTTGGGAGGAGCTGGAGGAGGGTGCGGGGCTCTCCCGGGAGGAGATGAGGGAGTTCGCCCGCATGGTTGCGGAGGCGGACCGTGCGGTTTTCGTCTGGAGCATGGGGATCACCCAGCACACCCACGGCGAGGACAACGTCCACGCCATCATCAACCTGGCCCTGATGAAGGGCTTCGTCGGCCGGGAAGGATGCGGCCTGATGCCCATCCGGGGCCACTCGGGGGTCCAGGGCGGAGCGGAGATGGGCGCTTACGCCACTGCCTTCCCGGGCGGCCTCCCCATCAACGAAGAGAACGCCCGCCGCCTCTCCGCGCTCTACGGCTTCGAGGTCCCCGCCACGCGCGGCCTCACCGCTCCGGAGATGATCGAGGCGGCCCATCGCGGGGAGCTGGACCTCCTCTTCAGCGTGGGCGGCAACTTCCATGAGGTGCTGCCGGATCCCGATTTCGTCCGCGAGGCCCTGGAGCGGATCCCCCTGCGGGTGCACATGGACATCGTGCTCTCGCCCCCGATGTTCTTCGAACCCGGGGAGGCGGTGATCCTGCTCCCGGCGACCACCCGCTATGAAGGCCCGGGTGGGGTGACCGAGACCACCACCGAACGCCGCGTGATCTTCAGCCCGGAGATCCCGGGGCCGCGGATCGGCGAGGCCCGTCCCGAATGGTGGGTCTTCGGAGAGCTGGCCGCCCGCGTCCGGCCGGAGCTCGCCGAACGGGTTCGCTTCCCGGATACCCAGGCCATCCGGGAGGAGATCGCCCGGGTGATCCCGATGTATGACGGGATCCAGCATCTGCGGAAGAAAGGGGATCAGTTCCAGTATGGTGGGCCGCTGCTTTGCGCCGGCTGGCAGTTCCCCACCCCGGATGGGAAGGCCCACTTCAAGGCGGTGCCGCTGCCGCGGACATCCATCCCGGAGGGGGCGTTCCGGGTGGCCACCCGGCGCGGGAAGCAGTTCAACAGCATGATCCACGAGGACATCGATCCCATCAACGGCCTCCCGCGGGACGCGGTGCTGATGCATCCAGCCGACGCAGCGCGATTGGGATTGCGGCCCGGGGACCCCGTCCGGCTCTGGAACGCCCATGGGGAGCTGCGGGGCCGGGTCTTCCTGGCCGACGTGAAGCCCGGCACCCTTCAGGTGCACTGGCCCGAGGGGAACGCCTTAGCGGCCCCCGAGGCCCGCTCGCCTCTGGCCGGCATCCCCGCTTACAAAGGGCTCTTCGCCTTTGTGGAGCGCGCGAACGGGGATGCAAGTTCCTGACCGCGACGCGGGAAAGGATGGACCTATGGAGCGGAACGGGATGTGGAAGCCGTGGCCGGTCACCGGCCTGCGCCCGGGGCGACGGGAGCGACAGGAAGACGCCGTGATCGCAGAGGAGCCCCTGGAGATCCAGATCGCCCTCCCCAATGCGGAAGGCGCGGAGGTCCTCCCCGTTGCGGTCACGATGCGGACCCCGGGGGACGATGAGGACCTGGCCCTGGGCTTTCTCTACACGGAGGGTCTGATCGACGATCCTCGATGGATCCGCGCGGGGCTGTCCTCGGAGCGCCCGGCCCCTCACACCGTCCGGGTTGTGCTCCCTCCGGATCATGGGATTGACCGGCAGCGGCTGACCCGTCACTTCTATATGACCAGCAGCTGCGGGGTATGCGGGAAAGCGGCCGTTGAAGCGGTGTTCGTCCAGGGCTATCCCCCGCTGCCGGAGGATGAGCCGGTGATCCCGCTCTCGCTCCTTGTGGATCTGCCGCGGCGGATGCGCGAGGCCCAGCGCCTTTTCCATCGGACCGGTGGGCTGCATGCGGCGGCGATCTTCGACCCGGCGGGCGAGCTGCTCTGGGTGCGGGAGGACGTGGGGCGACACAACGCGGTGGACAAGGTCATCGGGGCGGCGCTGCGGGCCGGGCGGATCCCCCTCTCCCACGCCATCATGCTGGTGAGCGGACGGGCCGGGTTCGAGATCGCCCAGAAAACGCTGCGGGCGGGCATCCCCATCCTGGCGGCCCTCGGTGCCCCCTCCAGCCTGACGCTGGAGCTGGCCCACGCCGCCGGGATGACGGTGGTCGGCTTCCTACGCCCGGAGGGCGCGAACGTCTACACCGCCCCCTGGCGGATCGCCGGATAGGGGGGCGACCCGCCGGATTGCCCTCAGGATGCTTATCCGGAACATGGCCCGGGAACGGATCCCCCAAGCCCTCATCTGCCCCGCATCCAGAGAGACCCGAAGGCCCTGCCGGAGCGGCGTGCCGCGTCCCCGCGACTCCGCGTCATAATAATCTCGGGGAGATCATCCGAAGCCAGGACCCGATGGACTTCCAGGGCACATCTCGGGATCCGTGGTATGATCCAGCCGCCGGTCCGACGCATCCTAAGTGTCCGGGTGCACGATGTTACCCTGGCCGAAGCCTTAGAGCTCGTGGAGGCCTTCATCGCCGAGGGAGGGTCACATCAGGTCTGCACCGTGAACCCGGAGTTCATCATGCACGCCCGTCGGAACCCGGACTTCTTCCGGGTCCTGGAGGGATCCAGCCTGAACGTCCCGGACGGCGTCGGGTTGCTCTGGGCCGGGAGGATGCTGGGACAGCCCCTACGGGAGCGGGTGGCGGGAGTGGATCTGATGGAGGCCCTGATCGCCCGGGCCGCGGAGCGGGGATGGCGGGTGTTCCTGCTGGGCGCCGCGGAAGGGGTTGCGGAGCGCGCGGCGAAGGTCCTGCAGGCCCGCTATCCGGGCTGGGTCCTCGCCGGGACCTTCGCGGGCTCCCCCCGGCCGGAGGAGGCCCCGGCGATCCGGGAGCGCCTGCAGGAGGCCCGACCGGATCTCCTCTTCGTCGCATACGGGGCCCCACAACAGGATCTCTGGATCGCCCGTCACCAGCCGGCGCTCCGGATCCCGGTCGCCATGGGGGTCGGCGGGGCCTTTGATTTCATCGCCGGCGTCGTGCCCCGGGCCCCTCGCTGGATGCGGGAGGCCGGCCTGGAGTGGCTCTACCGGCTGATCCGCCAGCCGTGGCGGTGGCGGCGGATGCTCGCCTTGCCCCGCTTCGTGCTCGCGGTTCTGGCGGCCCGCTATGCTTCCCGATAAAAGAAGCGCCCGCCCCAATGAGGGGCGACGGATTTGGTGGCGTAATTAGGGAGCGAAGGATGAGCTTTGTGTGGGAGAGGCTTTCGCCTCGAACCTTTGTCTTCGATGACGCGGGGTCACGGCTTCCTGCAGTTTGTGGTCGAAATGAATTTCGGTCTACAGATTGAAAAGGAGCGGGGATGACACGCTTTGAGCTGGTGGCGCCTTTCGAGCCCACAGGGGATCAGCCGCAGGCCATCGAGAAGCTGGTGGAGGGCCTGCGCCGGGGCTATCGCTACCAGACGTTGTTGGGAGCCACGGGCACCGGCAAGACCTTCACCATCGCCCACGTCATCGCCCGGGTTCAGAAGCCCACCCTGGTCATCAGCCACAACAAAACCCTGGCCGCCCAGCTCTACGCCGAGTTCCGGGAGTTCTTCCCCCGCAACGCGGTGGAGTATTTCGTCAGCTACTACGATTACTACCAGCCGGAGGCCTACATCCCCCAGACGGACACCTACATCGAGAAGGAGACCAGCATCAACGAGGAGATCGAGCGGCTGCGCCTGGCGGCCACCCAGGCCCTCTTCACCCGACGCGACGTGATCATCGTGGCCTCCGTCTCCTGCATCTACGGTATCGGCAACCCCCATGACTGGGGCCAGGTAGTCGTCCGCCTGCAGCGCGGACAGGTCCGCCGTCGGGACAACCTGCTGCGGCATCTGGTGGACATCCAGTATACGCGCAATGACATCGACTTCCGGCGGGGAACCTTCCGGGTGCGGGGGGACACGGTGGACGTGTTTCCCGCTTATCAGGACACGGCCATCCGCATCGAGTTCTGGGGGGATGAGATCGACCGCCTGGTGGAGTTCGACCCCCTGACCGGGGAGGTGCTCCGCCTGCACGAGACGGTGGAGATCTACCCGGCCAAGCACTTCGTCACCCCCGAGGAGAAGCTGCGTCGGGCCATCGCTTCCATCGAACAGGAGCTCCACCAGCGCTTGGAGGAGCTGCGGGCCCAGGGCAAGCTCCTGGAGGCCGAGCGGCTCCGCCAGCGCACCCTCTATGACCTGGAGATGCTGCGGGAGGTGGGCTACTGCCACGGCATCGAGAACTACTCCCGGCACCTGGACGGACGGGCCCCGGGGGAGCCTCCGTGGACGCTGCTGGATTACTTCCCCGACGATTTCCTGGTGGTGATCGACGAGTCCCATATGACCATCCCTCAGCTGCGGGGGATGTATCACGGGGATCGCTCCCGCAAGGAGACGCTGGTGGAATACGGCTTCCGCCTCCCCTCAGCCCTGGACAACCGGCCCCTCACCTTCGAGGAGTTCGAAGGGCGGGTCCGCCAGGTGATCTTCATGTCCGCTACCCCGGGCCCATATGAGCTGGAGAAATCCGAGCAGGTCGTCGAGCAACTGATCCGGCCCACCGGCATCCTGGACCCGGTGGTGGAGGTGCGCCCGACGAAAGGACAGATCGAGGATCTCATCGGCGAGATCCGCCGGCGCGTCGCCCGGGGGGAACGAGCCTTGGTCACCACCCTGACCAAGCGCCTGGCCGAGGAGCTCTCGGATTACCTCAACGAGATGGGCATCCGCACCCACTACCTGCACGCGGACATCGACACCCTGGAGCGCGTGGAGATCCTCCGGGATCTCCGCCTGGGGGTTTACGATGTGGTGGTGGGGATCAACCTGCTGCGGGAGGGGCTGGACCTCCCCGAGGTCTCTCTGGTGGCAGTGCTGGACGCGGACCAGGAGGGTTTCCTGCGCAGCGAGACGGCGCTGATCCAGACCATCGGGCGGGCGGCCCGCCATGTGAACGGGACGGCCATCCTCTACGCCGACCGGATCACCGAATCCATGCGCCGGGCCATCGAGGAGACCAACCGGCGGCGGGCGATCCAGGAGGCTTACAATCGCGCCCACGGCATCGAGCCCCGCTCCATCGTGAAGGCGGTGCGGGACCTCACGGATCGGGTTCGGGAGATGGTGGCAGAGGAGGCCGGGACGGCCGGACGGCCGCCGGCGATGCCGAAGGAGGAGCTGCAGCGGCTGATCCGCGCCCTGGAGAAGGAGATGAAGCGGGCTGCCCAGGCCCTGGAGTTCGAAAAAGCCGCCGCCCTGCGAGACCAGATCTTCGAGCTGCGGGAGCAATTGCGGGTGATCGGGCTGGCGGAGACCCCGCCGGAGGCGCGGATCCGGCACCTGGTGGAGCTGGAGCAGCCGGAGGAGGAGCCGGATTCCGAAACCCCCGTCGCGCCCGCGCCGCCGGGGCGGCGCAACCGCCCCCGCCGCAAAGGCTTTCACGCCGATTGAAATCGGCCTCTATAGGCGCTGTGCGCTAAGCGTCGGCCTCCGCCGACGCAAAAGATGTTTTTCGGTCGGCGCAGGCCGACCGTTGGCCGAAGGCCTCCCAAGGCCGAATTCATTCGGCGAATTCGATGGGAGATCCCGGATGCAGCCGCCTCGACGGGTGATGATCATCTACAACCCGGCCGCAGGCCCCCGGGAGATGACCCGGGAGATCCAGGCGGTCGCGCGCAGATGGGAGGGCCGGGGATGGTCCGTGATCATACGGATCACCGAGCGTCCCGGGATGGCCACGGAGCTCGCCCATGAGGCCGCCCTGGAGGGGTTCGACTGGGTGGTGGCCGCCGGCGGAGACGGCACGGTGAACGAAGTAGCCAACGGCCTGGTGGGGTTGCCCAGCGCCCTGGGGGTGCTGCCCGTGGGAACGGGGAACGTGTGGGCCCGGCAGCTGGGCCTGCCCACCTATCCCCTGGTGCATCCATTACGCGTCCAGGTGGCCGCCCAGCTCCTGGAGGCCGCGCGGATCCACCTCATCGATGTCGGACGGGCGAACGGGCGCTACTTCCTGCTCTGGGCCGGCATCGGGCTGGATGCCCAGGTGGCGCAACAGATGGAGCCCCGGGACCGGGGCACCAAGCGCCTGGGGGCCCTGGCCTACCTGATCGCCGCCGCCCTCATCGCCCGGGATTTCCCGGCCATGCGGGCCACCGTGTTCATCGACGGCCGTCGCCGGATCCGGGGCCGCACCCTGGTGGTGCTGGTGGCCAACGCCCAGCTGTATGGCGGGCTGGTCCGCATCGCCCCCCAGGCGCTGTTGGACGACGGATACCTCAACATCTGTGTGTTCCGGGGGATGGGGCTGCCGTGGGCCCTGCGACACTTCATCAACGTGTTCGGGGGACGCCATCTCCAGGATCCGGCCGTCAAGTTCTTCACCGGGCGCCAAGTCCTGGTCGAAACCCGGCCGGTGGTCCCGGTGCAGGTGGACGGGGAGCCCATCGGCCACACCCCTATGGTCTTCGAAGTCGTCCCCCGCTCCCTGCGCATCCTGGTCCCCCCCACCGCCCCGGCCTCGCTTTTCCGGGACTCAACCTGAAGTCCCCGCACTCTGAGCTCAACGCCCCTGTCTCGTATCCATCGCAATGTGTTGGTAATGGTTTTCAGCTGCGAAAATCCAGAACCCACCTGATCAAATTAATTAGCACAAGGAGCGCGCCCTCCCAGCGGGAAAGCGACCAGCCCGTTCGCATCAGAAAGATGACTACCAGCGCCACCATGCCGGCCAGCATCCATAAGCTGCTGTAGACGCTGGGGTCCACCGTCATCGGACGGATGGTAGCGGCCAGGCCCAGGACTCCCAGCAGGTTGAAGATGTCGCTGCCAATCAGGTTGCCAGCGGAGATCCCATGCCGGCCGCGGAGGACAGCCACCAGAGAAGTGGCGAACTCCGGCGCTGAGGTGCCTGCCGCCACGATCGTCACGCCGATCGCCCACTCGGAGATCCCGACCATCCGGGCCAAGGCAACCGCCGCTTCCACCATGAAATGTCCCCCTCCGATCACCAGCGCCAGTCCGATCAACAGGCGAGGGACCTCATACCAGCGAAACTCACCAGGAGGAGCATCTTCAATCGCTTCTCGGAAATACAACAGGGATCCGATGTAGAGGACAAGCAAGGCCAGCAGAATCATCCCCTCCCATCGGGCGATGTGCAGGTCAAGAAAGAAAAGCAGCAGCAACAGAGTGATGGCAATGAGCACCCCGCCGTCCCGCATGACCATGGTGCGGGATGTGGCGATGGCCCTCACCATGGCCACGCCTCCGAGAATGAACCCAAGATTGAAAATGTTCGAGCCGATCACGTTACCGACGGAGATATCTCCCTGGCCCTTCAGGGCAGCGCCTACCGTGACGGCGAATTCCGGAGATGAGGTGCCGATGGCCACCACTGTCAGGCCGATGACCAGGTCGGACAACCCCAGACGCCGGGCGATGCGCGCCGCGGATTCCACGATCCAGACCGCGCCTCCCCACAAAACCAGGACGCTGAGAAGGATGAGCAGGATGTTGAACAGGAGGCTCCACATGATCCCACCCCTCCTGAATGCAGGCTAAGCACGATCTTACCCGCTTTGAGGCGTTTTGCCTGCAATGCGCCGGAGCGGGAAGCCGGGATTTCCCGGAAGGCCGGGCGTCCTATAACAATATAACAAGCCCTCGATAAGGTCTCCCGCCCAGCGCGGGAGATAGGGGAAAATCATGAGCGAGGGAGACTATCGGACTCTTCGTTCTCGGTGGAACCCTTCACGACGCAGTTCTCAAGGAGGAGCGCTGGATGTCCGGATGGATGGGACGTCTGCTGGTGCTGAGCCTCTTCGCGGCCGCGATGGCCTACGTGGAGAGCGCGGTGGTGGTCTACCTGCGGCACGTCTATGGGATCACGGATCTGCTTCGAGACGTGCCGACGCAGCCGGATCCGCTCACCCCCATCGAGCTGGGGCGGGAGATCGCCACCCTGGTGATGTTGGGAACGGTGGGCGCCCTGACCGGGCGAACCCCCGCCGCGCGCTGGGGGTTCTTCCTCTACGCGTGGGGGCTCTGGGACATCCTGTATTACGTCTGGCTTCGGGTTTTCATCGGCTGGCCCACCTCGCTGCTGGACTGGGATCTCCTCTTCCTGATCCCCCTGCCCTGGTGGGGGCCGGTCTGGGCTCCTGTCCTGGCCGCGGCGATGATGATGGTGGTAGGAGCCCGGATGGCCCGGCGCAGCGAGCAGGGGTTCGTTCTCCGCATCGACCGGGCCGCGTTGCTCCTCGGCGCGCTGGGATCCCTCCTGGCGCTGTATACCGTGCTGGCCCCGGGCCTGCACGCCCTCCCCGGCGGCCTCGAGGCGGTCGCCCGAGCCCGTCCCACCGCCTTCCCCGCATGGCTTTACCTGATCGGATGGGGGATGGTGGCCGTCGCCGGCTGGCGGATCAGCGGGGGAACCCCCGCGCCCGCTCGCCTTCCGGAAGAGCTCCGCCCGGGTTAAGATGGGAAGGGGCCGGCCGATAGGCCCGCCCGGAAGCGCACCTTCAACAGGAGCGCAGGTCGCGTGATCCGCAAACCGAGGACGCGTTTGAAACCCTCGCTGCCGCCCGATCTCTACGGGGAGGAATACTTTCTCTCCGCCTGCGAGGGCTATGAGGAGTTCCTCCGCACACGCGGGGAACATCTCTCCCGGCGCCTCCAGGCCGCCTTCGCCGTGGCGGAGGTCCGCCCCGGCATGCGGGTGCTGGACGTCGGCTGCGGGCGTGGAGAGATCGTCCGTCATTGCGCCCGCATGGGCGCATGGGCCATCGGCATCGATTACGCCGCCGCTGCCGTTCAGCTTTCGGCCCGCCTGCTCCGAGAGGCTGTCGACCTGCAGGCCCCGGCCGCCCTGGCCCAGGCCGACGCCAAATACCTTCCCTTCCCGGCAGGGGTGTTCGACCGGGTGCTGATGTTCGACGTGGTCGAGCACCTCTTCCCATGGGAGCTCCGCCTGGCGCTGCGGGAGGCTCACCGGGTGCTGAAGCCCGGCGGGATGCTGGTCATCCACACCGCTCCGAACCGCTGGTATGATGCCTATGCCTATCCCCTCGTCCGCCTGGTCCGCACCCTTCAGGGCCTGGGCCACCTCTACCCGCCCAACCCGCGCACCCTCAACGTCCCGGTCAACGAGGCCGTCCATGTGAACGAACAGGGTCCCCTCGGCCTGTGGTGGGCCCTGCGCCGGGCAGGCTTCCGCCCGGTTCGGGTCTGGCTCTCGACTCCCCCGCAAAACCGCCAGGAGGGGCCCTTCTTCCGCATGCTGCGCCACATCGCCTTCCGCTGGATCCCCTTCCGCTGGTTCTTCGAGCGGGAAGTGTTCGCCGTGGCGATCCGGCCATAAGCTCTGGGAGGTTCGTTCGAATGGAACCGAAGAGCTTCTGGTTGCAGACTGCGGACCCCTACACGCCGAACCCACCCCTGACGGGGGAGGTACACGCGGACGTGGCGATCCTCGGCGGGGGGTTCACCGGCCTCTCCGCTGCCCTGCATTTGAAAGAAGCGGAGCCGGGGCTGCAGGTCGCTGTCTTGGAGCAGGCTTACATCGGCTACGGGGCCAGCGGGCGCAACGCCGGCTTCGCCATGACCCTCTTCGGGCTCACCCTCTCCCTGACGGCGCTTCGCTTCGGCCGCCAAGCCGCCGCGGAAGCCCATCGCTATATGGAGCGGGCCGTCGACTATGTGGAAGAGCTCATCGCCCGCTACGGCATCGCCTGCGATTACGAGCGGCCGGGGTTCCTGCGTGTGGCCACCTCCCCAGCTTACGTCCGACGGATCCGGGAGGAGATCGAGCTGGCCCATCGCCTGGGGCTGACCGGGATCGAGTGGCTGGACGCCCAGGCTGTGCGGGAACAGGTGAACTCGCCCCGCTACCTGGGAGCCTGGTGGGAACCCCGCTGCGCCCTCCTCCACCCCCTCCGATATGTGCGGGGGCTGAAGCGGGCCGCCGAGGGCCTCGGCGTCCACATCTACGAGCACACCCCTGTCCAGACCATCGAGCGCGGTCCGGGCGGCTTCCGCCTGCGCACCCCGCAGGGGATCCTGCGGGCGGAGAAGCTGGTGCTCGCGGCCAACGCCTACTCTCACCGACTCCCTTTCATCCGCCGTAAGCAGGTCCCCGCCTTCACCTACATCGTGGTGACGGAGCCCCTCTCCCCGGAACGGTTGGCCCCCATCGGCTGGCGGAACCGGCAGGGGATCGAGGATGCCCGCAACCTGGTGCATTACTACCGCCTGACCCCCGACAACCGCCTGCTGATGGGCGGAGGGGATGTCGGCGTCCCCTTCGGAAACCGGATGGATCTCGACGAGAACGAACGGATCTTCCGGGAGCTGGAAGCCTACATCCCGGAGGTCTTCCCCTCCCTGAAAGGGGTGCGGATCGAATATCGATGGGGCGGGCCGGTCTCGGTCACCGTCGACATGGCCCCGGCCATTGGATATGTGGGGGACCGCCGGGCGGTCTACGCCCTGGGTTGCATCGGCCACGGCGTGGCCCTGACGACCATGAACGGCCAGATCGTGCGCGATCTGATCCTGGAACGCCGGACCCCCCTCACGGAGCTGTTCTTCGTCAACCGGCGGGTGATCCCGTGGCCGCCGGAGCCGCTGCGCTTCGCCATCGGGCATCTCATCCGGGGGTATATGCGCCTGGAGGATCGGATCTTGGATCGCGGGCCGGCAAGCCCATGAGGGAGGTTCGTTAAGGGATGGGCAAGGAGCCGAGCCTGGAGGACCTGGAGCGGGCCCTGGCCCTGAAGCGCCGTGAGGTCCGCCTGAAACGATGGATCCGGGAGGGACGCCTTCCCCTGGAGGCGTCGCCCCCCGCCGGGGAGCCCACCCCCCCGGAGCCGCCGGCCCTCCCTCCGGATCCTCACCTCCACGCGGAGGTGGAGTGGGAAGCTCCCCGATGGCGGTTCCGGCTGCCTCGCCCGCGCATCTCGTGGGCAACCTGGCGGGACCACCTCCTGCTGGGGGTGGAGATCACAGCCGTGCTGGGAGCCATTTTCCTGCTGCTCTCTTCCTGGCAGGCCATGCGTCCGGCCGCCTCCGGCGAAGGGCCCCGGGCGACCCCCACGCCCACGCCCTTGATCCCTGTCCTGGTTCTACCGGGCGGGCATCGACCGCCCACCGCCCCGGGGGAGCCCGCGCCGAACCCGGAGGAGATCCCCGAACACCTGCGGGCCCTCGTGGCCTCCCTCCCCACTCCGGTGCCCATCACCCCGGGCCCGCGAAGCCCCACCCGCATCGTCATCCCCGCCATCGGGGTGGACGCCCCCGTGGTCCCAGGGACGGATTGGGAAGCCTTGAAAAAAGGCGTGGGACATCACCCGGGGACGGCGAACCCCGGGGAGCCCGGGAACATGGTGCTGGCCGGCCATAACGACATTTACGGGGAAGTGTTCCGGGACCTCGAGAAGCTCCGCATCGGCGATGAGATCTGGGTCTACGCCGGAAGCCGGGCCTATCGCTACGTCGTGGTCCAGAAACAGGTGGTCCTCCCCACCCAGGTGGAGGTGATGGCCCCCACCCGCGATCCGGTGGTTACCCTGATCACGTGTTATCCTTATCGGGTGGACACCCACCGGCTGGTGGTGGTGGGAGAGCTGCGATGAGGGAGGCGATGGCGGAGCTGGACGTTGGAGTGGTCATCGTGAACTACAACACGCGGGAGCTGTTGCGGCGCTGCCTGCAGACGGTGCAGGCCAGCCGGGGCGTGACCTTTGAAGTGTGCGTGGTGGACAACGCCTCGGAGGACGGCAGCGCAGCGATGGTGGAGCAGGAATTCCCGCAGGTCCGGTTGATCCGCAGCCCGGTCAACGGCGGCTACGCCTATGGGAACAACCTGGGGCTGCGCGCTTTCGGCTTCGGGGAGCCGGGGCGGACGCCCAGAATCCGTTACGCCCTGCTTCTCAACCCGGACACCGAGGTGCCGCCGGACGCCCTGGCCCGGATGGTGGCCTTCATGGACGCCCACCCGGAGGCCGGGGCGGCAGGCCCGAAGATCGTTCGTCCCGATGGCTCCCTGGACCTGGCGTGCCGGCGCAGCTTCCCCACCCCGGAGGTGGCCTTCTACCGCTTCTCCGGCCTGAGCCGGCTCTTCCCGAAGAGCCCTCGCTTCGCCCGCTACAATCTGACCTTCCTGGACCCGGATCAAACCTATGAGGTGGATTCCGTCGTCGGGGCGTTCATGATGGTGCGCCGCGAGGCCATTCTGCAGGTAGGGCTGCTGGACGAATCGTTCTTCATGTATGGGGAGGATCTGGACTGGGCGTATCGCATCAAGCAAGCCGGCTGGAAGATCTATTACTACCCGGAGGTGGTCGTCCTGCACGTCAAGCGCGCCTCCAGCCGGATGAGCCCGCGGGCCCGCTATGAGTTCAACCGGGCGATGTGGATCTTCTATCGGAAGCACTATCAGGCCACCACGCCGGCCTGGCTGGATCTGCTGGTGCGGGTGGGGCTGGTGCTGAAGGGAGGCTGGCGGCTGTGGCGGGAGATGCGCCGGGACCTGCGGGAGCGCCGCGAGGCCCCCGCCTTCTCCGCTTCAGAGCGGTGATGGGAAAAGGAGGTGCGGGATGAACCGGAAGCGTGCCCGGTGGCTGCACAGCGCCCTCCTGTTGCTGAACGATCTGGGGATGACGGCTCTCGCCTTCTACGCCGCTTACGCGATCCGCGCCCGGCTCCCATGGCCCTATCCCCCCCAGAACCTGCCGGGCTTCCCGGCTTACCTCCCGATGCTGGGGGTGCTGCTCCTTTACGTGGCCAGCCTGTTCTTCCTCCACCGGCTCTATCATCTCGGCCGGGCCACCTCCCGTCTGGATGAACTGTCCCGGGCCGCGGCGGCCTTCTCCCTCGCGGTGATCTTCACCGTGGCCACCGTCTCCCTGGCGTTCAAAGACACCCTGTTCGGTTTCGATTATCCGCGGGCTATGGTGCTGTATGCCTGGGGCCTGGGGATCCTCCTCGTCGCGATCGGCCGTCTGCTGGTGCGGGGCCTGTGGGGCGCCCTGCGGGCCCGGGGCTGGGACCGCAGCCGCATGCTGATCGTGGGGACGGGCGAGGCGGCGGAGGCGGTGATCCGCCGCATCCAGAACGCGCCCGAGTTCGGCTACGAGCCCATCGGCGTGGTGGCCCTGCGGGGCAACGGCGCCACCCATGTGGCGGGGGTCCCGGTGATCGGGACCGCTGAGGATCTCCCGGATTTGGTCTACGCCCGGGACGTCGATGAGGTGCTGATCGCCGTCCCGGAGGCTCCCCACAGCGAGGTGCTGCGCCTGATCTCCCTGTGCGAGCGCAGCAACCTCTCCATCAAGATCTACCCCGATATCTTCCAGCTGATCGCCACCCAGCCCTCCCTGGATGACCTGGGAGGGTTGCCGCTGCTCACCGTGCGGGATGTCGCCCAGCGGGGCTGGAAGCTGGCTCTCAAGCGGGCGATGGACATCGTAGGGGCCGCGGTGGGATTGATCCTGCTCTCGCCTCTCATGCTGCTCATCGCCATCCTGATCAAGCTGGATTCCCCCGGGCCGGTCTTCTACGTGCAGGAGCGCATGGGGCTGGACGGGCGTCCCTTCCTGATGCTCAAGTTCCGCTCCATGCGGGCGGACGCCGAGAAGGAGGGGCCGGGCTGGACCCGGCCGGATGATCCGCGGCGGACCCGGGTGGGCGCGATCCTGCGTCGGCTGAACCTGGACGAGCTGCCCCAGCTGATCAACGTGCTGCTGGGGGACATGAGCCTGGTGGGGCCGCGCCCGGAGCGCCCCGTCTACGTGGAGCAGTTCCGCCGCGTGATCCCCCGCTACATGGAGCGCCATCGGGAGAAGGCGGGGATCACCGGCTGGGCGCAGATCAACGGCCTGCGGGGAGACACCTCCATCACGGAGCGCACCAAATACGATCTCTGGTATGTGGAGAACTGGTCCCTCTGGCTGGACATCAAGATCCTGCTGCGCACTCTGGTTCAGACCCTCACCTTCCGAAGCCCCAACGCCTATTGAGCCGGAGGAGCCGATCCCGCGCGCCGGAGGCGGGGGTAGGATGACGACCGTCGAGCTCTATGAGAAGGCCGCCCAACGCGGGTTGCCCAGCCTGATCTGGGGGCCGGGACAGGCCCGACGTCTGGAGCTGATGCGGCGTTACGCCATCCTGGAGGGAGCCCGCATCCTGGTGGATGGCTGCGGGATCGGGGTCTATGTGGAGGCCCTGCGGGCGTTCTCCCGGGAGGTGCATGGGCTGGACATCGACGCCGACTACCTGCGGGAGGCCCGCCGGCGCGGCATCGGATGCGTGGTGCAGGCCGCCGCCGAAGCCCTCCCCTACCCCGACGGGAGCTTCGATGTGATCCTTTCCCATGAGGTCATCGAGCACGTGGATGATGACCGTCGGGCGGTCGCGGAGATGGTGCGGGTGCTGCGCCCCGGCGGGCGGATCCTCCTGTTCTGCCCGAACCGCTGGTTCCCTTTTGAAACCCATGGGCACTACTGGCGGGGGCGGTATTACTTCGGGAACACCCCCCTAATCAACTACCTGCCGGATCCTCTACGCAACCGTCTAGCTCCCCACGTGCGGACCTATAGCGGGCGGGCCTTGCGCCGCCTCTTCGCCGGCCTCCCGGTGCGCATTGTGCACCACACCCGGATCTTCCCCGCCTTCGATCGGATCGCGGACCGGCATCCCTGCCTTGGTCGCTGGCTGCGCCGCCTGGCCGACCGTCTGGAGCACACCCCCCTGAACCGGTTGGGGCTCTCCCACTTCCTGGTGGTGGAAAAGATCCGGTAAGGGCAACCGACCGGCCGCCCCTCGTTTCGTTGATCCATCCTGCATCCGGAAAAACCGGAAGGTCCTGCCCCTCCCCGGCTCCCCTTGCTCTCCCCATGCCGCCGGGTGTAAGATGAATCCTGCAATTATCCGCAGGCGCATCGTTTTCATCGATGGAGGATTCATGGATTTCGAGCGCTTTCTCCGCCTGATCGGCATGGTGGTGCTGGGGATCGCCGGGTGGCGCCTGGGGATGGACGCCGCCCGGATGGGGCTGGACTCCCGGCCGGCGTGGCAGTTCGCCCTCGCCTTCGCCCTGGCCGGCGCCATCCTGGGCCTGGTCCTTACCCCCTGGCTGACCATCCGCCCGGCGGCCATGATCCGGCAGGTGATCCGTCCCATCCCCCTGCAGCAGCTGCTCGCCGGCACCGCCGGGCTCATCCTGGGCCTGATCATGGCCGGGCTGGTCTCCTATCCCCTCTCCCTGCTGCCCGACCCGCTGGGCCGGGTCCTGCCCTCCCTGGGGGCGGTGTTCTTCGGTTACCTGGGCCTCACCGTGGCCGGGACCCGCTATAAGGACCTCCTGGCCCTGCTCCCCCGCCACCTGCGGGAGCGGGACGGCGAGCACGCCATCCTCCTGGACACCAGCGTGATCATCGACGGGCGCATCGCCGACGTCGTCCGCACCGGCTTCATCCAAGCCACCCTGCTGGTGCCGCGCTTCGTCCTGAACGAGCTGCAACACATCGCTGACTCCCAGGACCCCCTGCGGCGGAACCGGGGGCGGCGCGGCCTGGAGATCCTCAACCGCATGCAGAAAGAGGGCCACGTCCCCATTCGCATCGTGGATATGGAGGCGGAAGGGCGGGAGGTCGATGAGAAGCTGATCGCCCTGGCCCGCCGGCTGCGCTGCCCGATCATGACCAACGATTACAACCTCAACCGCGTGGCGGAGCTGCAGAACGTCCGGGTCCTGAACATCAACGAGCTGGCCAACGCCGTGCGCACCATCCTTCTGCCCGGCGAATCTCTCACCCTCTCCATCATCCAGGAGGGGAAGGAGCCCGGCCAGGGCGTGGGCTATCTGGAGGATGGGACGATGGTGGTGGTGGAGGAGGGGCGGCGCTACATCGGACGGGAGATCCCGGTGGTGGTCACCAAGGTGCTCCAGACCGCGGCGGGGCGGATGATCTTCGCCCGCCCGGAGGAGCCGGCCCGCAGCGCTTCATAGGGAAACCCTCGGATCCTGCACATCCAGCGGAGGGAGATCGCCCGATGAGCCTGGTCGTCTATAACTTCCTCACCCGCCGCAAGGAGCCCTTCATCCCGCTGCATGAGGGACGGGTCCACATGTATGTGTGCGGGCCGACGGTCTATGACCACGCCCACGTCGGCCACGCCAAGCTTTACGTCTCCATGGATGTCATCGTCCGCTACTTCCGCTACCGCGGCTACAAGGTCCGCTACGTCCAAAACATCACCGACGTGGGACACCTGCTGGACACGGGGGAGGACCGCATCCTGAAGGGGGCGGCGCGGGAGCGCCTGGAGCCGATGGAGTTGGTGGAGAAATACATGCGCAGCTACTTCGAGGATATGGACGCCCTGGGGGTGGTCCGGCCGGACATCTCCCCGCGGGCCTCGTGCCACATCCCCGAGATGATCGAGATGATCAAAGTCCTGATCCAGAAAGGCCATGCCTACGAGGTCAATGGCTCTGTCTACTTCTCGGTGGAGTCCTGGCCGGAATACGGGAAGCTGTCGGGCCGCCGTCTGGAGGAGCAGGAGGAGGGCGTGCGGGTCCCGGTGCGGGAGGAGAAGCGCCATCCCGCCGACTTCGCCCTCTGGAAGCGCGCCGAGCCGGAGCACATCCTGCGCTGGCCCAGCCCCTGGGGCTGGGGCTACCCGGGGTGGCACATCGAGTGCTCGGTGATGGCCACCAAATACCTGGGCCAGCCTTTCGACATCCACGGCGGGGGCATCGACAACCTGTTCCCCCACAACGAGAGCGAGATCGCCCAGGCCGAGGCCGCCAACGGGGTGCCCTTCGCCCGCTACTGGCTGCTCACCGGCTCGCTCACGGTGAACGGGGTCAAGATGAGCAAAAGCCTGGGGAACGTGGTGCGCATCAAGGACGCCCTCCAACGCTACCGCCCCCAGGCCATCCGCCTCTTCATCCTCTCCAGCCACTACCGCTCGCCCATCGATTACAGCGAGGAGGCCATGGAGGGGGCTGAGAAGGGCCTGGACCGCCTCTGGAACACGGTGATCGAGGTGCGGGAGCGGCTGGCCCGCGGGGACGCCCCCGAGTCGGCGGAGCCGGAGGCGTTTATGGAGGAGATCCAGCGGGCGCGGCGCGCCTTCCTGGAGGCCATGGACGACGATTTCAGCACGCCGGAGGCCCTGTCGGTCCTCTTCGAGTTCTCCAAGGCCGTCAACGGCCTCCTGTTCGGCGGGGCCACGGTGGGCCGTCCCGTCCTGGAGGCCATCGACGCCGTCTACCGGGAGCTGGGCGGCCAGGTCCTGGGCCTGATCCCCGATGAGATCCGGCCGGACGTCCCCTCGGACCTGGTGGCGGGGCTAGTGCAGTTGCTGATCGAGCTGCGGGCGGAGGCCCGCCGCCAGCGCGACTTCGCCCGGGCCGATCAGATCCGCGAGCGCCTGCGGGCCCTGGGGATCCTCCTGGAGGACCGGCCCGACGGCACCACCTGGCGGATGGGACGGGCGGGATCTTAGCGAACGGAACCCATGACCAGGACCTTCGCTGAAGGAAACTATTCTGCGTGAACTGAAGGTCTGGCAGAAAGCGTTGGGCTTTTCAAGTCTATTTAAGGGGTTCTTCGATGAGCTGGAATCCCTCGCCCCAGGAGCGCCGCCGGGTGCTGGAGGAAGAGCTTCAGCGTTTTGTAGAGATCCTGCGTCGGGAGATCAACCCGGAGCGGATCATCCTCTTCGGATCCCTGGCGACCGGGGAGATCGGGCCATGGTCGGATATTGATCTCGTCATCGTCATGCGGACGGACCAGCCGTTCATCGAGCGCCTTCACACCATCCGGCGGCTCCTTCAGCCCCGCGTGGCCACCGATCTGCTGGTCTACACGCCGGAGGAGTTCGAGCAGCTCGCCCGGGAACGGCCATTTGTGCGGGAGGAAATCCTGGCCAAGGGGGTGCTTCTCTATGCACGAGGCGGCTAAGCCGTGGCTCGATCTCGCCTATCAGGATCTCCTTGCCGCGAAAGTGCTCTATGAAGAAGGAATCTATAACCTTGTCTGCTTCCACGTGCAACAATGCGTTGAAAAGTCTCTCAAAGGTCTGCTCGTCGCTCTGGGTCATCCACCACCCCGCCTGCATTCCGTGTCGGAGCTTCTGAGGCTCACTCCTCCAAATTTGTTTTCAGACCTCTCGCAGAACTTGGCGATTTTCGACGACTACTACATACCAGTTAGGTATCCGGATGCTCTCCCGGGGCCTCTCCCCTATGGCCTTCCAGGAGAGCAAGAGGCCCGCGTGGCCCTTGAGCTGGCCGAAGTCGTGATGAAGAAGGTCCTTGACCAGCTCCGCACTCTTTAGAGCAAGTTGCTCGGAGTCCGCCGCGGCGGCCTCAGGATCCCCTGCGCCCAATACCACTCCAGGGTGCGGCGGACCCCCTCCTCGAAGGGCGTGGGCTCGAATCCCAGCTCCCGCCGGGCTTTCTCCGAGGAGACCACCCAGTCATAGAACACATAAGTAGCCAGGGTCAGCGGGTAATAAGGCTCCCGCCCGGTGAGGCCCGCCAGCTTCGTCCAGGCCCAGGCCAGGGCCCACATCGGGGCCGCCGGGACGTTGATCCGCCACGCGGGAACCCCGGCGATGCGAGCGACGATCTCGTAGATCTCCCCGTGGGTCCGGCTTTGATCGGCCACGTTGTAGACCTCCCCCACCCGCCCCCGATGCAGCGCCGCCTCGATCACCCGGCAGAGGTCCGGCACGAAGATGGGAAATGTATAGCGGCGGCCGCCGTGGACCTGCAGGCGCAGCCCGCGCAGGAAGTCCTCGAAGAACAACCGGTTGAAGGCGTAGCGCCCCCAGGGGCCGTAGAAGGCTCCCGGGCGCAGGATGACCGCCGGGAGCCCTCTCCCGACCGCCTCCTGAACCAGCCGCTCGCCCTCCCACTTCGTCCGCTGATAATCATCCACCGGCTGGCAGGGATAGGTTTCATCGATCACCGCGCCCCGGCGCGGCCGCCCCACCACCGCCACCGTGGAGATGTGGACGAACCGCCTCACACCCGCGGCCAGGGCCGCCTCCACCACGTTCCGCGTCCCCTCGACGTTGACTTCCCAGTAGCGCGCCCGCGGACCCCAGAACCGAAAGTAACCCGCTGCGTGGATCACCGCATCGCAGCCCTCCACGGCCGCCCGCACGGAGGCGGGGTCCTGCACATCCCCGAAGGCGACCTCGATCCCATGCGCGGCCAGGAACTTCCAGTCCGAAGCCGGGCGGGCCAGGGCGCGCACGCGATATCCCTGCTCCGCCAGATATGGGCAGAGGTTCCGCCCCAGGAAGCCTGTGGCACCGGTCACCAGGATGCGCATGGCCGGCTCACGCGGAGCGCTCGAGATCGTCGGCCGCGAACGCCAGCCCGAGGCGCCGCAGGGTCTCCGGCCTCGGCCGCCCGGTCTCCGGGTCCCACCCGCGGACCTCATAATACTCCCGCAGCATGGTCTCCAGATCCGGGACGAAGCCGGCCGCCCCACCCTCCCCCAGCGGCTCCAGCAGCCGTTTCGGAAGCCGGTCGTCCGCCCGGGTCGCCCCCAGGCGATGGTTGAGGGCCCGCTTCAGCTGCCAGGCCCGTTCCCCCACCTCCAGCATCCGCCCCAGATCCCAGTCCCATCCCATCGCGGCGTTGAGCAAGGCCAGGGCCGTAGAGGGAGCCACATGGGCGAAGTAACAGAGGACCAGGCTGTTGCACACCGTCCGCCAGTTCTGGTGGATCGCCACATAGCGGGCTTTGCCCTCGCACTGATGGCGATCGAGATAGGGGATGCCCAGCTCCTCATCGGATTGACCCAACTCCACCATGAAGAAGTCGCTCTGGTTGTGGCACGCGCCGCGGGGGGACGTGGCGTAGCTCAGGGCCATCCCTGCCACCCCGCGCGGATCGTGATAGGGGACCTCCAGGCCTTTCACCTCCACCGCCAGATCCTCCGCGCCGAAGGCCCTTGCCAGGCCACGGGCCCCCTGGGCCAGCAGCGCCCCGAATCCCTCCCGCCGGGCCGTCTGGGCGATGAGGATCTCCGCCGGCCGCGCATCCCCCCAGCGCAGGGCCAACCCTCCGGTGTCCCGCTCTGTGAGAACCCCGCGTTCGAAGAGCAGATAGGCCAGGCCAAGGACGTTCCCCATGCTGATGGAATCCAGCCCGTAGCGATCGCACAGATCCCCCAGATGCGTGATGAGGGCGAGGTCGTCGTTCAGAAGGTTCGAGCCGAAGGCGGCGATGGTCTCGTATTCCGGGCCCTTCGCCTTCGTCCGGGCGTAGGGGCCTTCGGGGATGGTCACCACCCGCCCGCAGGCGATCACACAGGCGTGGCAGGCCGAAACTCCCGAGAGGATCGTCTCGGCCATAGCGGCCCCGCTCACCTTCGACGCGCCCTCCCAGGTGCCCTGCCCGTAATACCGTTTGGGCATGCTCCCCAGCAGCTCGAAATACTCCGCCGCACCGGCCGTCCCCGTCTCCCGGAACACCCGGGTCAGGTTGTCCTCCCGCAGCGCCCGGTTAGCCTGCGACCGCAGCGCCCCGAACTCCTCCGGGCGGGCCAGGGGCAACGGCTGGTTCCCCCGCACCGCGATGGCCTTCAGGTTCTTGGCCCCCATCACCGCGCCCATCCCGGTGCGGCCCGCCACCCGGCCGTGGTCGCACAGGATCAGGGCGAAGGGGACCCGGTTCTCCCCGGCGACGCCGATGGCCGCCACCCGGGCCAGGGGATCCCCCACCTCCTGCCGGATGGCCGCCTGAACAGCGTAGGGATCGCGGCCCCAGAGATGAGCGGCCGGGCGGATCTCGACCCGGCCGTCGTGGATCCAGAGGTAGACCGGTTCCAGGGCGCGTCCCTCAATCCATAACGCATCGTAGCCGGCGAAGCGCAGCTCCGGCCCCCAGAACCCGCCGCAGTTGGACTCCCCCCACAGCCCGGTGGCGGGGGAGCAGGCGCACACCGTAAACCGTCCGACGGCCGGGCCGGCGGTGCCGGTCAGCGGGCCGGTGAGGAACAGCAAGGGGTTCTCCGGGCCCAGGGGATCCACCTTCGGATGGAGGCGCTCCCACAGCATCCGCGCCGCCAGGGCGCTGCCCCCGATGAAATCCTCCACCCACCCCGAGGGGATCTCCTCCTCTTGGATCCGCTGCGAGGAGAGGTCCACCCTCAGCAGCCGACCGAAACGCGTCATCGGTTTCCTCCCGTCCTTTCTGTAACGCAAAATTTATTTTGCGGCTTTGCGGCGAGCGCCCCCTCTCTCCGACCGAATGGGATGCCGCTTCCGGAGGACTTCCCGACTCTAATCCGGGTAATCGGCCTCCGGATCCGTGTAGATCGGGGGCGGATCAGGGGTCCGTCGGACGCGCCATAGGCCCCGCAGGTCCTCCAGGGCGGTGCGCAGGATCTTCACCCGGGTGTCGGGGTCCTCCCGCCAGATCACCGGGACCTCCCACACAGCGTAGCCGCGCTGCTCGGCGCGCAGGAGCAGCTCCGTGTCGAAGAACCAGGATTGATTGGCCACCCGGGGGACGAGCTCCCGGGCCGCCTGGCGGGTGATGGCTTTGAACCCGCACTGGGCATCCCGGAAGCGGCGGCGGGGGAAGAGCAGCCAGACGATGAAGTTGTAGATCCGGGAGATGATCTCGCGCTTGAGGGAGCGGGTGATGCGGGATTGCGGGTGCAGCCGGCTGCCCGTGGCCACGTGATAGCGGCCCTCCACCAGGGGCTGGATCAGCGGCATGAAGGCGCTGAGGTCGGTGGATAGATCGACGTCCATGTAGGCCATCACATCGGCATCGCTCTCCAGCCAGGCCTTGCGCAGCGCCCGCCCCCGTCCCTTCCGGTTCAGCCGGATGTAGGCCACCTCCTCCGGCCACTGGGCTGCCAGCCGCTGCCCGATCTCCGGCGTGCGGTCCACCGAGGCGTTGTCGGCGATCACGATGCGCCAGCGGTAGGGGCAGTTCGCCTGCAGGAAGGCGCGCAGCTTCTGAACGCTGGGCTCCAGGTCCCGCTCCTCGTTGTAGACCGGGATGACCACATCCACCCGAACGGACCGATCCATCAAGCGGAGGCCTCCAGGGAGACGTTCTCCAGGAATATTTTAGCCGAAGGGCGCGCTTTGCCCCCCGCGGATCCGCCTCCCACAGTGGCGAAAACGTTGTCCCCCCACGCAGGGGACAGACAAATCGGAGAAGACCCACTATCACGCTGAACAGAGATTCCTTACAGAGGAAGATGGAAATGGAGAAGCGAGAGCTATCCCGTAATACGGATCGCGCAACAGATGTCCCAGTGGCCCAGGGATCCCAACGCTTTCGCGAAAGTCGATGGCTGATCGTATGGGTCAGCTGTCTATTGCTCTCCCGGGGCGGAAGCCCTGCATTCGGTGAACGGATGCAAAGTGTTTCCCCTACTCCGCCTCAGCCGCAATGGTGGGCAAACGTGACCGCCTCTTACATCGCGGTGGCCTTCTGGACAATGGTTCGCAACGGAGCCTCCGTGGGGGCCGAAATGGCAACCCAGCCATTACCAAGCTCGGGTATGGTTCGATTGAGGAGGCGGCCATGAAGCGCATCGGAATGGGTGTGAGCGTTCTGATGCTGGCCATGGGCATGGCGGCGGCCCTCCATCGGGCCCTGGCGCAGCCCTCCACCCCCTCCCCGCTGGCGGCGCAAGCGTTGCCTGCGGAGGCTTTCCTCCAAAGTGATCGCCTGGAAGAGGGCCCTCTCTCTCCCCAGGCGCTCAAGCATCCGCTGAATTCAGAGAACCTCGGCGGCATGGGGATCCAGGAGGAACCCCTCCGGTTCCGGGAAGGCTATGGGGTGGGGCTCGCCGTTTATGACGGTCAGCAAACCCGCCTGGTGTTTCATTTCCTCTCCTCTATCGCTATGCCGACGCCGCCCAGGCCCGCCGGGCGGCGGAAACGTTGATCCGCGACTGGGGGCTGAAGGAGCGGCCGGAGGTCGGAGGCTGGGAGGTCTCGGGCCGGGACTCCGAAGGGGGTACCCTCCGGATCCTGGTGCAGGTGCGCGGCGAGGTCCTCAGCCTCCTGATCGTGAACGGGACGCAGGAAGTCGCCACGCGACAGCTCCTGAACCAGGCCGCCCAGGCCCTGGCCGCGCGGTGGGGGCGCTGAGCCCCAAATGGCGGGGAACCTCCCGTGCAGGCGGAGCAGGGGGCCGAAGATCCCTGCCCCCCTGATCGCTCGGAGACGATGGCCCTATAGGGAGTCCTCTGCAGGCCGACATGCCTTGCCCTCAACTCGGTTGGCCTCCTACAATGTAATCGGGCATCCTCCTCTGAAAGGTGGCGATGGCAGTGGGGCTGGTGGATGGGGATTCGATGCGCCGGGCCGCCTGGGCCGAGCGCCTGAGCGCCCTGGGCTTCCCCATCGCCTGGGAGGTGGCCACCGCCGCCGAGGCCCGGGCCGCCTGGGCGCGCCATCCCCCTTCCGCCCTGCTCGTGGCCTTCGAGCTCCCCGACGGCAGCGGCGCGGCGCTGCTGGCCGCTGCCATCCGGGCGCAACCGGAAATATCTGGGCTACTGCTGGTGGAAACTCCCCATCCCGCCCTCGAGGCCCTGGCCTGGAAGGCCGGTGCCCGGGGCTGCCTGGGGCGGGGGCAACCGTGCGAAAGGCTCACCGGCGCTGTCCGAGAGGCCCTGGCCGGGATGTCGCTGTGGACCCCGGGGGCGGTGCGGCGAGCCCAGCGCTGGCGGGCGAGATGGGGCGATCCGTGGGCGGCCCTCAGCCTCAGCCCGCAGCAGCGGGCGGTGGCCTGGGCGGCGGCCCACGGCCTGAGCAACAAAGAGATCGCCCGCGTGCTCGGCATCGCGCCGGAGACCGCCCGCACTCATCTAACGCGGGCCCTGGCCCGGCTGGGGCGGGTGGATCGGGTGGACCTGACCCGCTGGCGGGCCCAGGGCGGCCTCCTGGACCCCCGTTGCGCGGCGCTGCTGGAAGAGGATCCCTTGCCGGACTTCTGGCAGCTAATCGAGGCCCTGATGGGCTTTGGGTAAACGGGGACCGCCCGCGGAAGGCCTTGTCCCCTGAGGCGGGGGACAGACAAGAAGCGGGGAGCGGGCTGCGCTGAGAAGCGGAAACCCAGGCAAGGGAGGTCGGCGATGGGGACGCGGTGGCTGCTTTACGATGCGGGGTGTTCCATATGCGCTGCCCTGGCGCGGGAGGTGGAAACGCTCAGCGGCGGGCGGCTACGGGTGCGGAATTTGCGAGACCCCGCGGTCCAGGCCCTGCTGGACCGCGCCCGTCCCGGCTGGCGGTGGGAACCGATGCTCGTTGAGATCGAGGGGGAGCGCGTGCGGGTCTTGGCGGGCCTTGGGATGCGGGCGCGCCTGGGGTAGGTCCTGGGCCCGGTGCGGGCCCTGCGGGTGGCCCAGGCCGTGGCCCGGATCGGCCCCGTGCTCGGCGGGGATTGGGGAAGGCGCGATTTCCTGCGCCGGGCCGGAGGGGCGCTCATCGCGCAGATCACCCTCTCCATCTTAGGAAGCCCCAAGTCAGTGAAGGCCGAGCATGAGCCTGCAAGCCCCAAACCTCCCGCCGGAATTTTGGTTGAACCTGCAGATACTCATAATAATGGGCAGCGATATGCTCTAAGGGTCGGCTCAAGGGGTGAAATCGAACGCTTCGAAGCACCCGTGATCAATCAGGTGGATTGGGATTGCTTGATCTGTAATGCACTTTGTGGTGGTTTATGCGGTGTGAGATGTGCATTAGCATGCGTAATTATTTGTGGACCCAACGTGGTCTGCACCCTGATTTGCGGAGGGATGTGTGGCGGCCTGTGTGGAGGAGGATGCCACTTCGGTTGCGGACGTTTCTACTAGATCTTTGCTCGAAAGGAGGAAGTCATGGGCGCTGGGCAGCGAAAAGCCGATCTCTGGATCCAGATCCTGCTCCCCACTGTGGTTGGGGCGTCGGCCTTCCTGATCACAGGTCTAGCCCTGTGGTTGGGCTTTGAGCAAAGGACATGGATGGAGGCGATCCTCCCGGTGCTGGCCGGTACCCTCAGTTTCACCATCGCATTTGTCCTTGTGCGCTTTCTGGCTTTCTCCCATAAACACTGACTTGCTGCTCAGGGAAGCGATGCACCTGCGGGCGGATGGGATGGACCCGCCGCAACAGGTCGAAGCCGGAGCAAATAGGGAGGCGCTCCCTGCGGAACCCCCGGTTATCGCTCCACCTCCCAGGGGGCGGGCCGCGGGGCGCCTTGAAGGGAATCCCGGATGAGCGGGGCGAATTCGGGATAGCACGCGGCGAAGCCGCAGAGCAACCCGAAGCAGCCCGCCAGCATCATGTCTCCATAGGGGACCGCAAAGTAAACTGGATGGCGAGATCCCCGCAACAACCCGCGGCGGGGCCCGACGACGGCCACCCCTTCCGGCCGCATCGGCGCGACCTCGAACACCAGCGCCCCGTGGCCCATGTCGTCGAACACCTCCTCGAAACCCAGGGCGCCCTCCGCCAGCCGGCCCAGCAGACGGTCCAGCTTCTCCCCATCCAGGAAGCCCGTGTGATGCTCGAAGAGCCCCTCCACCTGCCCTTCCCGCAGGCGAAAGGCCAGGGTGTGGAAGTTCCCGATGTTCACCACCAGGCATTGCCGCCAGGAAGCCACCCGAGGGTCCAGCGTCGCGCCCAGGGCCGCCGCAGGGGCGGTGTCCATCCCCACCACCGGGCCGTCGAAGGCCTCCCGCACCGTGCGCACCACCGCCTGCAACCGGGTGAGGGGGGCAGGGATCTCCTCCCCTCGATGGGCGAAGACGGTGAGCGCCCGATGTTCGGCCAAACGCTGAGCCAGGTAATCGAACCGGAACCTGCGGTCGGAGTAACCGGGTGGCGCCGCCCCGTGATCGAAGACCGCCACGGCGACCCCGTCCGGCCGTAGGGGCACCCCGAAGGCCTCGAAGGCTCGCCGCAACGCCTCCCAGTCGAAGTCCCGCAACACCAGATGGACCACCCGATCCCCCATGCGAGCGGCCTCGTCCTCGCTGACGAGGCGCACCCCCATCGCCTGCACCGCGTCCAGATCATCGTTGAACGTCTGCGCCGCTTCCGGCGTCGCATACACCGGGAGGCCGGCCCGCAGGTGGTCCTCCACCGCCCACTGGCACGGCCCGCCGCCCATCAGGACGCCGGTCAAGAGGATCGGCCGACGCTCCCGGGTGGCCTGCCGCACCGCTCGCGCCACCCGCATGGTCGGCGAGGGCAGGACCAGCTGATAGGCGTTCTCCAGCTCCTTCTCGCTGTCGTAGAGGAGGATGTCCTGGGTCCCGGTTCCGATGTCCACGCACAGGATCTTCATCGCCGCTTCCCCTTCCGAAACGATCTCAACCTCGCGGCCCTGATCCCACCGGCGCCCCTTCCGCTATCATGGCCTGCAATCGAAGAACCGCCTCCTCCACGCTTTCCACCACCTGCAGCAGGTCCAGGTCCTCCTCCCGGATGTAGAGGGGATCGTGATAGGCCTCCAGCAGGCGGCGCCAGCGCGCCCCGATCAGGAGGAAGGGCCGGGGGGCCAGCTCCCGGGTCTGGAGGAGGCTCCAGGCCATGGCCATCTCGCTCAACGTCCCGATGCCGCCGGGCAGGGCGACCAGGGCGTCGCCGGCGGTCACCAGGTAATGCAGGCGCTGGAAGAGGGTGGGGAACTTGATCTCCACATCGAGATAGGGGTTGGCCTTCAACCCCCAGCGGTCGAACAGGTCCACCGTGACCCCGATGGCGAGCCCGCCGGCTTCCCGCGCCCCGCGGCTGACCGCTTCCATCGTCCCTCCATACCCGCCGCTCATCACGATGAAGCCGGCCTCGGCCAGGCGGCGGCCCAGCTCCCGGGCCATCTCGTAATCCGCGGATCCCGGCGCCGGGGCGTGGCCGCCGAACACCGCAACCACCCGCTGCCGCATCCCCTCCTCCTTCAAAACGTCCCGATCCCCCGGTAGCGGAACCGTTCGATGAGAAGGATACCGAGGAAGGTGAGGAGGAGCAACAATGTGCTCATCGCCATGGCTTGGCCCAGGTTCAGCTCCCCGGGCTGGCTGAGGAAGCGGGCGATGGCCAGGGGCATGGTGGGCATGGTGGGCCGGGCGATGAGGGCGGTGGCCCCGAACTCCCCCAGGGAGACGCAGAAGGCGAAGACGGCGGCGGCCAGCCACGCCCGGCCCAGCAGGGGCAGCTCCACCCGCCACCAGACCTGCGCCGGCGAGGCCCCCAGGGTCATCGCCGCCTCCCGCCAGCGCGGGTTCATCCCCTCCAGGGCCGGCAGGAGGATGCGCACCACGAACGGATAGGCGATCAGGGTGTGGGCGATCACCACCAGCAGCGGCGAGGTGCGCAGGGCCTGCACCGCCGCCACCAGCCCCGGCCACGCCCGCAACGGCTCCGGCGGATGGCTGAAGCCGACCAGGAACCCGAACCCCAGGGTGACCGCCGAAGTGGAAAGAGGGAGCATGAGCAGCGGATCCAGCCAGCGGATGCGACGCCGGCCCGCCAGCCCGTAAGCGGCCAGCCCGCCCAGAAACAATGAGAGGCCCATGGTCGCGGCCGCGAAGAGCAGGGAATTACGGACCGCCTCGATGGGCGCCACGTAAGTGACGGCGCCGCGCCGGTTGATCCAGAGCTCCCGGTAGTAGCCCAGGGTGATCCATCCGGTGTAGTAAGCCGGCTCGCCGGGCTTGCGCAGGGTCATGGGGGTCACCGAGCGCAGGGCCAAGGCCAGCAACGGCAGGCCGATCCAGAGGAAAAGGATCGCCAGCGCCAGGCCCGCCAGCAAGCGCTCCTCCCACGTCCGCAACGGACGGGCGGTGGAGGCCTCCGGCCGCCATTCCAAGGGAACAACCCAACGGGCCTGGAGCCGCGTGTAGAGATACAGGAGCGCGAAGTTGAAGGCCAGCTGGACCAGCGAGAGGGTGGCCGCCGCCGGCAAATTGAAGAGGCCAACGGCCTGCCGGTAGATCTCCACCTCCAGTGTGGCATACCGGGGACCCCCCAGCAGCAACACCACCCCGAAGCTGGTGAAATCGAACAGGAACACCAGGGCCGCGGCGGCCAGGATGGCCGGGAGCAACAACGGCCCGGTCACCCGCGTGAGGACCCGCCAGCGATCCGCCCCCAGGGTCTGGGCCGCCATCTCCAGGATGGGATCCAGATGGCTCCAGGCGTTCCCCACGATGCGCAGCACCAGCGTGAGGTTGTAGAACACGTGGGCGACGACGATGGCGGTCAGGGTGTTCACAAAGGGGATCGGTGGTTCCGGGAGGCCGAACAGGGCCATCAGGGCCTGATTCACCCAGCCCCGAGGGCCCAGGAGGGCCGTGAAGGCCGCCGCCACCACCACCGTGGGGAGCACAAAGGGGACGGTGGCCATCGCCTGCCACAGGCGGCGGCCGGGCAGCTGATAACGGGCGAAGAGGCCCGCCAGGGGGAGCCCGAGGAGAAGGGTCACCACCGTGGAAAGGGCCGCCTGCCCCACCGTGAACCCCAGGACCTTCCGGAAGGACGGGCTTCCCAGGGTCCGAAGGATCGCCTCCCCTTCCAGGACGCCTGCGGGCATGAGGCTCAGGCGCAGGATCGAGATAATGGGATATGCATAAAAGAGGGAAAAGAACAGAAGCGGCAGCGCCAGCAGGAGATCCCGTCGGCCCACTTTTCCCATGCGGGTTCGCATCCTGTGCAGGCAGCCCTGACCGATCCTCGACAGACGTCCGGCTTACCCGGACGCCTCCAGGATCTGCCGGAGACATTCCAGGGCAGCGGGGAGCGGATCCCGCCACAGCCATTCCGCTTCGATCCAGAACCCGGGGACCGCTGTAGATGGGATCCGCCCCCGGGAGATCTCCCCCACCCGGTAGCCGGGGTGACCGAGCCGGTGAATCGTCACCACCTGGCGCTCTGGATCCACCACCCAGTATTCCCGAACCCCGCCCTCTTCGTATATCCGGGCTTTCTCTTCGAGGTCATAGCGCCGAGTGGAAGGGGAGACGACCTCCACCACCAGGTCCGCCGGGCCCTCCACCCAGTCAGAGCGGCTCCCCGGGAGACGATCCCGATGCACGAAAAAGAGGTCCGGCTCTTTGACCGCCCCCGGCCGCAGGCGAAGAACCGCTGGTGCGTTGAAGACCTCTCCCAGCCCATGGGCCTCAACGTAGCCCCGCAGCAGGAAGGAGAGAAATCCCACCAGGCGCTGGTGGGAGAGGGTGGCCGGCGAGTGCACGATCACCTCCCCGTCCTCGAACTCCCAGAGATGATCCTCCGGCGCCTCTTCAAAGTAACGGGCCTCGGTCCATCCTCCCAGACGGAGCAGAAAAGCGCCCATGATCTCCTCACCGCTTTCCGTCATCAACCGAACCCGCATCGCCGGACCTCCCGCACCCCGGTTCGGGCGAGCCGGAACCGCACTCCCCTCATTTTGCTTGACCCTCACCGCAGCATCAAATCCGTCCACTCCTGGATCCACCGCTCCCGGTTGGCATCGATCCGGGCGGGATCCAGGCGGGCGGGCTCCTTCGGGACCTCCGCGAACTTCTGGAAGAAGTCCGGGAGCTTCGCCTTCGGGTGGACCGGGAAGACGAACATCTGGAGGGGGATGTCCTCCTGGAAGCGCAGGCTGATCATGTAATCCATCCAGCGCTCCGCCAGGTCCCGGTTCCGCGCCCCTTTCAGGATGCCGGCGAACTCGATCTGGCGGAAGCAGGCGTCCTTCCCCAGGACGTTCCCGGTGGGAGGCTCGGAGAGCTGGCCCTGGCTGAAATACACCTCCGCCGCCGGGCTGGTGGCGTAGCTCACCACCAGCGGGCGCGTCCCCGGGCTCCCCGTGGCCCCGCTGAACTCTTTGTAATACGCGTCCTCCCAGCCCTCGGTGATCTTCACGTCGTTGGCCTTCAGGGCCCGCCAGAAATCCAACCAGCGCTCCTCCCCGAAGTGGGCGATCGTGGCCAGCATGAACGCCAGGCCCGGGGAGGAGGTGGCCGGGTTCTCCACCACCAGCAAGCCCCGATACTCCGGCCGCGCGAGGTCCTCCAGGGTCTCCGGCGGCTTCAGCCCCTTCTCCCGAAAGTATTTCTTGTCATAGTTCACGCAGACGTCGCCGTAATCGATGGGGATCAGCCGGAGCTCGGGGTCCAGGATGAACTCCGCGGGGATCTCCTCCAGGCCCTTCGGCCGGTAGGGTTCGAAGAGGTCCTCCCGGATGGCCCGGCTGAAGAAGGTGTTGTCGACCCCGAAGAACACGTCGGCCAGGGGTGCCCCCTTGGCCAGGATGGCCTTGTTGAGGGCGGCCCCTGCATCGCCCGCCTTGAGGATCTGGACCCGCGCGTGGTAGCGCTGCTCGAACTCCCGCAGCACCTCCTCGCTGACGGCGAAGCTGTCGTGGGTCATCAGCACCAGCTCCCGCGGGCCCGCCGGCGTGGCCGTGGGCGTCGCCGGGCTCGGGGAGGGCGTGGGAGCCGGCGACGCCGGGACCGGCGAGGGCATCGGCGTCACCGCAGGCGTGGTGCAAGCTGCGGTGAGCGCCATCAGCACGCCGATGAGAATCGCTCGACGCTTCATGGTCCCTGCCTCCGGATAGGAAGGTCTGAAGGCCACTTCACCTCACAACGGCAGGAGGGGCTTTCGCTTTGGCTCATGTCCTTGAACGATCGGATAGGAGCAGAGGCCAGCCTCTCCCCTCCCGTTGCGCCTTGCGGTCCAAGCAGAGCAACTGCAGGAAGTTGCCCTCCATCCCATCGCCGATCATCGGTAGAGAAAGAGCCGCGATCCTTCGACCCGAACCTCCGGTTCTCGATGACGCGAAGGTCGCGGCTGAAGCCGCTCCTACAAAAATGGGCTTCTGTAGGAGAGGCTTTCGCCCCAAACCTTCGTTTTCGATCTCGCGAGGGGCCGCGTCGAAGGCTGTTCCTACAGCCCGAACCCTCCATCCTCGAAACAGCAAGGGTCGCGGCTCCTACGAAAAGACGGTTTTTGTAGGAGGGGCTTTCGCCCCGAACTCCCGTCTTCGATGATCAAAAGTTCGCGGCTGAAGTCGCTCCTGCAAACATCAGCCTTAGGATGGGCCTTCGCCCCGAACCTCTCCGACAGGATGCGGGCCGAAATGAATCTCGGCCTACTTTGTGGGTCGCGGCGGAAGCCACTTTCGTCCCGAACCGGCGGTCCTCCATGATCCTGTCTGCAGGCTGCAGCCATCCCCAGCTGCGGGTTTAACCCTCTCCCCGCTCGTGGATCACCAGGAGGAGGCCCCGTCGGACCCGCACCCGGGCCCGGGGGGCGATCAGCCGGTTGCTCACCCCCAGGGTGGCCGCGAAAGGCAGCGTCCCCTCCGTCAGGGGGTAGAACAGCCCCTCCAGCGTCACCCCCTCCGTGTCCCCGATCAGCGGGATCAGGGAGACCCGATCCCCCGGCTCCCCCTCGATCCAGTCCTCCTCCCGGATCACGAAGGCCTCCCGTCCTTCTCCCACAAACCGGATGTCACAGCCCGCCCATCGGGGGTGGGCCAGAAGCAGCAGCGAGGCCAGGGTCTGATCCAGCCGGGAGCCCCACGCTCCGAACACCCGGATGGTCGTCCCCAGGGTCCGGGCGTGATCCAGAGCCAGCTCCAGGTCCGTGGCGTCCTTATCCACCGGGTGGCGCTCGATCGGGACCCCGTGGACTTCCAGCCAAGCGAGGGTCTCCGGATCCATGGAATCCAGATCCCCGATCACCCGATGGGGGAGGACGCCGATGGCCCGCAGGTGGGCCGCTCCCCCATCCGCGGCCAGGATCCAGCGCGCGCCGGAGACCGCCCGGCGCAACGCCTCAGGATCCACCTCCCCGCCGGCCACCACCACGATCATCGGTTTATGCCTCCCACTCAGAATGCCAGGGTCTCTCGACTCTCCTCCGCGGAGAAAGCGTTTGGAGAGCGGCGACGAAAGGGGCGCGGCTCCTTCTGTCCGGCGTTACACCGTAGGCTGAAGAGAACCGGCTGAGGGCATCCAGCGCACATGGCCTCAGGAGACGCGCCGGGAGAGTCAAAAGAATGGAGAGAGAAACTCCCCAGGAGGGACTTCGGAGTGCCCCCTGAACGGCGAACCGAAGACGCATCGTTCCCTTCCCTCCGCCGGCATGATCCGGATCAGGTTCAAAGGGTCGGCGCCGGGCCTTCGGGGAATCCCCTCCGGAAGGCGCCCTCTCAGCCCGCTTCCCCGCGGACTCCCCCGGGAATCCGCCTGCTGCTGAGATCCAGGAGACCGTTGCTTACTTAAGTTTACCTGCAATTTCCACTCCTTGTCCATCATTTGCCTGCGACGGGTGTGTCCTGATTTTGTCGGGCCTGGCCGCCTTGTAGGACAACTGCGAACATTTGCCCTACAATCTTGGGACACACCCCCTGCGACCGATCGCTTCCCCGTTTTCACGCCCTGACTGAGGTGGGGTCCCGGCGAGAGGCCCAATCCGGTCCGATAGCCACTCCCATTGCTCATGCTGATGGCGGTCTCTCATCGCCCGCCCCGACCGCCCTCGCTTTCGGGCGCAACGCGCAGGCGGTGATCCGCGTTTTGTGGTAAAAACATAAAGCAGGAGCCCGGCGCTTCCACCCCCGGTGATACCCAAGAGCAGGCTCAGGCTGAATCCATGGGGGGTCGGACGTGAAAAAGATCCTGCTGATCGAAGACGATGTGGAGCTCGCCCGCTTCCTGGCATGGCAGCTGGAACAGAACAACTACCAGGCTCTCGTCGCCCACAGCGGCCCGGAAGGCCTCGCTCTCCTGCAGGCACAGAGGCCCGACCTGATCCTCCTGGATCTGATGCTGCCCGGCATGGACGGCTGGGAGGTCCTGCGGGCCATCCGCGCCACCTCCGAGATCCCTGTGATCATCATCAGCGCCCTGGGAGCGGAGTCGGATATCGTGCGCGGCCTGGAGGCCGGCGCGGATGATTACCTGACCAAGCCCTTCGGCCCCCGCCAGCTCCTGGCTCGCGTCCAGGCTGTCCTGCGGCGCTATGAGTCCACTACCGCCCGCGGGGTCTACGACAACGGCCGCCTCTACGTCAACCTGATCACCCAGGAGGTCCGGGTCGACGGACGCCCGGTGGAGCTGACGCCTACGGAATTCCGGCTCCTCTCCACCCTCGCCCGCTTCGCCGGCCGCCCCCTCACCCATGATTTCCTCCTCAGAGAGGTATGGGGGGAGGAGCACGTCCAGGACCGCGGCTACCTCAAGCTCTACATCTGGTATCTCCGCCAGAAGATCGAGCCGGACCCCAATCACCCCCTCTTCATCCGGACGGAGCGGGGGATTGGCTACCGGCTCGTCGGCCCGGACGAGCTGGGGACGGTGGAGTAGGATAATAGGATAATAAGAGGAGGAAGGCTGTGGGATTCCCCGGCGCATGGCGCTTCGATCCGCTCTCCGCCCTGATCGGGGCCCTGCTGGCCCTGCTCGGCGTCGGGTTGCTCTATGCGATCCGGCGTCCCCTGCAAGCCCGCTACGCCGCGCTGAGAGGCCGCTTAGAGCAGGCCGGCCAGCGCCTGCGCCTCGCCGCCGAGTCCCAGTATCGCCAGTGGCTGGCCGAACAGCTCCCCCACTGGATCGCCTGGTCCGCCCTGGATCCCCGGCTCGCCCGTTGCCTGATCGAGCCCGTCTTGCTCCCGCCACCTCCCTACCCCTCTACCCAGATCCAGACCCTCCCGCCGGAGGATCCCGTCCCCTTGCGGCCGGTTCTGCGGGCGACCCGACGGCTCTTCATCTACGGCCCTCCTGGCAGCGGCCGCACCGGCGCCCTCTGCTACCTGATCCAAGAGGCCCTGGCCGGGCGACTGGACGGACAGGCGCCGCTTCCCCTCTACGTGCGCCTCCCGCTCATCGAACCCGATCCCACCGCCTCGCCCGAGGCCCTGCTCCTCAGGTTCCTGGGCCGGATGGTCCCCCTCATCCTCCGCCCCCGTCTGGAGGGGATGATCCAGACCGCTTTGAAGGATGGAAACGCCCTCCTGCTCCTCGACGAGCTGGACGAGATCCCTCCTCCCCGCCAGCCGGAGGTCATCCGCTGGCTGGGACAGCTCGTCGAGGCCTATCCCGAGCTTCGCATCGTGGTGGCGGGGGATCACTTCCCCACCCAGCCCCTGGAGGGGATGGGCTTCGTCGCCCTCCCGCTGGCTCCCTGGTCCAGAGCCCAGGTTGAGCGATTCCTCGAGGGATGGGCGGAGGCGACGGGGATCCCCCTCCTGGATCTCCGGGAGCGATCCGCCGCGTGGCGCCGGGATCGGATTGGGCGCTGGCGTCCCGCGGATGTGGCCGCCGCCCTCGCCCTGGGATCCGCCCGCCCAGGGGATCCAGGGCTTTACGACGCCATCCTGGAACGCCTGCTCCAGGGGATCACCGGGAAGACCGCGCTGACCATGCCCGGCGCCCGGCTGGTCCTCGGGCGGGTGGCCTTGCGGCTCCTGGAGGAGGAACGCTTTCAGATCACCCTGGAGGATCTGGAAGAGACGATCCGTCAGACCCTCCCGGAGCTGGCGGCCTCGGCCGCCCGACGTCAGATGGACGCCGCCATCGAAGCCCTCACCGCCCCCGGCCGGCCCATCGTCCCCATCGATGAGGAGCACGGACACTTCCGCCATCCCCTCCTCCAGGCGTATCTGGCGGCGTGGGCGATTGCCCAAGCCGGCGATCCGGTGCCCCTTGCGCGCCATCTCGATGATCCGCGATGGGAAGCCGTCTTCACGTTCTACGCCGCCCTGGGACCGATGATCGGGATCGTCGAACGCGCCTTGTCGGAGCCCGACGACGCCTTCTACACGCGGCTGCTGCGGGTAGCCGAGTGGATCGCCGTGGCCTCGCCCCAGGCGCCATGGCGTGCGGACGGGATGGCCGCCCTGGCCCGAGCCTTCCTGAAGCCCGGCCTGCCGCCCGCCCTGCGCCGGCGCCTCGCCGAGGCGCTGGTCCGCACCAGAGACCGGGGGGTGCCGGTGCTCTTCCACAAAGCCCTCCGCCACCCGGACCCCGAGATCCGCATGGCCGCGGTCCGCGGGCTGGGATGGCTGGGGCAGGAGAGCGACCTGCCCTTCCTGGAGCAGGCCCTGTCGGATCCCGATCCCGAGGTCCGCCGGGCCGCGGTGACCGCCCTGGGGGAGCACGGCACCGAACCCGCCATGCAACGGCTGGTTCTTCTGCTCTTGGAGGCCGAAGAGGAAATCCGGATCCTGGCGGCGGAGGCGCTGCGGAACTACCCGGAGGGCCCTCAGCTGCTGCAGGAGGCGACGGAGGAGGCGGACTGGCGCGTGCGGCGGGCGGCCGCCTTCGCCCTGGCTGGCTTTCGGGAGGAGTGGGCGAAGGCCCGACTGGAGGCCCTGGCTCGAGAGGATCGGGAGTGGCTGGTGCGCTCGGCTGCCCAGGACGCCCTGGCGCGCTGGGCGGCCGGCCGGGAGCCCGCCCCACCCGACCTGCGCCCGGTGGTCCTCGAGCAGCTGGGGTGGCTGATCGAGTGGGCGGTGCGGGAAGGAGAGGGAGTCGGGGGCGGGTCGGCCCGGCAAAGCCTGTATCGGGCGCTGGAACGAGGGGAACCAGAGGTGCAACGGGCGGCGTTGCTCACCCTGGCTCGGATGGGGGAGGCCGACGACCTGGCCGCCATCCGGGCCGTGGCCTTCGATCCCCGGGTGGACGCGCTGACCCGCGATCTCGCCCTCCGCGCCCTGGAGGCCATCGCCCGCCGCACCGGCGCCCGGGTGCTGTAGTCCCTTGAACCCGAACACAGCGAGACCTTCTCGAAGGAGGGAACCGTCTATGGCGGATCCCGCGCTTCCAGACCTTCTCTCCCTGAAAGGGAAGAGAGCGCTCATCACCGGAGCGGCGTCCGGGATCGGGAAGGCCATCACCCTCCGGTTCGCGGAGGCCGGGGCGAGCCTGGAGCTCGTGGATCGGGACGAAGAGGGCCTCCGGCACCTTCAGGAAACGCTTCGGGAAAGCCGAGTGGAAGTTCACAGCCATCAGGTGGATCTCTCCCGCAAGGAGGAGATCGAGGCCCTGTGGGCGCGGCTCAAAGGCCGGTCGGTGGAGATCCTGGTGAACAACGCAGGGGCTTACACGTTCCGGTCCTTTGAGGAGATCGATGAAGCTTTCTACGACGGCGCCATGGCCGTGAACCTGGACGCCGTCTTCTGGATGTGCCAGGCGTTCATCCGCGCTTTACCCCGGGGGCGAGGAGGCGCCATTGTGAACATCAGCTCGGTGGAGGCCTTCCTGCCCTTTGCGGAGGGGCTCGCTCACTACGACGCCGCCAAACTGGGCGTGGTGGCCCTGACGCGCGCCATCGCCCGGGAGTTCGGCCGCCGGGGGATCCGGGCCAACGTCCTGGTCCCCGGAGGAATCCGCACAGAAGGCGTGCGCCGGCTCCAGCGGGAGACCCTCCGAAGGCTGAACATCCGGCGGATGGTCCTCGCCTTCCACTTCAACGCCCGGCTTCCCATGGGCCGGTTCGGGGATCCGGATGAGGTGGCCCGGGCCGCCCTTTTCCTGGCCAGCGATCTGGCCAGCTATGTCAACGGAGCGGTCCTCGCCGTGGATGGCGGATTCCTCTCGAGTTAGTCATCATCCCGGGAGCCGGAGGCGTTTATGCCCCACTGGTTTCTGGCCATCGAAGGCGTGATCGGCGTCGGCAAGACCACCCTGGCCCGCATGCTGGCCCCCGCCCTGCAGGCCCGTCCCCTCCTGGAGCGGTTCGAGGAGAACCCGTTCCTCCTCTACTTCTATCAGGACCGCGCCCGCTATGCCTTCCCCACCCAGATCTTCTTCCTGCTCAGCCGCTACCGGCAACATCAGGAGCTTGCGGCCCATCTGGAGCATGGGCCGGTGATCAGCGATTACATGTTCGCCAAGGACCGCCTGTTCGCGCGCCTGAACCTGACCGGGGACGAGCTGGCCCTTTATGAGCAGCTCCATCAGGCCCTGGCGGAGAAGATCCCCACGCCCACCCTGGTCCTCTATCTTCGGGCGGATACCGACACGCTGATGGCCCGCATCGCCCTGCGGGATCGCCCCTACGAGCGCGGGATGGACCGCGGCTACATCGAGCGTCTGCGCCTCGCTTACGAGGCCTTCTTTGCGACCTACCCCGGCCCCTTTCTGATCATTGACGCCACCCGCAACTTCGTCCAGGACGAAACGGTCTTCCAGGAGATCCTGGATCAGGTCCGCGGCGCCCTGGGCCTCGGCCCCGCTCCCCAACCCCTCCCCATCTTCCCAGCCCCGCGTCCCGCCCCACCCCCCAGCCCGGATCCCCTCCTCCAGGCCTGGAGCGACCTTACCCGCACACTGGAGGCCCTCCAACAGGCCCTCCGGAGGACCCCCCGCGACCCCGTTCGGATCGCCCAGCTCATCGAAACCTGCCGCACCCAGCTGGAACGGATCTCCGAAAAAGTGAAGCTTGCGACCTAAAATCCTTAAGAGCGCTCAGACAATGATCTCTCGGTCCAGGGCTCCCCTCCGGAGATCTGGGCCACAAATTCGCCGGAGGGGAACCGGCCGATGTAAAATAAGGTTAGAAAACGGGTGATGGATGGCGGGAGAGGGTGGTGAGGTTCCAATGGTGCTTCGGATCACAGAGCGAGCCTGGCGCGCGCTGGAAGAGCTGCATCCCAAGCATCGGGAGCAGGTCATGCGGCGGATCCGTCAGCTGGAGCAGGCCCAGCGCCCCCCGCTGACGAAGATCCGCCATGATCGGGGAGAGTTGTTGTCCTATCGGGCGGGCGAGTATCGGATCTACCTGACCTGGGACGAGCATACGATTCAGATCGAGGACATCCGCAAGCGGAACGATGCGTATCGTTGAGAGCGGCCATGCCGGAACGGCATCCGTCCGGTAACGCGGGAGGATCAGCGAGCCCTTCCCGAAGCCTAACACCTGGGTTTCCCCGGCCGGACCGGTGGCTTAGAGCCCCCGCCTCCGGTTCTCCGCCTGCGAGCGCTTTGGGACAATGGCACGCAGTTACCCCAGGCTACCTGTGGCCACAGCACCTCCAGGCTCCATTCGGGACCGGACGGACATCGCTGCGGGATGAAACGCGCCCTGGAAGGAGGTGATCCTCTTTGCCGCGCTCCATCGAAGCCATCCGCATCGTCCAGGAGCCCCTCTCCGGCTCCGCGGACCTGATCGATCTCTATTTCCGCGCCTATCAGCCGTTGGGGGACTACTTCTACCGCCATCGCGCAGAAGTGAAGGCCTACCTGAAATGGCTCCGCCACCGCGATCCCACGGGCTCCTTCATCGCCTACGATGGCCCGCGCCCGGTCGGCTTCATCGCCACCGACTCCCGCTGGGACCACGGGGCGGTGGGGGCGATCCATGAGCTGGTGGTGGACCCCGAGTATCAGGGCATGGGGCTGGGGCGCGCGCTGCTGCTGCGGGGGATGGCCTACCTGCGCGCCCGGGGCTGCCGGGAGTGCGAGCTCTGGGTGGGGGAGCGCAACGAGCGCGCTCGGTCCCTCTACCGGAACCTCGGCTTCCGGGAGAACGGCCGCTGGGGGAAATGGGTCCGGATGACCCGTTCCCTCGACGATCTGCCCGAGATCCTCGCCCCCGAAGCCCTGACCGCTCGCCCCGCCCCACCCGATCCCGGCCCGTGACCCGCGATCGGAGGGCCCACCGCGAACCTCCGTCTCCATAATGAAAGACGGAGCCCGGGAGCCGGCGGATGCGGCGCCCCCCGCTCGGAAACGGTTTCTCCGGGGCAAGTGTCTATCATCTTTACAGAGCAGACACTCATCCGGAAAGAGGAACCCGGGGATGCACCGCGTCCGCCGCCTGATCCTCTCTCTGCTGCTGGGCCTGACCGGCGCCCTCATCGCCTTCCTTGTCCCGCCCCGCGCCTTCCAGGCCGGCCGACCTCCGGTGTGGATCACCGCCGTCCACCCGGACGGCGTTTTCTCCGGCGAGCCCGACGAAGCAGTGCAGCTCACCGTCCTCGGAACAGAACCCATCGATCTCAGCGGGTGGACGCTGCGGGATCGCATCACGGGGACCGGTGGGGTGCGCTTCCCCGCGGGCTTCTTGATCACCCCGCCCGCCTCCCTCTGGATCGCCCACCACGCCCTCTCGTTCACCCTCGCCTTCGGCCATCCTCCGGACGCCGCGGTCTTCCCAGACGGGCTGGAAGGGGTGCGGCCGGTCAGCGGGACGTGGCCGGGCTTCGCCAACGCCGGCGATGAGGTGGTCCTCCGGGACGCCGCCGGCGACTTGGTGGACGCGGTGCTGTATGGGGACGGCTACACGGAGACCCTGGGCTGGCACGGACGCCTCCTCCAGATCTATGGAATCCGGGGTGCCCGCACCGAAGGGCGTCTCCTGGTCCGACGGGCGGATCCGGCCACGGGACATCCCCTGGATACCGACACCGCCTCCGACTGGGCCAGCGATCGGGAGGATCCGTGGGTCGGGCGCCGCCTGCGGTTCCCGGGCTGGGCCCCGGAACGCTTCGGGGCGCCGTTCCGTCTGAGCGGGACCTTCCCCATGACCCTGATCATCGCCCCGGATCACGCCTTCGAGGCGGTCTCGGCCTGGATCGATGCGGCGCAACACTCCATCCGGGGGGAGCTCTTCACGTTCGAGCATCCCCGGTTGGCGGAGCGCCTCGCCGCCGCCGCCCGCCGCGGGGTCTCGGTCACCCTGCTGCTGGACGGCACGCCTCCGGGCGGCCTCACGGACGACGCCCGTTACGCCTGCCGGCTCTTGCGGGAGGCCGGCGGCCAGTGTCTGATCATGCGCAACATGCCCGCGGCCAGCCCGCCGGCCCTGCGCCGCTACGCCTACGCCCACGCCAAATTCCTGGTGGCAGACGACCGGCGGGTGCTGATCGGGACGGAGAACCTGAGCCCCCGGGCGATGCCCGATGATCCGAAGGATGATGGGACCCAGGGCCAGCGCGGCGTCCTGGTGGCCTTCGAGTCCGCCGAGATGGCAGGCTTCCTGACCGACCTCTTCCGCTTCGACACGGACCCCGTCTTCCGGGACGTCGTCCCCCTGATGGAAGACCCTCCCCTCACCTACACCCCGCCCCTCTCCCTGGGCGGGACCGCTTACCCGGTCCGCTTCCGGGAGCCGATCCCGATCACCGCCACCGAGGTTGCCCTCATCGTCGGACCGGAGGGCATCCTGGACTTCGAGAACCCGATGTGGCACCCGCTGCGCTCGGCCGGCGCGGGGGACGTCCTCCAAGTCCAGCAGCTGGCTCTGCCGCCCTGGTGGGGCCCCAGCGCGGCGGATCCTGGCGTCGCCCCGGTGATCTCCCCGAACCTGGTCCTGGCCACTCTCATTGAGGCCGCCGGGCGCGGGGCCTCGGTGCAGATCATGCTGGACCGCTTCTACGATGATCCGAACGCCCCGCGGGGGAACAGCGCCACTGCGGCATATCTGGAGGCTTTGCGAGCGATGAGCCCAACCCTCTCCGCCACCCTTCAGGTGCGCCTGGGGAACCCCGGCGGGAACGGCCTGCACAACAAGATGTTCCTCCTCCGCCAGGGCGGAGCGCCCTACGTGATCCTGGGCTCGACCAACGGGACGGAGACCTCCCACAAGCTGAACCGGGAGCTGATGCTGATCTTCCGGTCGGAGGAAGGGTTCCATGCCCTAACGGAGCTGTTCCGGTTCGACTGGGAGCTCGCCCGGCCGAAGATCTACCTGCCCCTGGTCTTCCGGGATCACCGCCCCCCGCATCTGTTGATCAGCGAGGTGCTGGTCAACGCCCCCCGGATCGACCCCAACGAAGAGTGGGTGGAGATCTATAACCCGGGTGGGGAGCTCCTGGATCTCTCGCTGTATCGCATCGGCGACGCGGCGACGCCGGGGGACTACGAGGGGATGTATCGCTTCCCGCCCGGTGCCTCCATCGCCCCCGGCCAGGTCCGGATCATCGCCGTCTCCGCCCAGGCCTTCCGCATGCGCTACGGGATCCCGCCGGACTTCGAGCTGGCTGGGACCGATCCCGCGGTTCCCGACCTCCTCCCCGATCCGACATGGGGGCGGGGAACCTGGAACCTCAACAACACGCAGGATGAGGTGGTCCTGATCGGGCCGGAGGGAGAGGTGGATCGGGTGGAATGGGGGAGCGCGCCCCGCTGCTCGGCTCCGTCTCGCGGGCAGAGCCTCGAGCGCTACCCGGCGGGGCGGGACACGGACACCTGCGCCGACTGGCGGATCCAGTCTTTCCCTTCCCCGGGGACCGTCCCCGGATCCTGAGGGGGGATATCGGGGCCTTCAGGAGGCCACCCGGATGCGCATGGCCACGGTGGGATCCAGGGCCAGGGTCATGCCATCCACCTCGACGATCAGCGTCGGGCGCCTCCGGAGAACCCGAACTTCCGCCCCGGGGAGCAAGCCCATCTGGGCCAGCCGGGCCAGCCGTTCCCCCTGGATCTCCTCCACGTCCGTCACCACGGCGGAGCGGCCAGGCGGGAGGTCGGCTAGCGTGGGGGCGGAGGCCGGCCGGGATGGGCGGAGCCAGCCCAGCAACCCCCGCAACCACCGCACGCCGACTGAGCGCTCCAGGTCCGGCATCTGGTAGCCGCACTGCGGGCAGCACATCAGGGCGCATCGCGCGCCGATCGGACACGCGGTGTGGCACTGCAGCTCGGCCGGATCGAAGACATAGCCGCACATTGGGCAACGCGTCTGCATCCGCTCACCCCCATCCCAGCCACCGCAGGATGTGATGGGTCGCCCCGCCCACCAGGAAGGCGAAGGGGAAGACGAAGGCGAAGATGGCCACCGCCGTGCGCCAGCCGTGCTCCTTGATCATCATCATCACTGTGGCGATGCACGGGATGAACAGCGTGATCACCACCAGGCTCACCAAGATCTGATGGGGCGTCAGCACACCCTCCCGGGCGAGATCGAACAGCCCCGTTGCGCCGTAATCCCGTCGCAGGAAGCCGAGGAGAAACATCCCGGCGGTCTGCGGCGGCAGCCCCAGCCATCCGGTCACCAGCGGCGCCATCGCCCGCTCGATCCCCTCGAGCAGGCCCAGGCGATCCAGTGCGAAGAGGATGGCCGTGCTGAGCATGAATAAGGGCACCACCTCTTTGAGATACCATTCGATCCGGGCCAAGGTCTTGAGGGCCAGGTTCTCGAGGCGGGGCGCCCGCAGCGGGGGCAGCTCCAGGATGAAATCCGAGGGCTCCCCCGGGACCACCCGGGCGGCCAAGGCGCCCACCAGGCCCAGCACCGCCGCCACCACGGCGAGCCAGACCCCCAGGGCCCCCGGGCCGGCCATGGCGATCATCCCGAAGATCACTCCCAGCTGCGCCGAGCAGGGGACGGCCAGGGCCAGCAACAGGGTGACCAGCACCCGCTCCCGCCGGGTCTGCAGCACCCGCGTGGTCATCGTGGCCATGGTCACGCACCCCAGGCCCAGCACCATGGGGAGGACCGCCCGGCCGTTCAGCCCCAAGGCTTTGAAAGGACGGTTCAGCATCACCGCCAGGCGGGGGAGATATCCGGAGTCCTCCATCAGGCTGAACATCAGGAAGAACGTCCCCACGATGGGGAACACGATGGCCAGCCCGTAGGTCAGCGCCATAGAGATCTGACCGTAGGGCCCGAGGAGGAAATCCCGAACCAGTCCCCACGGGATCCATCGCTGGGCCAGCGCCGTCAGCGCGGGAAGGATCCAGGCGCCGAACACCGTCTCCTCCAGGAGCCCCACCAGCACCTGGGCGCCGAACACGCCGACGATCTGATACGTGAGCCAGAGGACGACCGCGATGACCAGCCAGCCCCCGATGGGGTGGAGCATCAGTGCGTCCAGCCGCTCCCGCAGCCCCTGCCGGACGCCCGCCGCGCGAGGGGTCCGGCGCACCAGGCCGTCCAGCAACCGCTCCGCCCACTGGTAGCGCTGCCGGGTCAGGACATAGAGCAGGGGCCGTCCGTAATGGGCCTCCAGGGCCCCTCGCAGGGCCGCCGCCTCCTGACGGAGCCCCTCATCGGGGACGTGCTGGCAGGTCCAGGGATCCTCCAGCAGCAGCCCAAGGGCCCGATACCGGCGGCCGGGGGCCGGAGGCAGGCGCTCTTCCAGCTGCCGCAGGGCCTCCTCCAGAGGCGCCTCATACGTGGGGCGGACCCGAGGGATGCGGGCCTCCGGGATGAGGGCACGCAGGCGGTCCAGACCGTGCCCGGAGACCGCCACCGTGGCGGCCACCGGGATCCCCAAGCGGGCCGCCAGCCCCTCCAGGTCGATCTCGATGCCCTCCGCCTGCGCCTCGTCCATCAGGTTGAGGTCGAGGACGAGGGGGAGCTCCAGCTCGGCCAGCTGGAGGGTGAGCAGGAGGGCCTGGCGGAGATGCCGGGCGTCCGCCACCTGGATCACCGCCTGGGGCTGGGCGCTCAGGATCAGCGCTTGCGTCACCTGCTCCTCAGCGGAAAGAGGAAACAGGCTGTGGATCCCCGGGGTGTCCAGCAAGGGGGCCCCCTCCGGGAGGCGCCCCATCAGCAGGTCCACCGTGGTGCCCGGGTAGTTGGAGACGGTGGCGTAGCGGCCGGTGAGCCGGAAGAACAGCGCCGATTTGCCCACGTTCGGCGGCCCCACCAGCACCACCGGACGCTGGGGAAGATCCTCCAATCGCTCCGTCGGCTCCGAATGACAGGACGCCACAGCCGCCCTTTTCTCAGCTCGAGATCGTTCGGATCATCGCTTTCTACATTAAAGTGAGGGTTACAAGAGGAGCAGTGAGGAACTTCACGAAGCCCGGGTGATCATCTGCAGCTCTCCATCCGGGTGGGCCCACCCGATGGGGTGCCGAAATTCATTTCGGCATCCTTATGTTTGTTGTAGGAGCGGCTTTCGCCGCGACCCATCGCGCATCCCCTTAGGATTTGCGCAAAGCCTTCGAGCAGGGGCACAATAAACCCTGATCTTTTACGATCTTTCCCCACCGAACGGGGTGCCGCAAGATGGCAGAGATCCGAGAGAAAGCAACCCTCCCATCCGGCCGGCGGATCTCCTTTGATGCCCGGACCTTCCGCTGGGAAGGCGTGGAACCGGAGGCCTACAAGTTCAGCCTGGGGGATGCCCGCGGGATGGGCTGGCGGGGGATCACCCGCTTCACCCTGGGGGGGCCTCCGGAGATCCCATGCCGGTTCCAGATGCGCTATTTCGAACTGGCCCCCGGTGCCTACTCCAGCTTGGAGAAACACCAGCACATCCACCTCATCATCGTCATCCGAGGGAGGGGGAAGGCTCTGGTCGGGCCGGAGGTCTTCGAGGTGGCCCCCTTCGACATCGTTTACGTTCCCCCGGAGGTCCCCCATCGCTGGATCAACGACGGCGATGAACCCTTCGGGTTCCTCTGCCCGGTGGACGCCGAGCGTGATCCCCCGCGCCCGGTCGATGAAGAAGAATGGAAGGCCCTCAAGCGGAACCCGAGGACCGCGCCCTACGTGTTCTGAGGATGGAGAGTCATCCGGGAAGAGGGCGAGGGCTCCCGACACCCGCCCTGTCTTTCACCGGAATGGATACACGAGGACCTTCAACGCCTCGTAGGATCGCATGGCCTGATATCCCTGCGGGGCCTCCTCCAGGGACAGGCGGTGGGTGATGAGGGATTCCACCGGCAGGCCCTCCGAGAGGAGGGCGAGGGCTTCGCGCATTTCCGGAGGGCCCGCGGAGTAGCTGGGGATCACCCGGATCTCCCGGAAATAGAGCGTGTGGACATCGACCGGCCAGCGGGCTTCGGGAGGTGTGGGCGTGAACAGCAGAAGAGTGCCTCCCGGGGCCGCGAGGGACCATCCCAGCTCGATGGCCTCCACGGAGCCCGGGCCGACGACGACCACGTCCGCCCCCCATCCCTCGCTCTCCTCCCGGATCCGCTCCGCTGCCTCCTCGGGAGATAGGGGGAGGATCCCGAACCGGACGGCGATCTCCCGGCGGGCGGGAAGCCGCTCGATCCCCCACACGCGTTCGGCCCCCCACCGCAGGGCCACCATCCCGTGCAACAACCCCATCACCCCCAGCCCGATCACCGCCACCCGGTCCCCCTCCCGCAGCCCGGCCCGCCGCAAGGCTTTCACCACTGTGGCCAAAGGCTCGGTGAAGGCCGCGGCCTCATCCGGGACATGGTCGGGGATCGGAAGGAGATCCCGTTCCACCACCGGCGGGGGGACGATGGCGTAGGTGCTGAGGCCGCCGGGGATCAGGCGGGTGGAGCGCCAGGTGGGGCAGTGCACGGAATCGCCCCGCCGGCAGAACCGGCACGCGCCGCATGGGGCGTGGTGATGCACCACCACGCGCTCCCCGCCCCGAAAGGCGGTGACCCCCGAGCCCACGGCCACCACCTCGCCGACCAGCTCGTGGCCGGGGGTGAAGGGAGCCTTCTTCGCCATATACCAGTCCATGATCTCCCCGGGGCACAGCCCGCAGACCCGGATGCGCACCAATACTTCCCCCTCCGTTAGGGGCCGCAGCGGAACCTCCGCGATCCGCAGGTCCTCCCGGCTGTGGTAGATCAGGGCCCGGGCATGGGAGATCATTCTCCTTCCTCCGATCGCCGTTCTCGCAACAACGCCTTGTTCGGGATCACACAGAGGAAGCCGAAGGGCTCCTCGCCGATGTTGACGAATTGATGCGCCTCGTGAGGGGCGATGTAAATCACGTCCCCGGGCCCCACCTCGAAGCGCTCTTCCCCCAGCTGCACCTGGGCGCGGCCCCGCAGGACCACCACCCCGTGGTCGTGGGAATGGCGGTCCAGGGAGGACCGGCAACCGGGCGGGAGCTCGAAGTAGCGGATCACGAAATAGGGCGCGCGCTCCCGGGGGCCGATCAGCACCCGTCGGGAGCCACAGACACCCCTCGGCCCCTCATAGGGCACCGCCGGGACCCCCTCCCAGTCCCACGCCCCCGGTTTCCGACGATGCACCGTTCCCATCGACTTAACGCCGCTCCGGCTCGGAAGACTATTTCCTCTTCCTCCAGATTCACCGTACTGCGGAAACCTGCCGGACAGGCAAAAGTTGCAATGGTGAGAACCGGCTCGACCCCATGCGCCACATTCGCATGGAGGATCGCCTCATGCAGGTCCCCTTTCACCCCAGCAACAGCCCCGGCCGCTCCAGGACTGCCCGGAGGGTCTCCATGAACTGAGCCGCCTGCGCGCCGTCGATCACCCGGTGGTCCGCCGTCAGGGTGAGGGTCGCCACCGGGCGCACCACGACCTCATCTCCTCCCCCGACCACCGGTCGCTTCGCCACCCGGCCCACCGCCAGGATGCCCGCTTGGGGTGGGTTGAGGATCGCCGTGAACCGATCCACCCCATACATCCCCAGATTCGATAAGGTGAAAGTTCCCCCCTGCACATCCTCCAGACGCAGCGCCCCCTCCCGCGCCCGCCGGGCTTTCTCCTCCAGGATCTGCGCGATCTCCATCAGCCCTCGCCGATCGGCCTCGTGGATCACCGGCACCACCAGGCCCTCGGGGACGGCCACTGCCACCCCGATGTTCACGTCCTCCCACTCCAGGATCTCCTCCCCCTCCAGCGTGGCGTTGAGGGCGGGATGCCGCCGCAGGGCCCAGGCGCAGGCCTTCACCAGCAGCGCCGTGAGGGTTACTCGGGGCCCGCCCTCCCGCTCCGCCCAGGCCGCGAGATCCTCGACGATGGCCATCGCCCGGCTCATCTCCACATCGATGCTGACCGTGAATTGCGGCGCCTCCCGCACGCTCCGGCTCATCCGCTCCGCGATGGTCCGCCGCATCCCGGCCAGCGGCACCCGACGGCGGATCGCCGGGCGGGCCGGGGCCTCCGGGACGACGGCGCCGCGCAACGCCTCCGCCGCCCGCCGCACATCCTCGGATTGGATCCGCCCGCCCGGGCCGGTCCCCTCCACCTGCCGCAGATCCACCCCCAGCTCCCGGGCCAGCCGCCGCGCCGCCGGGGCCGCCTTCACCTTCCCCTCGGCCGCGCGCTGAGCCAGGAACGCCTCCACGTCCGCTTTGGTCACCCGTCCTCCCGGGCCGGTGCCCGGCACCACCGAAAGATCCACCCCGTGGGCCTGGGCGATCCGCTCCGCCACCGGCGTCGCCCGCGGGGCGCCGGCCGGCGAGGTAGCCGGCGATGCGCCCGGCGCGCCCTCCCAGACCTCCCCGGGCAGGAGGATGTAGGCGATGGGCTGGCCGATGGGCACCACCGCTCCGGGACCAACCCGGATCCCCACCAGGGTTCCGCTGGCCGGCGCCTCCACCTCCATCGCCACCTTGTCGGTCTCCACCTCCAGGAGGGCCTCGCCTTTGGTGACCGTTTCCCCTTCCTGCTTCAGCCAGCGGAGGATCCTCCCGCTCTCCTGGGCCATCTCGAATTTGGGCATGATCACCGGGACCGGCATGCGTTTCCGAGCCTCCCCTATCAGATCTCCAGGCGCGCCAGCCGCCGGGCCGCCTCGACGATATCTTCCACCTGGGGAACCGCCGCCCGCTCCAGGCGCGGATGATAGGGGATGGGGACATCCACGCCGCCCAGGCGGATGATGGGGGCCTCCAGATAGGCGAAGGCCTCGCTCTGGGCGACCGCGGCCGCCAGCTCCCCGCCGAACCCGCCCAGCAGCGGCGCCTCGTGCACGATCAGCAGCCTCCCCGTCTTCTTCACCGAGGCGATCACCGTCTCGGCGTCGTAGGGCTTCAGGGTGCGCAGATCGATCACCTCCGCCTCGATCCCCTCCGTCGCCAGCCGTTCCGCCGCTTCCAGGGCCCGCAACACCGCGATGGAGTAAGCAACGATGGTGAGATGGCGCCCCGGCCGCCGCACCGCCGCCTTCCCCAAGGGGACGAGATAGGGCTCCTCCGGAACCGGCCCGCGGGTTCGATAGAGCAGCTTGTGCTCCACGAAGATCACCGGGTTGTCATCGGCCAGGGCGGCCAGCAGCAGCCCCTTGGCATCATAGGGCGTGGCGGGTGCGGCCACCTTCAACCCCGGCACGTGCACGAACCACGCCTCCAGGCTCTCCGAGTGCTGGGCCGCCGCCCCCGTGCCGGAGCCTCCGGGGAGCCGCAGCACCAGCGGAACCCGGGCCTTCCCCCCGAACATGTAGCGGACCTTGGCGGCCTGGAGGACGGTCTGCTCCATGGCCAGGGTCACGAAGTCCATGAACTGCATCTCCACGATGGGGCGCATCCCGGTGAGGGCCGCCCCGACACCGGCCCCGACGATGGTGTTCTCCGAGATCGGGGTGTCCCGCACCCGCTCCGGCCCGAACCGCTCGATCAGCCCCTGGGTGACCCCGAAGGCCCCGCCGTAGACCCCGATGTCCTCGCCCATCAGGAAGACCCGCTCGTCGGCGGCCATGGCCTGGGTCATCGCCTCCCGCAGGGCCTCCGCGTAGGAAAGCGCCCGCGTCCCCGCCGGCGGCTCCACCGGGACCTCGGAGCCGAAGGCCTGCCGGATCCAGCGAGGAGGGAAAAGCGGATCCTCGGCGTAGACGCCTTCGGTCAACTGTGCCACCTCGGGCTCCGGATCTCCTTCGGCGGCCCGGAGGGCCTCCGCCACGGCCTCCCGGGCCCGCTCCTCCAGGGTCGCCGCCTCCGCCTCCGAGAGCCACCCCCGGGCGATCAGCGCCTCGCGGAGCCGGGCGATCGGGTCGCGGGCCATCCAGGCCTGCACCTCGTCCCGGGTGCGGTAGACCTGGCGGTCGCTCTTAGAGTGCCCTTTGTAGCGATACGTGATCGCCTCGATCAGCGTGGGGCCCTCCCCCCGCCGGGCCCGCTCCACCGCCGCCTGGACCGACCGATACACCGCCACCACATCCATGCCATCCACCGTCTCCCCGGGGATCCCATAGGCAGCGGCGCGATCGGCCACCCGGTGCACGGCCATGGCCCGTTGGACCGGCATGGACATGGCGTATTGGTTGTTCTCGCAGAGGAAGACCACCGGCAGCCGCCAGATGGCAGCCATGTTCAGGCCCTCGTGGAAGTTGCCGTGGTTGGCCGCTCCATCGCCGAAGAAGCACAGCACCACCCGATCCTGCCTTTGCATGCGGATGCTGAGCCCTGCCCCTACGGCGATGGGGATCCCCCCGGCCACGATGCCGTTGGCCCCTAGATTGCCCCGCTCGAGATCAGCCAGGTGCATCGAGCCGCCGCGGCCGCGGCACACCCCTGTCTCCTTCCCCAACAGCTCCGCCAGCATCGCCCGCAGGTCCTGCCCTTTGGCGATGGCGTGGCCGTGGCCGCGATGGGTCGAGGTGATGTAGTCATCGGGGCGCAGGGCGGCGATGGCCCCCACGGCCACCGCCTCCTGGCCGATGTAAAGATGCATGGTGCCGTGCATCTTGCCGGCCGCGTAGAGCTGCTCCACCGTCTCCTCAAAGGCCCGGATGAGCAGCATCTGGTAGAGCCAGTCGATCAGGCGCTCCCGGGGGAGGTCGAGCGTCGCGTCGAGAAGAGACGTCGTCGGCGCTTCACGCATAGGCCAGCGCTCCCTCCATGGCGAGGACGGCCGCCGCCGCCTCTGCGTCGGTGACCAGCACATCGACATAGCCGCCGCGCAGCGCAGCCCGGATCGCTGGGGCCTTGGCCGCGCCCCCGGCCACGGCGATCACCGTGGGGATCCGGCGCAGCGCCTCGAGCTCCAGGCCGATCACCCGCCGGTTCAGAGGATGATCCAGGGGGTTCCCCTCCGCGTCCAGCGCCCGGGCCAGCACATCCCCCACCGCCCCGGCGGCCCGGAGCGCCTCCAGCTCAGATTCCCTCAAATAGCCTGCCCGCCGCAGGCTGGAGAGTCGAGGGTCCACCGAGCCGATCCCAATCAGAGCTACATGGACCTTGCGGGCCAGGGCCAGGGTCTCGGCGATGGTCCGCTCATGCCGCAGGGCCTGGGCCACCGCTTCGCTTTCCACCAGCAGGGGGGCGTGCAGATGGCGAACCGGGGCCTCCAGCTTCTCCGCCAGCCAGCGGGCGAGCTCCGGCCCGTCGATCATCGGGTCGCCGGCGCCCAGGGCGCCGATGATCTGGATCACCTGGGCGCCCTTCAGCGGGATCTCGGGCATCGCCCGCACCACCTCGTAGACGGCCGTGCCCCAGCTCAACCCGATGCGGATCCCCGGGCGCAGCCGCCGTTGCAGCGCCTGCGCTCCCAGCTCCCCCAGCCGGCGCAACCGCAGACGGTCACCCGCCGGAGGGTTGCCCAGCACCCAGGCCTCCCGAAGGGAGAAGGCCGCGCGCAGCGCTTCCTCCAGCCGGGGATCGGTCTTCAGGGGATGCCGGATCCGGATCTCCACCAGGCCCCGGGCCCGCGCCTCCTTGAGGTAACGCGAGACCATGGAACGCGAGCACCCCAGCCGCCGGGCGATCGCCCCCTGATCCAGCCCCTCCTCGTAATACCAGGACGCAACCTGGGCTAACCGCTCGTCATCCATGGGGATTCACAAAGTTGAACATAAGGTAACATTTATTATATGGGCTTGACAGGGGTTGTCAAGGGGGAGAGCGTTGCCGAGGAGATCCCAAGGGCCTATGGCATAAAATGGAAAGGGGTCGATGCGGAAGGGAGGAGGAGATGTCGCAAGGCTGCGAGCGGTGCGGCGTGGACGTCCTGGAGGAGGCGGAAAAGGCACGGGAGGGCCGCTCGGGAGCCGGCTCGGGGATCGCGGAGGTGGGCGCCCGGGCCTCCGCGGCCTTCGCAGGCCTTCTGATGCTGGTCCTCCTCATTGTCGTCGGAGAGCGACTGGGATGGTTCCATCTTCTGGAATCCCGGATCCCGTGGCCCTTGTGGGCCGGCGGGACGCTCCTGGCCGGCCTCCCGGCGTTCCGGGATGTGGCGCGGGCAGCCCGCCGGGGACGGGTCACTCCCCATACCCTGATGACGGCAGGTGTGCTCGCCACCGCCCTCGTGGGGGAATGGTCGAGCGCCCTCGTGCTGGCGCTCTTCATGCGGATCGGAGAGGAGGTCGAGCGCCTCACGGTCGAGCAGGCTCGCCGCGCCATGCGATCCCTCCTCGCCCTTCGGCCCCAGCGGGCGCGGGTGCTCCGCTCCGGGGAGGAACGCGAGGTCCCGGTGGAGGCGGTGCAGCCGGGCGAGGTGGTGGTCGTGCGGCCCGGCGAGCGGATCCCGGTGGACGGTGAGGTGATCGAGGGACACGCCACGGTGGACCCAAGCGCCCTCACCGGGGAGGCAATGCCCGTGGAGGTGGGGCCCGGGAGCCGGGTCTGGGCCGCCTCGATCTGTCAGCTCGGGAGCCTGCGCGTCCGGGCGACGTCGGTGGGGGCGGATACCACCTTCGGTCGGATCCTGCGCCTCGTGGAGGAGGCGGAGCGGAGCCGGCCCGAAGTCCAGCGGCTTGCCGATCGAGTGGCGACGTGGTATCTGCCGGCCGTGGCGACGGTCGGGCTCCTGGTGCTGGTGTTGCGGCGCGATCCGCTGGCGATGGCCGCGGTGTTCGCGGTGGCCTGCACGTGCGCCTTCGCCCTCGCCACCCCGGTGGCGATGCTCGCGGCCATCGGCGCCGCCGCCCGCCGGGGCCTCCTCATCAAGGGCGGGCGGTTCCTCGAAGCCCTCGCCCGGGCGGAGGTGCTGCTGGTCGATAAGACCGGAACGGTCACCCTCGGCCGCCCGCAGGTGGCCGACGTGATCCCCCTCGACGGGTGGCGGGAGGAGGAAGTGCTGGCCTTCGCTGCCGCGGCCGAGCGGGACTCCGAGCACCCGCTCGCCGAGGCCGTGCGCGCCCTCGCCCGAGAGCGGGGCGTCCGGGTTCCGGCGGTCGAAACCTTCGAGGCCCTGCCGGGGATCGGCGTGCGGGCGCAGATCGGTGGCCACACGGTGACGGTGGGCCGGATCGCGCCGGACGGAGCGGATCGCCTCCAGGCCCTCGCCGCCCGCCTGGCGGCCGAGGGGAAGACCGTGGTCGCCGTCCGGCTCGACGGCCAGCCGATCGGGCTTCTCACCGTGCAGGATACCCTCCGTCCAGAGGCGCGCGACGCCCTCCAGGAACTCCAGCGGCTGGGGCTCCGGCGGGTCGAACTCCTGACCGGGGATCGCCCGGAGGCGGCGGCGGCCGTGGCGAGGTCCCTCGGTATCCCCTTCCGGGCCGGGCTCCTCCCGGAGGACAAGATCGCGGCCGTCCGGGCCTACCAGACCGAGGGGCGGGTCGTGGTGATGGTAGGGGACGGCGTCAACGACGCCCCGGCCCTGGCCCAGGCCGACGTGGGGATCGCCATGGGGAGTGGGACGGATGTGGCCCTGGAGGCCGGACACATCGTCCTGCTGCGGGACGACTGGCGGCTCCTGCCCGAGGCGGTCCGGATCGCCCGGTCCACGATGAATGTCATCCAGTGGAACTTCGCCCTCGCCACGGTCTATAACGCCATCGGAGCGCTGCTGGCCGCCCTGGGGTTTCTCCCGCCGATCCTCGCGGCGGCGGCCCAGGTGGTGCCGGACGTGGGCATCCTCCTGAACAGCGCCCGCCTGCTGCGGCGCTGAGCCCATCGGGGCCGCTGCGGTGACCCTCATCGTTTCGGCCCCGGAACCGGGGGCTCTGGCCGGCGTCCGGGGGGGCCTGGGGGGATGGGGGCCTTCCGGATCGCCTCCCGAGCCCGCTCCGCCCGCTCCAGGGCCCGCTCCAGGGCCGGCCGCGCGGCCAGCGGGACCCGATCCCGCAGGGCCAGAAGGACCATCCGATGCCTCTCAATGGCCTGCAGCGCGCGCTGCCGCAGGAGCGGATGATCCGGATGCTGCTCGGCCAGGAGGATCAACCGGATCAGCAAACGGGTGGAGCGCTGCAACGCTGCCGGATGCACCGGGCGGCCCTGGCGCTGCAGAGTCTCGATCTCCTCGGAACGGCGCTCCAGCTGGCGGATCAGGGCCGGCGTGGGATCCCCCTGCCACTCCGCCCAGGTCAGCTCCGCGGATTCCTTCAGCAACTTGAGCGGATAAAGGGGGTCGCCCGGCAAGCTGGCCTCGGCGACTCGGACCCCTAAGGCGCCTCCTCCGAAGAGCAGCGCCAGCAACAGCCCGGCGGTGAGGAGGGCGGAAACCCACCGGCGGACCGTGAGCCCGCTTCGGGTCGCGGGGCGCATCCGCCGAGCGGCCCCCACCGCGCGCATGCGACCGCGCCGGATCGCTTCCTCGCGCGGGGGCGGGACTTCAGTCTCGCGAAGTTGAAGGGCGGTCTCCAGCAAGGGGCGGAGCGCCGCCGCGTAGGCCGGATAGCGGGCCACCACGCGCTCTACGTCCGCGCCGGCTGCCACCTCTTCCAGGCAGCGGGCCAGCGCTTCTTCAAACGACGGTTGCTTCAGCGACATCCCATCTCCTCCATTCGCCGTCGCAGGGCGGCCAGGGCGCGATGCTGCAAGGCCTTGATCGCGCCGGGCTGTTTGCCCATTAGCTGGGCGGTCTCCTCCACCGAGCGCCCCTCGAAGAAGCGGTGGAAGAGCACCTCCTGCTGCTCCGGGGTCAGCTGCCGGAGGGCCCGCCACAGGCAATCCTGCTGGGCCCGCGCTTCAATCCGCTCCATCACCCCCTCGTCCCCCCGCTCTCGCTCCGGATCCGGGAGGTCCAGTGGGGCCCCGCGCTGGGAGCGGTAATAGTCCGTCAGCAGGTTGCGGGCGATGGTGTAAAGCCAGGCGAGGAAGGGGCGCCCGCGGGCCTGGTAGCGGGGCAGATGCTCGATCATGCGCACGAACACCTCCGCAGCCAGATCCTCAGCGGCCTCCTGGTCCTCCACCCGGACCCGCAGGTAGCGGTAGATGGGCAGGTAATAGCGATCGTAGAGCCACCCGATCGCCTCCGGGTCGCCCGCCTGTGCCCGCTGGATGACCTCCGCCTCCACATCCCCGGAGGCGATGCGGGCCTCCATCGCATGGGCTCGCGCCGAAGATTCCCCCATCGCAATGTTCCCAAATGATTTAACGGAAACGTCGCCTTATCGTGATGGCCGACCCGGCCGCTGTCCCTCCCTCCGTTCAGGATGGCAAGCTCCGGAGTTGTGGTTTAGACTGGACCTGAATCCGGCCCCGTCCATTTCAGATGCGAAGGAGGCTTCCCATGGCGATGAGCAAAGCTCTCCGGGATGCAATGAACGACCAGATCAAGCATGAACTTTACTCCGCCTATCTGTATCTTTCCATGGCCGCTTACTTCGAGGCCCTCAACCTGCCTGGGTTCGCCCATTGGATGCGGGTGCAGGCCCGTGAGGAAGTGGGCCACGCCATGAAGTTCTTCGATCACCTCTGCGATCGGGGGGAGCGGGTGGTCCTGCAGGCCATCGAGCAGCCCCCCGCCGACTTCCCCTCGCCGCAGGAGGTCTTCGCCCAGGCCCTCCAGCACGAGCGCCGGGTCACCGGCCTCATCCGGAACCTCTACCAGATCGCCGTCCAGGAGAACGATCCCTCCAGCCTGCCCCTGCTCCACTGGTTCCTGGAAGAGCAGGTCGAGGAGGAGAAGTCCGTGGAGCAGATCCTGGAGGCGCTCCGGCGCATCGGGGAGAATGGGGCCGGGCTGGTGATGATGGACCGTGAGCTGGCCCGTCGGGAGGCGGAGTAAACTCCATCCCGCTCACCCAGCGCCTTCAGGTGACGATCGAAGAACGCTCTCATCCGCCGGACGCAAGGGTTGCAGCGAAAGCCGCTCCTGCAATATTGATCTTTTTATAGGAGGGTCTTTAGCCCCGAACTTCGCGTCTTGGATGACGCAAAGGGTCGTGGCGGAAGCGGAAGTAAGAGCAAGATCGCGGCTAAAGCTGCTGCTACAGAATTGATCTTTTTGTAGAAGGGGCTTCAGCCCCGAGCATCGCATCTTCGATAACGCAGAGTCGCGGCTGAAGCCGCTCCTACAGCCCGAACCTCCGTCTTCAATGACGCAAGGGTCGCGGCTAAAGCCGCTCCTACCCATACAGATGCTGAAATGGATTTCGGCTTACATAGGAGGGACTTCAGCCCTGAACCTCCGTCTTCGATGGCACAAAGGGTCGCGGTTGAAGCCGTTCCTACAAGGCGAATTCTCGTAGGAGGGGCTTCAGCCCCGAACCGCTGCTCTCAATAAGGCTACTGGCCACCTCTGACGAGAGAGACTTCAGCCCGAAACCTTAACTTACGATGACACAAAAGGGTCGCTCCTACAACATAGATGCTGAAAAGATCCGGCCATGGGTCCGAGAATGGCTTTCCGCTTGCGCCATTCGATGTCGGAGGCTTCCCATGCGAAAAGCGTTGCCGCTGATAGGAGTTGCGCTGCTCTGGATGGGCGCGTGCGGTCGGGGGCCCGCCTCGCCCGCGCCGAGGGCTTCCCCGATCGAGATTTCCACCTCTGCGCCCCGCCCATCACCGACGGCGACCCCGCTCCGACCTTCTCCTGTCCCCTCCACGCCCAGCGCCTCCCCCTCTCCGTCGGCGGCCTTCCAGCCCCGGGTGGAGGTGGTGGCGACCGGCCTGGAGGTGCCGTGGGCCCTCGCCTTCGCGCCGGACGGTCGGATCTTCGTCACCGAGCGCCCCGGCCGGATCCGGGTGATCGAGAACGGCCGGCTGCGCCCGGAGCCGGTGGCCGTCCTCCCGGTGGCCGCCACCGGCGAGGGCGGGCTCATGGGCCTGGCCCTGGATCCGGATTTCCCCCGCAACGGCTATCTCTACGTGATGTATACCTATCGGGCCGGGGGCGCCCTGCGCAACCGGATCTCCCGGCTCACCATGCGAGGGGAGGTTGCCGGGGAGGAGCGTGTCCTCCTGGACGGCATCCCGGGAGCCGGGATCCACGACGGCGGCCGTCTGGCCTTCGGCCCGGACGGCAAGCTCTATGCCACCACGGGGGACGCAGCCCAGCGCGATCAAGCCCAGCGACTGGACAGCCTGGCGGGGAAGATCCTCCGCCTGAACCCGGACGGCTCGGTGCCGGCGGATAACCCCTTCCCGGGCTCGTATGTCTATTCGCTGGGCCACCGCAACCCCCAGGGCCTGGCCTGGCACCCGGAGACCCAACAGCTCTACAGCACGGAGCACGGCCCCAGCGGCGAGATGGGCCTGTGCTGCCGCGATGAGCTCAACCTCATCCGGCCCGGCGCGAACTACGGCTGGCCCATCGTGACCGGCATCGCCGGCGACCCCCGCTTCACGGATCCCATCCTGTATAGCGGGGAAAGCACCACGTGGGCGCCCGCCGGGATGGATTTCGTGACCGGGGACCGGCTGGCTCCGTGGAACGGGCACCTGTTCTTCGGCGCCCTTCGAGGACAGCATCTCCACCACGTGATCCTGGGGCCGGATGGGATCACGGTGATCTTCCACGAGGCGCTGTTCCAGGGCGTCTTCGGGCGCATCCGCGAGGTGAAGATGGGGCCGGACGGTTATCTCTACTTCACGACCAGCAACCGCGACGGCCGAGGGCGCCCGGGCCCGGAGGATGATCGGATCCTGCGCCTCGTGCCCGGGCCGTGAGGGCTCCGACGAGGGCGGACGCTGATGGTGAAGGGAGGCATGCATGCATCGCGCCGGATGGTTGCTGGCGATGCTCGGGTTTCTCAGCCTTTGCGCGCCGATCCCGGGGAAGAAGGACTCTCCGACGCGCCCGGCCTTCACACCGGCGACGATCCGCCCAGAGGCGCCGCCTCCGGCGCTCTCCACAACCCCGCCACCCTCACCCACCGAACCACCTTCCACCCCGGAGCCGGAGGCCTGCGCTCCTACCCCACCGGACGCCCTGGGGCCGTTCTATCGGCCGGGGGCACCGGTCCGCTCCAAAGTCGGCGAGGGGTTCCGGCTCGTGGGCGTGGTGCGCTCCAGCCGGGGCTGCCGGCCGCTGCCGGGCGCGCGCATCGAGTTCTGGCTGGCGGGGCCGGACGGGCGCTACGCTGACGCGTATCGGGCCACGGTCTTCGCCGACGAGCGGGGCGCTTATGCCTTCGAAAGCCACTTCCCGCCATCCTACGGCGGCCGCCCGCCCCACATCCACATCCGGGTTACCGCGGAAGGGCATCGGGTGCTGGTGACCCAGTATTACCCGCAGCCCGGCCAGACGCGGGGGCAGTTTGACCTCGTGCTCGTTCCGGAGGAGAGCTCTCCCTGAGCGAGCTCAACGGAAGAACGAGCGGAAGGCCACGAGGAAGCCGATGGCGACCACCGTGCGGCGCACCCAGCTTCGATCCACGCGCTGCGCGATGGTGGAGGAGGCATATCCGCCCGCCATCGCCCCCACGGCCATCCACAGCGCATCCCCCCAGAGCACCGCATGGGATTGGATGAAATACAGGGCGGCGATGCCGTTGATGGTGAAGGCCAGCACGTTTTTGAGGGCGTTCATCTGATGGATGTCCTCCAGGCCCATCAGCTCCAGCGCGGCCAGCATCAGGATGCCGATGCCTGCCCCGAAATAGCCGCCGTAAAAGCCCACCAGGAGCTGGAAGAACGCCAGGGCCGCCCACCGCCACGGAGAGATCGGTCCAGCGGGGCGGGGGATCCAACGCTGCAACCGGGGGCCGACCATCAGGAGGACGGTGGCGAACAGCAACAGATACGGGATGATGTCACGGAAGAGGCGCTCCGGGGTGTGGAGCAGGACATACGAGCCCAGGAAGCCGCCCATTAGGGAGGGCCAGAACAGGATCAGGAGCCAGCGGCGGAGCTTCGGGAGCTCCCGCCGGAAGCCGAAGGCCCCGGCGATGGAGCCGGGCAGCAAGGCCACGGTGTTGGTGGCGTTGGCCAGGATCGGCGGGCGGCCCAGCCACACCAGCGCGGGGAAGGACACCAGCGTCCCCCCGCCGGCGACGGCGTTCATCGCCCCGGCGATAAAGGCCGCGATCCAGACGATGGGCACATCCCACATCGAGCGCCTCCCGGGTTACAACGGAATCCGCGCCGCGCTCAAGGCTCCTATTGTATCGGATCCCGGCTCGCCACGGCATCCGGTTGGATCATAGAATGGCGGGGCGCACCCGGGGCCACAGATGGACGACGAAGGCGAGGACCCCCAGGGTCTCCATGGCTGACCCGAGGGCGAGCCCGGGCCCCCAGCCCATCGCCCCCGCCGGGCCGGCGCACAGGACCCCAGCGTTCAGCAGCACCAGGGAAGCCCAGGCCCATCCCGCCCGCCCCCGCGGATCCCCCGGCCGCTCCAGGGCGAACCGCGGGAAGATCCAGTAAGCCACCCCAAAGGCCAGCTGGATCGTCCAGCCGATCAGCAGGCTGTGGATGTGCCAGGGGAGCAGCCGCATCGCCCACGGCGCGATCGGGAAGGCTTTGTGCGCGAGCATCAGGCCCCCGAAAAAGAAGCCGAGGGCCAGATGGAGCAGCGCCAGGCGGACCATATACCGGCTCAAGGGCGGCATCTCACCTCCCCTTCACCCGGGGCCAGAGCAGGCCCACGACGATCCATCCGGCCGCCACCAGGGCCAGGGCGCTCAAGAACAGCCCCCCGCGGGCGATCGGCTGCGGATCCACCGCGACCCATGGTTCACAAATCGCCCGCAGGATCAACCCGCCGTTCAGCAGGAAGAAGACCGCCCAGGCCAGGGCCTCGTTCCCCCGGGGACGCTCCTTAGAAAGCGGCGGGAACATCCACCAGGCCACCCCGATGATGAACTGGGCGACCCCGCCCAGCATCAGGAGATGGAAATACACCGGGGTGGCCGCGGCCAGGATCGGCGGCAGGGAGAGCACCCGTCCCCCTCCCAACAACGCCCCCAGAAGCAGAGCGGCGATCAGATGCGCCAGCGCCGCGCGGATGAACCATCGGGTGAGCCGCGGCATCCTCGCCTCCTCCCCGCCTCACGGCCAACCCCGCACCATGAAGACGGCGAAGGTCAACGCCCCCAGGCTGGCCAGCAGCGTCAGGCGGGCCAGCCAGGAGGCGAGGCGCCGCCAGCGCGCCCCCTCCGCCCCCTCGGGGTCGACCGCGAGGGCCCGGGTCGCCCGGGGGCCGGCCCAGAAATCGTGCAACGCGTTCAAGCCGATGACCAGAGCCACCGTGAGCAGCTTCCCCGCCAGCGCCCGCCCGAAGGAGCCTCCCCAGAAGGCGGGATCCATCAGGAGCGCCGGCGTCACCCCCCGGGCGAGCAGGTTGATCAGGCCGGTGAGGACCAGAACTCCCATCGCGATCCAGCCCAGGCTTCGAAACCGCAGGCCGATGGCCTCCAGAAGCGCGGAGGAGAGCGCGCGGAACGCCGGCCGACGGACCACCGGGACCACCGTTAGAGCCAGGAAGAGCAGTCCCCCGATCCAGAAGATCGCGGCCAGCAGATGCAAGCCCACGGTGATGAAATACAGCGTCCGCATGCGGGATGCCTCCGGCCGGAGATCCAACGAGAGGATGCCCGGATCTCCCCCCCGAGACGTTGCGTTGGGTCAAAGTCCCCCATCGCCCCGGGTCCCCTTCGCCGTGCGTTCGACCGCGCGTTTCAGGCGAGCATCCTGGACGTATACCTGGAACGAGCGGATTTTATCCCTTTCGCTTTTTAGATAGGCGACCTCGCTTCGCAGCCAGCGAAGCCTTTCCCGAATCATGTCGTCGGAGCTCCCCAAGGCGACCCTCCTCCAGCTCCTGTTCCAGGATCCGATCGAAGAAGTCCCACATCGGCCGGAGATCCGCGTAGATCTTTCCCACACGCACCTCGAACTCGATCCGGGTCTCCGGATCCCGCTCGTAGATCCGCTGGCCTTCCCGCAGCACCTGATGGCAGAGCAGCGGAGGAGCCCGGTTCAGGATCACCACATCCACCGGGCGGCCCACGATCCGGCTGAGGGCCTTCGACAGGGCCTCCCGGCGCTCCCATTCTTCCTGGGGGGACGAGGGCGCGGGCGCCAGCAAGACCGCCACGTCCAGATCCGAGCGCGGCGTGGCCTTCCCGCGGGCCACGGATCCGAACAGATACGCCGCCGCCACGTCCGGCTGGTCAGCGAAGAAAGCGATCAGGCGTTCCCGCAGGGCGTGCAGGTCCATCGGGTCATTCCCCCCCCGCCAGCCACTCGGCGAGGTGCAGAGCGCGGACCGGCAGGCCCTGGCGGTGCAGCCCGCCGCCGATGTGCATCAGGCAGCTCCAGTCGCACCCCAGGACCACCTCCGCGCCGGTGGAGCGGATGGCCTGGATCTTGCGGGCGAGCATCGCGCCGGAGACCTCCTCGAAGTGCAGGGAGAAGAGCCCCCCGAAGCCGCAGCAGGCGGTCGCCTCCGGGAGCAGGCGATATTCCGCCCCCGTGGCCCGGATCAGCCGCTCCGGTGCCTCCCGCACCCCCAGCATCCGCAGGAGATGGCACGAAGGATGATAAGTCACCGTTCCCGCGCGCCGGATCCCCAGGTCCTCGATCCCCAACCCGTCCACCAGATACTGGCTGAGCTCATAGGTGCGGGCCGCCAGGGCCTCCCAGCGCCTGTAAAGGGGATGTCCCTCCAGGAGCGCCCGGTAGCCGTGGCGGATCATCGCCACGCACGAGCCGGAGGGGGCCACCACCGGGAGCTCGGGGTCGAAGGTCCGCACCCAGTGTTCGGCCATGGCCCGGGCCTCCCCCCAGCGCCCCACGTTGAAGGCGGGCTGTCCGCAACAGGTCTGGGCCTCCGGGAAGCGCACCGCGACGCCGATCCTTTCCAGCAACTGCACGGTCGCGATCCCGATCTCCGGCCGCAGCCAGTCCACCAGGCATGTGACGAAGAGCTGGACCGTCGGGCTCATACGGCCTCCTCGATCAGAAAGGCGATCACCTCCCGCGGCCCATGCACCCCCAGCGTCAGCGTCTTCTCAATGTCCGAGGTCCGGCTGGGCCCCGTGATGGCGATCAGCGCGCTGCTTTCCTCCACCCATTCCATCAGCGCCCCGGAGGCCCGGGCCTCCGCCAGCCAGGCGGCCAGACACGGAAAGACCTGGGCCCGCCGGACCAAGGCGATGTGCAGCGGCGGCAACAGCGAGGCGCAGCGCATCCTCCCCGCGCCCCCGGCCACCCACAGCGTCCCGGTGTCCGCGAAGGCAGCCACCACCTCGGTAATGCCGGCCTCGGCCGTCGCCCAGCGCCCCAGCCCCAGGTAGCGCGGCCCCTCCTCCCGGGGAAGGCCGCCGCTCATCACCGTCAGCCCGGCGTCCTCCAGAGCCTCCCGCAGGCCGGGATACGCGCGGTGGGTGCGCGCATCCATCAGCACGTGCCGGACCTTCCGCTCCTGCAGCCGGGCGACGATCTCCCGGAAGGCCGCGGCCTCGGTGGGGCAGTGGACGAAGGCCACGCCCACCGCTGTCCATGCCGCCTGAAGCCGCTCGAGGGCGGCCGCGCTCCCCCGCGGCGCGTCCAGGGGCCACCGCGGGACCGGCCCGGAGGGCATCGGCCGCCGGGTGACCTGCCGACGAACGCGTTCCAGCACCGGATGGGTCATGGGACACCTCCTCCCCGGGAGGCCCACCACTCCCGGAAAGCCGGACGTTGCGGGACGGGGAGATCCCGGACCGCCGTCCAGGCCCGCAGGGGCCCGGGGCCCCATCGCAGCCATCCCCCTCGCCCCAGGCGACGCAGGAGCGCCATCGCCCAGCGGCCGAGCCGCGTCCAGGCCGCGGGGTGGCGGGCGATTCGAGCGTAAGCCCAGAGGGCGGCCCGCTCCCAGGCCGGCAGGAGGCGGCCGGCCTCCATCTGCCGCCAACGGATCAGGAGATCGGGGATGGCGATGCGCACTGGGCAGATCTCCTGACAGGCCCCGCACAGGCTGCTGGCGTAAGCGAGCTCCGCGCCGGCTCCGTCCCCCAGCATGGGCGTGACAATGGATCCAATGGGCCCGGGATACACGCTGCCGTACGCGTGGCCCCCGATGGCCTGGTAGACCGGGCAGGCGTTCAGGCAGGCCCCGCAACGGATGCAGTACAGCGCTTCCTCCAACGGGGTGCCCAGCCAGCGGGAGCGGCCGTTGTCCACCAGCACCACGTGCAGCTCCTCGGGTCCATCGGGCTCCTTGGGTCGACGGGGGCCGGTGAGGAACGACGTGTAGGCGGTGAGGGCCTGTCCGGTGGCGCTGCGGGCCAGCACCCGCAACAGGATCTCGGCGTCCTCCCACGTGGGCACCACCCGCTCGATGCCCATCAGGGCCACGTGGATGGGCGGCAGGGTGGTCACCATCCGGCCGTTGCCCTCGTTGGTCACCAGCACCAGGGTCCCCGTCTCAGCGATCCCGAAGTTGACCCCGCTGATCCCCATGCGGGCGTCCAGGAAAATCTGGCGCAGGGCCTGGCGGGCCGCGGCGGTCATGGCGGGGATCTCGTCGGTAGGGGGCATCCCCAGATGCTTCTGGAAGAGCTGCGAGACGTCCTCCCGCCGCTTGTGGATGGCCGGGGTGATGATGTGGGAGGGGCGTTCCCCGGCCAGCTGGATGATGAACTCCCCCAAGTCTGTTTCCACCACCCGGATCCCGGCGGCCTCCAGGGCGGCGTTGAGGCCGATCTCCTCGCTGACCATGGACTTGCTCTTGGCGACCAAGGAGATGCCCCGGGCCCGAGCTAGACCCAAGACGTAATCGCACGCCTCCTGCGCCGTGGCGGCCCAGAAGACCTTCCCGCCGTGTCGCTCCACCGCCCGGGCGAACTGCTCCAGGTAGCGGTCCAGGTGGGCGATGGTGTGGGCGCGGATGGCGCGGGCGCGGTCGCGGACCGCCTCGGCGTCCGGGAGGTCCGCGAACGCCTGCTCACGGCTGATCTGGAAGGATCGGGTGGCCCGCTGCAGCGCCTCCTGGAGGACGGTATCGGAGAGCCCCTGGCGGATGCGCGCGCGAAAGGCCGGGCTGGGGACGCTCATCGTCTCTCCTCCTCTGGGCGGATCAGGCTGGTGGATCACCGCCGCTTCCCCAGTTTACCTCAGGCGACATGCCTCCATCGGGCGCACCGGGAAGCGGCGATCGCCGTTCGATCCGGCAGGGGCGACCTGCTGGGTCGTCTCTATCCTCATTTCCTTCCAGCGGGAAGGATCTGGGTGACAAAGCGCTGGTAAGCCTCCTCCCAGGTGGAGGAAGCGCGGGGCTCATAGAGAAGCGGAGCGAAGGAGCGCCGGATCACCGCGCGAGCCTCCTCGAGGTTGGAGAGATGGCCCAGGGCCATCGCCTGCACGATGAGGTTGCCCAGCGCCGTGGCTTCGGCAGGCCCGGCCAGCACCGGGCGTCCGGCGGCATCCGCCGTCCACTGACAGAGGAGGGCATTGCGGGATCCGCCGCCGACTACGTGGATCAGCGGGATGGGACGTGCGAGCAGGGCCTCTAGGCGCTCGATCACCCATCGATACTTCAGGGCGAGGCTCTCCAGGATACAGCGGACGATCTCCGCGGGTTCCTCTGGGATGGGCTGGCCGGTCTCCTGGCAGAACGCCTGAATCCGTGCGGGCATCTCTCCTGGAGGCAGGAATCGCGGATCATCCGGATCGATGAGCGATCGGAGCGGAGGGGCCGCTTCCGCCAGACGAACCAGAGCCTCATAATCCCATTGCTGTCCCTGGGCGGTCCATGTGCGCCGGCACTCCTGAAGCAGCCACAGCCCCATCACGTTCTTCAGCAGCCGGAAGGTCCCTCCCACGCCCCCTTCGTTGGTGAAGTTGTCCGCCAGGGCCTCCTCCCGGATCACCGGGGCCCTGACCTCCACGCCGACCAAGGACCACGTCCCCGAGCTGATATAAGCCGCATCGGGATGCTGGAAGGGGACAGCGGCCACCGCGGAGCCAGTGTCGTGGCTGGCCGGCGCGACCACCTGAGTCTCGGGAAGACCCAGCTCCTGCGCCAGCTCCGGCTGGAGCGGCCCCAGGATGGTCCCCGGGGGCACGATCTCGGGGAAAAGGTGGGTGGGGATCCCCAGACGTCCCAGCAAATCCCGCGCCCAATCCCCAGCCAAGGGATCGTAACATTGCGTGGTCGTGGCGTTGGTGAACTCGCAGGCCTTCACCCCGCTCAGCCAGTAATGGAAAAGGTCAGGGATCGTCAGGAAGGTGTGGGCGATCTCCAGCCAGGGATCCTCCCGCGCCACCATGGCGAACAACTGATAGAGGGTGTTGATCGGCATGAACTGGATCCCGGTGCGGCGGTAGATCTCCTCGCGGGGGATGCGCTGGAAAACCCGCTCCATCATCCCCTCGGTGCGGCGATCCCGATAATGCACCGGGTTCCCGATCAGCCGGCCCTGGCGGTCCAGCAGGGCGAAATCCACCCCCCAGGTGTCGACCCCCACCGAAGCGATGCGCCCTCCGGAAACCCGGGCGGCCCGGAGCAAACCTTCCCGGACTCCTTCGAAGAGGCGAAGGATGTCCCAATAGAGGGTGCCCTGAACCCGAACCGGGACGTTCGGGAAACGATGGATCTCCTCGACGGACAGGCGTTCCCCATCGAACGTCCCCAGGAACACCCGTCCGCTCTCCGCCCCCAGGTCGATGGCCGCCAGACGAAGCATGCGCCAACCCTCCGTGCCCTGTGCCGTCGGTCTGAGCAACCTGAGCGCCGGCCATCTCTGGTTTGGAAGATGTCCCCCTCAGCGAACGTAGGCAGCGGGAACCCCTCCATCCACCGTCAGGATCCCGCCGGTGGTCTTCGCCGAGCGATCGGAGGCGAAGAAGAGGATGGCCTCGGCCACGTCCTCCGGATACACGTTGACCTTGAGGGTCGTGCGCTGGCGGTAATATTCCTCCAGCTGCTCCGGGGCGATCCCATACGTGCGCGCCCGCTCCTCCCGCCAGCGCGTGTCCCATATGCTGGAACCCCGGATCACGGCATCGGGACAGACCACGTTCACACGAACCCCGATCTCGCCTCCCTCCTCGGCCAGACAGCGGGCCAGATGCACCTCTGCGGCCTTGGCGGAGCTATAGGCGGCGGTGTTCTTCCCGGCGACCAAAGCGTTTTTCGAAGCGACGATGACCATGCTCCCCCCGATCCCCTGCGCCTTCCAGATCCGGAACGCCTCGCGGGCCACAAGGAAATAGCCGCGCACCAGCACGTGATACAGGCGATCCCAATCCGCCGTCGAGGTCTCCGTAACCGGGGCTGAGTGGGCGATGCCCGCGTTGTTGATCACAATATCCACCCCTCCATATGCCAGAACCGTGCGGCGGAAGGCTTCGGCGACCTGAGCCTCATCGGTGACATCACAGGGCACGGCCATCCCCCGTCCCTCCCCATAGCGGGAGACGAGGTCGGCGGCCACCGCTTCCGCGCCCTCCCGGTTGATGTCCAGGATCACCACGTGGGCCCCTTCCTGGGCCAGGCGATACGCCGTCGCACGGCCAATGCCGGAAGCCCCTCCGGTGATCACCGCCACCCGGCCCGCCAGCTCTCGCTCAGGAGGACGGAGGGTCAGCTTGTACAGCTCCAGCGGCCAGTATTCCACCGCGAAGGCTTCCGCCGGCGTGAGGGAGACAAAACGATCCAGGGCGGTGGCTCCACGCATCACCGCGATGGCCCGGTGATAGAGATCCCGGGCCACACCGGCCATAAACGCGTCCTTCCCGGTGGCGATCAGCCCGAGGCCTGGGATGAGAATGATGCGCGGGGAGGGATCCATCATCGTGTCCTGGGGGCCCCGGTGCGCTTCAAAGTAACGGACATACTCTTCCCGATAGCGCTCAACTTCCCGGACCAGGGAGGCCTTTAGCCCCTCCACGTCAGAGCCATCCCACTCCACAAACAACGGCCAATGCTTGGTGTGCACCAGATGATCCGGGCATGCGGAACCCACTCGAGCGACCTCCCGGGCTCCCTCGCTGCCCACGAAATCCAGAACCTCCGGGCTGTCGTCGTAGCGCAGGATATGTCGGCGCTCCCGGCTTACCGCGCCCCGCAGGATCGGCAGCAGCTTCGCTGCGATCTCCCGGCGCCGATCCTCCGGCAACGCGGGGACGCGCACCCCGCCGAAGATCCGACGGCCCATCGCCTGCTCGGCGATGTAATCCTCCGCCTCCTGGATGATCCGGATGGTGTTCTCGTAGCAGGAACGGGCATCCTCCCCCCAGGTCACCAGGCCGTGCTTGGCCATCACCACGCACTCCGCCTGCGGGTTGGCCCGCACCGCCTCGGCGATCCATTTGCTCAGGGTGAACCCCGGCCGCACATAGGGAACCCAGACCGCGCGGTCGCCGAAGAGACGCCGCACATGCTCCGGTCCGTTCTCCGACGTGGCCAGACTCACGATAGCGTCCGGGTGGGTGTGATCCACGTGGGGGGCGGGGATAAAGGCGTGCAGCAGCGTCTCAATGGAGGGGCGAGGCATCCCTGGCTTCAGATAACAGTGGGAAAGATACTCCACCATCTCCTCATCGGAGAGGCTCTCCCGCTCCATGAGGGGCAACACGTCGTCCAACCGCAGCGCCGCGAAGCCCTTCAGCGTGATCGTTGCCAGATCCGACCCGGAGCCCTTCACCCACAGCGTGCGAACGGGGCGGCCCCGGAAGTCCAGCTCTATCGTCTTGGCCGATGTGTTGCCCCCGAAGATGTTGCACACGCTTCGATCGGCCCCCAGCAGGCGGGAGCGGTAGACCAGAAGCTCCAGCTCGCTCAAGCCCGCCGCTTCCTCTTCCTTCCAGAGGTTGCGCGGCATCCTCCATCCCTCCTGAGGCAAATCCGGATGAAACCGAGAGCTCAGGGAGCGGCCCTGAATTCCAAGGTTAAGATGCGCCGGGGTAGCCGCTGGCCGCAACGGCGATCCCCCGTTCCCGGGCCACCTTCTCTGCGTATCCGCTCCGTCGGAAAGCGGCCACCGGATCTGGATCCAGTCCCATCTCCAGACGGACCTGGGCCAGCAGCGGACGCACGTCGGTCTCGTAGGCTTCCAGGAGAACCCGGTGGGCCTCCAGGACGTCGCCCGCCTCCTGCGCCTCCCGCAGCCGCTGTCGATCCACCAGAAGCGCCTTCGCGTAGGCCGTCTGGATGTTCACCACCGACTGGATCATCGCTTCGATCTTCGGCTCGATGTTGTGGGACTGATCGATCATGTAAGCCACCGCCCGGGCCGTCTCCGCCGTCCGCGGGTCCTGCTCCGCTGCGACCAGCTCATTGAAGATCAGGAAGAGTTCGAAGGGGTTGATGGACCCGACGATCAGGTCGTCGTCGGCGTATTTCCGATTGTTGAAATGAAAGCCCCCCAACCGGCCCTCATCTAACAAGAAGGCCACGATGTGCTCGATGTTGGTCCCCTGGGGATGGTGACCGGTGTCCACCAGGACCTGGGCCTGGGGCCCGAGGTGGGTTGCGATGACATAGGCCATCCCCCAGTCCGCCAGATCGGTGTGATAGAAGGCCGGCTCGAAGAACTTATATTCGATCAGCATTCGCATCCCCGGCGGCATCCGGCGGTAGACCTCCGAGAGAGCCTCCAGCATGCGATGTTTGCGCGCCCGGAAGTCGTCCTGACCGGGGTAGTTGGTGCCGTCGGCGAACCAGAGGCTCAGGATGGAGGAGCCGACCTTTTCGGCGATCTCGATGCACTCCAGCATGTGCTCCACCGCCCGACGCCGCACCCGGGGATCCGGATGGCAGACGCTGCCCAGCCGGTAATCGTCGTCCTGGAACAGGTTGGGGTTCACCGCCCCGATCTGAAGCCCCAGGCTGGCGGCGTATTGCCGCAGGCCTTCCCAATCTTCCACTTTATCCCACGGGATGTGGATGGCCACCGTGGGACACACGCCGGTGAATCGATGCACCACCGCCGCGTCCGCCAGCTTCTCGTAGATGTTCCGGGCTGCCCCCGGCCATGGAAACACCTTAAAACGAGTGCCGGAGTTGCCATAACCCCAGGAGGGCGTCTCGATCCGCTGCCGCTTCAGGGCAGCCTTCACCGCCTCTACATCCACGCCCCGGCGGGCCAAGGTTTCCGCCAGGGCCTCATAGCCAGGCACCCCCGCCATGGCTTCCCCCCTCGTCTGAGCGAACGGAAAGCCCTGTCGAGCCGGGGGAGGGCCGAAGAGGCCCTCCCCCATACCCGCGCATTTAGAAGTTGAATTGATCGATGTTGTTCTTGTCGAACCGGAAGGGCGGGCCGAGCAGGATCACGTTGTCCGGGCCAACCTCACGCTCGCCCAGCCGGCCGGCCTTCACCGTCTTATCCGTGGGCTTGATCTCGCCGGTCAGCAGCCCGTGGGTCACATACATCGCCAGATAACCCAGGTCCACCACGTTCCACAGGTAGAAGGCCTCCAGGGTGCCCCGCTTGACGTAGGCCCGCATCCCGTTGGGGGTGGCCAGACAGGTCATCTTGATCTGGCCCACCTTGCCGGCCGCCTCCAGGGCGTCAGCCACGCCGGGGCAGCCCACCGAGGTCGGGACGATCAGGAACTGCACCTCGGGGTGGGCGGCGATGAGGTCCGTGGCCTGCTGACGGCTCTTGGCCTGATCGTCCTCCCCGTAGCGGATGTCCACCAGCTGCATCTTGGGGTAGGCCTGGGACATATACTTTTGCATCTCCTCCACCCAGCGGCTCTGGTTGGGGGCCGTGGGGAAGGTGGAGATGATGGCGATCTTGGCCTCCGGCCCCACCTGATTGGCTGCTTCATCGATCAGGGCCTTGCCGATGCCCTCAAAGGTGGCCTGGTTGATGAAGAAGATGCGGGCCTCGGGCAGCACATCGGCGTCGTACGTGACCACCGTGATGCCGGCCTCGCGGGCCCGCTTGAGCACCGGCACCAGGGCCTGGGGGTCGTTGGCGGAGACGATGAGGGCATCGGGCTTCTTGGTGATGATGTCCTCCAGCACCTTGATCTGCTCCTCGGCGCTGGCGTTGATGGAGCCCTCATAGTGGAGCTCCACGTCGCCGAACTCCTTCGCCGCCTCCTCCATGCCCTGATGGGCCGACTTGAAGTAGTCGATGCCCACCGCCTTCGGCACATGGTAGATGACGAACTTCTTCGCAGGAGCCGCTGTAGGAGAAGGAGCGGCGGTGGGGGAAGGCGCCGCAGCGGGCGGCTGGGCCGCCGGCGTCGGCGCCGGCGCGCACTGGGCCAGGATCAGGGCCATGACCAGACCGACGATCAGCAAGGGCAACGGACGACGCTTCATGGCAACCTCCCTCCTCCTGAGATTTGGGGTTCTGAACTACCGTCGCAACAAAGAATTGGGCTTCCGGATGCTGCGGTCTCACCTCCTTTCATGGGGAGACGGGTTCGCCGCGGGCGCCGGCTCCGCCTCATGCGCGGGCACCGGCGTTGCCGGGCGCACCCATCCCCGGATGCGCACGCGCAGATTCTCGTTCACCAGCACCGTCAGGATCAGCAACGCGCCGATGATCATGGCCTGAATCGGGGAGGGCACCCCGATCAGGTTGAGGCCGTTTCGCAAGGCGGTGACCATCACCACGCCCAGGAAGCTGCCCCAGATGCTCCCTTCCCCGCCGGAGATCGCCGTCCCCCCCACGACCACCGCCGTGATGACCTCGAACTCCAGGCCCAGGCCGGCCGTCGCCCGCGCCGTCCCCAGGCGTCCGGCCATAAAGAGGGCACTCACCCCGCTGGCCAGCCCGGAAAGGGTGTAAACCAGCAGGCGGATCCGGTCCACCCTTATCCCGGCGAAGCGCGCGGCCGTCTCGTTATGCCCGATGGCGTATAGCGACCTCCCCCAGGCGGTCCGGTCCAGCACCAGTCCAGCGATGAGCACCGCTGGCAGGAACACCCACAGCCCCACCGGGATCCCCAGGATTTGCCCCTCCCCCAGAAAGCGCATGATCGGATCCTCATACAGATAGACCCGCCCCCCACCCCCGAGGCCCTCGGCGATCCCCCGGTAGATCGCCAGGGTCGAAAGGGTCACCACCAAATCCGGAACCCGCAACCGGGTGATGGCCAACCCGTTCAGGAGGCCGCAAAGGGTCGCCACCGTCAGGGCCAGGGCGATCGCGGCGACCATGGGGATCCGATACACGCTCCACGAGAACCCCAGGACGATTGTGGTGAGGGCGACGATGGAGCCCACGGAGATGTCAATCCCGCGGATCAGGATGATCATCGTCATCGGGATGGCCACCAGGCCCACCTCCACCAGATAGCGGGAGGTGATCTGCAAGTTGGTGGCCGTCAGGAACTTGGGCGTCAGCAGGGCGATGGCGATCAGCAATCCCGCCACGATCCCCAACAGGATCCCTTCCCGGGTCCATCCCCGGGCGATCGCTCCCGGCCGCCGGATCTCCCTCATGCCGTCCCCCCTCGCCACGCCCGCGCCCACGCCCGCGACCGGGCGATGTCCAGACCTACCGCGAAGAGCAGAAAGGCGCCGTAAACGGCCTGTTCCCAGAGCGCAGGGATACGGAAGTAAATCAGCGCCGAACGAACCAGCGCCAGGAACAGGACCCCCAGGAGAGTCCCTCCCACGCTCCCATAGCCGCCGAAGATGCTGGTCCCTCCGATGACCACTGCGGTGATGAGCAGCAGCTCAAATCCCTGCCCGATGTTGTTCTGGATCACCCCGAAGCGGGAGGCATGGACGGCGCTGGCCAGCCCGATGGCAAATCCGTTGAAAAGAAGGACGGTGAACCAGATGCGGTGGGGGCGGATCCCCACGATGGCCGCGGCGTTCGGGTTGCTCCCCACGGCATAGATCTCCCGTCCCCAGCGCGTGTAACGGGCGGCCAGGGCCACCACCAGGGCGAAGGCTGCAGCGATCCAGATTGAGGTGGAAACCCCCAGCGGCCGGGCCAGGCCCACCCCCTTGAAGGCATCGCTGGTCGCCACCCAGCCCGCCGGGACCAGGTGAACCACCAGGCCGCGCAGGAGAGTCATCATCCCCAACGTCACCAGGATGGCGTGGATCCGCCCGTAGGCGACGATAGCGCCGTTGATCAGTCCGATGAGCGTCCCCACCAGGATCGGAGCCAGGAAAGCCAGGGGAACCGGCCATCCCATCTGGGAGACCTGGGCAGCGACCACCGCACACAAGGCCAGGGCGGAGCCCACCGATAGGTCGATTTGGCCGGCCAGGATGACCAGCGTCATCCCCACCGCCCCGATGAACGTCGCTGCGTAGTTGTCCAGTAGCAGACGCAACGCGCTCAGGTCCAGCACGCGGCCGCCCGCCGCGTCCGGCCGCATCATAAAGGGCGTGGTGGCCGCCAAGATCACGATCAGCAGCGCGTTAACGATCAACAGAAACGGCTCCCGTCCTTTCCACCCCATCGGGCTCCCCCCTCAGCGCGCCTCCGGGGCCTGGACCCCGCCATTGGAGGTCAGGCCCATGGCCAGCGCCATCACCTGCTCCGGCGTGGCCTCCTCCCGCCGCAACTCGCCCATCAGACGGCCGGCCCGCATCACCAGGATGCGATCCGACATCCCCAGGATCTCCGGCAACTCCGAGGAGATCATCAGGATCGCCATCCCCTGCCCCGCCAGCTCATCCATCAACCGGTGGATCTCCGCCTTGGTCCCCACATCGATGCCCCGGGTAGGCTCGTCCAGGATCAGAACGCGAGGCTGGGTGGCCAGCCCACGAGCCACCACCACCTTTTGCTGGTTGCCACCAGAGAGGGTGCCCACGGGCTGCTCCGGATCCGACACGCGGATCCGCAGGCGCTCCCGATAGGCGTCCACCAGCGCGTCCTCCGCGCGGCGATCGATCCAGCCGAAACGGGCCAGCCGGCGCAGGATCGCCAGGGTCAGGTTAGCCCGCACTGAGAGCGGCGCCACGATCCCCTGCCGGTGACGGTCCTCCGGGATGTAGAAAATCCCCGCGGCCATCGCCTCCCAGGGCGCCCGGGGGACCATCCGGCGTCCATCCACTTCGATCCAGCCCTCCTCCAGCGGGAGGATGCCGAAGATGGCCTGGGCAACCTCCGAGCGACCGGCCCCCACCAGACCGGCCATCCCCACGATCTCCCCTGCCCGCAACTCAAAGGAGATCCCCTCGAAGAGGCCAGGGCGCCCCAAACCCTGGACCCGCAACCGGACCTCGCCGGGGGGATGGGGCGTATGGGGGAACATCTGGGTGAGCTCCCGGCCCACCATACGGGCGATCAAGGCCTCCGGCGTGACCGCGGAGATCGGATAGGTCCCCACCCACTGGCCATCCCGCAGCACGGTCACCCGGTCGGCCAGCGCGAAGACCTCCTCCAGACGGTGGGAAATATAAAGAACGCCTACCCCACGCTGGCGCAGGCGCCCGATGATCCCGAAAAGGATCTCCACCTCTTTCTGGGAGAGGGACGAGGTGGGCTCGTCCATGATCAGGACCCGCGCGTCCTGAAGGAGGGAACGGGCGATCTGGAGCAGCTGCTGCTGGGCGGCGCTGAGCTCCCCGGCCGGGCGATCCAGCGGCAACGAGATCCCCAGCTCCCGGAACACGCCCTCTGCTCGCTGGGCCATCGCCCGCCAATCCACCAGGCCCAGCGGCCCCCTGCGCGGATGAAAACCCACGAACAGGTTCTCCAGCACCGAGAGGGTGGGGAAGAGATAGGGCTCCTGATGGATCACCGCGATGCCCAGGGTCGTCGCATGGCGGGGCCCCTGAAGCCGCACCGGCCGCCCCCCGATCAGGATCTCCCCGGCGTCCGGCTCATGAACCCCTGCGGCGATCTTGATCAGCGTCGATTTCCCCGCCCCGTTCTCCCCCACCAGGGCGTGCACCTCCCCCGCGTGGAGGTCCAGGGAAACCCCGGCCAGCGCCTGAACCCCCGGGAAAGCCTTATAGATGTTCCGAAGCGCGAGGAGAGGCGTATCCATCTCCCACTCCTTCATTCCGCCGGATAGCCCATCGTGGTCATCAGGGCGAGGTTCGGCTGTGTCACATCCATGCGCGAGAGCTGCACCACGATGGGCACATCGCTCTCCACCTTCAACGCGTAGGGAACACCCCGGGGGATCACGTGGCCGCCCAGCTGCTCCGGCCGATCCAGCCGGACATGCCAGGTGCGCTCGGGCGGCACCTTCAGGGAGATCCCGCGAAGGGGATCGCGATCCTCAAAGTAAACCGTAAGGGTGACATGGGCTTCTTGCGGGGAGGGGTTCAGCAGACAGAGGGACTCATGACTGACCAGCTCAGATGGCCCGGAGGACAGCGGGGGGAGATAGCCATCCGGGATATACCAGACCCTCCGCCCATGGTTCGGACGAGAGCGCCGCCACGCCATCGCTGCCCCTCCCACGCAAGGGTCATTGGACTCAGACCTGCCAGACCTCCACCCCCCTCCGCCGAACAGCTTCGACCAGCTCGGGCGGGGCCTGCACGTCCGTGATCACCAGCCGGATCCGCTCCAGAGGACAGAACGTTGCGAAAGCCACCCGGCCCCACTTGGTGTGGTCCAAAATGGCGATCACTTCCTTGGCCGTCTCCACAATCGCCTGCTTGAGGCGGACCTCCTCCGGGTTCACATCGGTCAGCCCTTCCTCCAGGGTCAAGCCTTTGGCGCCGACGAAGGCCTTGTGGATGTGCATCCGCCGCAGGAGGTCCTCGCCCCATGTTCCAACCAGGGAGAAAGCTTCCCAGCGCAACATGCCCCCGGGCATCAGCACGGTGATCCCCGGCCGCCCGGCGAACTCCATCGCCACCCGGATGCCGTTGGTGAGCACGGTGAGCTCCCGACGATCCCGAAGGAACCGCGCCAGATACATGGCCGTCGTGCTGGCATCCAGGGCGATGCTGTCTCCATCCTGAACCAGGGACGCCGCCGCCTGCCCAATGCGGATCTTCTCCTCCCGGTTCAGGCGTTCCCGCACTTCAAACGCCAGCTCGACCGGGTTGCGATCCGCCGGCAGGGCCCCCCCATGCGTGCGAATCAACAACCCCTGCGCCTCCAGCCACGCCAGGTCCTTCCGAATCGTCACCTCCGAGAGGGCAAACCGGCGGCTGAGATCCGCCACCGAGACCCGCCCCTCGGCCTCCAAAATCCGCAGGATCGCCTGCCGCCGCTCATACGGATACCGCATGGGGGTTTCGAATGGTTTCGAATTCTTTGGCTTCAATTGTATTCAAAATCAATCGCTTGTCAAGAGGGGCGGAGGGAGCTGGGCCTTCCGGCCTTGCCAGGCGTGGGATGGATCCAGACGCTGAATGAGTTCTGGATCTATGGGTCCGATACGGCCCCCGCCCTGAAAGAGCAGGAGAGCCCGAGGGAGAGCGCGGAACTTTCCGGTCTTCAATAAGCGCCCTGGGCCTCGCGCTGGTCAGGCAACGGCTCACAGCGGCCCGACCCCTCAGCCCCGGGGATCGGGATCCGGCGGGGACGTCTGGGGCTCCGGATCCCGGTGCAAGGGGAGTCGCAGGAGGACTTCGGTGCCGCGAGGGGATCGGGGTCGGATGTGGAAGGCACCGCCGTGGGCCTCGAGGATCGCCCGGACAGCCGCCAGGCCGATCCCCATCCCGCTGAAGCGGCGCGTGGTGCCTCCCTCCACCTGATAGAACGGCTCCCCCACCCGCGGCAGATGCTCCGGCGGGATACCGATCCCTTCATCCCACACCCGCAGGAGGATCTCCCCCTCTCCCACTGCGAGGGCGATCCCAATCCGCCCCCCTGCGGGTGAGAATTTCACTGCGTTATCCAGAACCTCCCCGATGGCACAGGCCAGCTCTTCGGGATCCCCCACCATCCACACGGGTTCCTTCGGGACCTCCACCTGAAGCGAGTGGCGAGCCGGATCCAGCCGGGCCTGAAGGCGCCGCGCCGCCTCCCGGACCAGATCCGCCAGGTCCAGGGGCTGCCGACGCCCTTCCCCCGCCGCCCGTGCCATCTGCATGGTCAGCAGCAGCTCCACATACCGGTGCAGCTCCTGCAGGCGCCCGCGGCTGACCTCCACGGCCTCCCGCTGGGCCGCGTTCAAGGGACCCAGCACCCCTTCGGCCAGCAGCTCCAGATACCCCATGGCCACCGTAAGTGGCGTGCGCAGCTCGTGGGAGACGTTCTGGATCATCTCCTCCCGCAACCGCAGTGCCTCCCCCAGCGCCCGGTTGAGGGCCGCCCGCTCCGCCGCCTCCTGACGCGCCCGCTCCAGCAGCTGGGCCCGATGGATCCCTGTGGCCAGCAGGTCCGCCAGGCTCTGCAGCAGATCCCGGATCTCCGGATCCAGCGCACGGGGCCGGCGCCAGAGCACATGGAGCACCCCCAGGATCTCCCCCTGATGGCGCAAGGGCAGCGCGGCATGGGTGCGGAACCCCTCTCGTTCGATGATGGCCCGGGTCTCCGGCGGATACGGATACGCCGTGCAGTCCTCCACCCACAGGGCCTCTCCGGTCGCCCCGACACGACCGGTGATCGTCCTGGCTGCCTCCCCCAGTTCCACCCGAGGTATCGGGGAGAAACCCTGGGTGACCATCAGCCGGAGCCCGGAGCCCGCCGCATCCCTTCCATATACGCTCACCGCATCGGCCTCCAGATGAGCCCGGATCTCCCCCAGGGCCTGTTCCAGCAGCTCGAACACCTCCTCCCCGTGGGCCAGCGCCCGGGCGGTTTGATACAGTATGTGGAGCCGCTCCGTCTGGGCCCGCAGCCGCTCCAGCAGCTGCAGCCGTTCCATCACGGCGCCGAGCTCCCGCCCCACCGCCTCCATCAGCGCGATCTCCTCCGGCCCCCACACCCGGGGCTCCGGGACGGCCAGGCTTAAGCCGCCGAGAGGCGCCTCCGCCCGCCCGATCGGCACGGTCACCGAGGCCCGGATCCCTACCCCCGCGATCACTGGCTGCAGCGGCTGCATCGGATGATCCATTGGGAGTGCATGCCAGTCGTTCACGGCGATCGGCCCCTGAAACACCAGGCCCGCCGTGCGAACCGCCTCAGTGATCTGTCGCCTCGTTTCCATCGAAAGCCCATGCACCACCGCGTGCCCGGGCAGCCAGATCGCCCCCATCGGGGCCTTCAGGGCCGCGCGAAGCTGCGTGAGGGCCCGCTCCATCAGCGCGTTCAGATCCGGCGCGGCCGTCGCCTCCCGAAGCACCGTGTGCAGGACCTCCAAATGGGCCGCCCGACGCTGCGCCTCCGCGAGCAACCGCGCGCGCTCCACCGCGCCCGCCACCTGGGCCGCGACGACCTGGGCCAAATGCTGCTCCGCCTCCGTGAAGACGCGAGGGCGCCCCACGCTGTCCACCCCGATGGTCCCGATGACCCGCTCCCCCACCACCAGGGGGATGATCAACAGCGAGCGGATCCCCAAGGCCTCCAGAGCCGGCCCAACGGGCCCCAGGATCGCATCCCGGACATCCGGGATGGCCAGGGGCCGGCGCTCCCGCAGGATCCATTCCATCGAGGGATTCCCCGCGATGGGGATCCTCACGCCCAGCCCCGAGGGCGTCCCGGCCGGGTTGTGTTCGGCCACCACCACCAGGTGATCCCCTCCCTCCGCCATCAGGGCGATCGCCCCCCGATCGCCCCGGAGCAGCTCCACCAGCTCCCGGACGATGTGATGCAGCAGGGGCTCCAGGGCCATCTCCTCGTTGACCATGAGGGCCAGACGGTTCAGTCGGGCCATCAGCGGCCCGGCCGATCCAGAGGCGCCCACAGACAGGAGCCCGGCCAGCCAGCGGGCCAGCAGGAGCAACCGTTGCTGCGCCTCTGCCGTCCGCAAGGCGGGGGACCCCTCGGCGGTGAGCACGCCTATGGGCTCCCCGTCCTCCCGGGCGCGCAGGGGGAGATTCAGGCGGACGGCCGGCATAGCCGGCGCGTCGAACGTTTCAATCGAGGGCCGACCGGAATGATAAGACCAAACGGCCCCGCAGGAGGGCTCGCCGGAGAGCGGCCGCTCTAGGATCCCGGCGGCGGCCGCCAGCGCCCCCGTCCCGATCACCAACCGGAGACAGGTCCCCTCCGAATCCGGGAGCCACAGCCCCAGGGCGACCGCATGCCCCGGGGATCCCAGCGCTGCCGCGGCCTCCCGGAGCACCTCCTCGGGATCCGCTGATCGCAGGAGGCAATCCACCCACTCCAGCAGGGGATCCCGGATCGTCGGAGGGATCTCCATCGGCTGAACCCCCCCGCTCGCCGGAGAAGGCTCCTGTATCACCACTCCCCCTCCCTTAAGGTTTCCGGGATCGCCCCTTCGGTGCCCCTCCTCCACCCGGATCCCCGACGTCGGGGGGCTGCACACCGCTCCCTCTGAGATACCGCCAGGGGATTAAGGAAGATGCCCGCTGCATTCCCGAAGGGGCTCGGAAAGCGCGGGGAAGCCCACCGGGCTCGCCCGGGCAAGCGGGGACCGCCACACCTGACGAGGACGTCGGAGGGCACGAAGGGAAGGCAATTTACCCCCCCGGGGGGGATAGATCTACATCCGATCCCGCGAACGAGGCCTTCGCTCCGGACGATCCGAAGCGGGGAATCCGAGAAGCCTGCCCATCGATCTTCAACGGAGCGGATCCGGCTACGCGGCGCCACGCCTTCCATCGGGGTCCCTTCCTCACATCCCTTCCAAAGCCGCTGATGTTATAGTAATTCTTACCGATGGGGCTGTCAAGCATTCCGCGATCGCCCCGTCTCCCGAACGGGAAGACCCGGGGCGAGGCGATTCGCCGGGCGCGCCGGGTTGACGGAGCGGCCTCTTCCGGGTAGAATGAAAGCAGGCTGATTGGAGTTCCCGCACGGATCCCATGGGGTTGGGGAAGATCGTTCGGAAAGCGGACCGGAGGATCGCATACGGGGCCACCTCGCCCGGGGTGGCCCCGTATTATTTTCCGGGCCCTGCGATCCCGGAGACCCTACCCCATCTTCTATCTCCCAAAAGGAGCGATCGCCATGGCGGTGGAACAGATCAAGCCGGAGACCCTGAACCCCTTCGAGATCGTCCAGAAGCAGCTGGATGAGGTCGCCCAGGTGATCGGCCTGGAGCCCCACATCCACGAGATGCTCCGCTGGCCCAAGCTGGAGATCCAGGTGACCTTCCCCGTCCGGATGGACGACGGCTCGATCCGCATCTTCCGGGGCTTCCGCGTGCAGTATAACGACGCCCGCGGTCCGGCCAAGGGCGGCATCCGCTATCACCCTCAGGAGACCCTCGACACCGTCCGGGCCCTGGCGGCGTGGATGACCTGGAAGACCGCGGTGATGGACCTGCCCCTGGGCGGTGGGAAAGGCGGCGTGGTGTGCGATCCCAAGCATCTCTCCCAGGGGGAGCTGGAGCGCATCAGCCGCGCCTACATCCGGGCCATCGCCCCCTTCATCGGGCCGGAGCGGGACGTGCCCGCGCCGGATGTCTACACCAACCCCCAGATCATGGCCTGGATGATGGATGAATACAGCACCATCGTCGGCTACAACGCGCCCGGCGTGATCACCGGCAAGCCCCTGCCCCTGGGCGGGAGCAAGGGCCGGGAGGACGCCACCGCCCGCGGTGGCATCTACGCCACCCGGGAGGCGGCGAAGGTCCTGGGCCTGGACCTGAACGGGGCCACCGCTGCCATCCAGGGCTACGGGAACGCCGGCCAGCACGCCCACCGCCTGGGGACCGAGCTCCTGGGCCTGAAGGTGGTGGCGGTCAGTGACTCCCAGGGCGGGGTCTACAACCCGAAGGGGCTGGACTTCGCCGCCCTGTCGGCCTGGAAGCGGGAGCACGGGACCGTGGTGGGCTTCCCTGGGGCGGAGGCCCTCACCAACGAGGAGCTGCTGGAGCTGCCGGTGACGGTGCTCTTCCCGGCAGCCCTGGAGAACCAGATCACCGCCGAGAACGCGCCGCGCATCCGGGCCCGCATCGTGGCCGAGCTGGCCAACGGGCCGACCACCCCAGAGGCCGACCACATCCTCCACGACAAGGGGATCTACGTCATCCCGGACTTCCTCTGCAACGCCGGCGGGGTGACGGTCTCCTACTTCGAGATGGTCCAGAACGCCTACGGGTATTACTGGAGCGAGGCGGAGGTGCACCAGCGCCTGGACGAGAAGATGACCGCGGCCTTCCACGCCGTGCACGAGACGGCCCGGCGCTACCGGGTGCACAACCGGCTGGGCGCCTACATCGTGGCCATCGAGCGGGTGGTGGAGGCCATGCGGTTGCGGGGCTGGGTGTAAACTTCCATCCCGGCCCCGACGGTTCCCGGAGGGCCAGCATCGGCTGGCCCTCCGGAATTTATGGGCGATAGATCCATGCGCAAGGAGGGACTATGGAGGGCGATCGCATCGAAGCGCCGATCTACAGTCCATCCTACTCTTCTCCGGAGGCCATCCGGAAAGGGTTGCAGGCCTGGCAGGCCGCCCTGGCCCAGTTCGACAAGGCCGCCCATATCCTGGAAGCCTCGGGCCATCCCCTCAAGCGGGGGCTGATCGAGTTCCTGCGCCGCCCCAAACGGGAGCTGATCGTCAACTTCCCCGTCCAGATGGACGACGGCTCCATCCGCATGTTCACCGGCTACCGGGTGCACCACAACGCCGTCCGCGGCCCCACCAAGGGCGGCATCCGCTACCACCCGGATGTCACCCTGGAGGAGGTGCGGGCCCTGGCCATGTGGATGACCTGGAAGTGCGCCCTGGTGAACATCCCCTACGGGGGCGCCAAAGGCGGCGTGGCTGTGGACCCCAACGCGCTCTCCCCCCGGGAGCTGGAACGCCTCACCCGCCGCTACGCCACCGAGATCAGCCTGCTGATGCACCCGGGTGGGGACGTCCCCGCACCGGATGTGGGGACCAACCCCCAGATCATGGCCTGGATCATGGACACCTACTCCATGCACACCGGCTTCACCCAGCCCGCCGTGGTCACCGGGAAACCTCTGGAAGTCGGAGGGACGATGGGGCGGGTGGAGGCGACCGGCCGCGGGGTGATGATGGTGGTGGCCGAGGCCCTGAAGGTGAACCGCATCCCCATCGAGCAGGCCACCCTCGCCATCCAGGGCTTCGGGAACGTGGGCTCCTATGCCGCCCTCACCGCCCACCAGATGGGGGCGAAGGTGGTGGCTGTCAGCGACGTCCACGGCGGCGTCTACCACCCGAAAGGCCTGAACATCCCCCAGCTCGTCGAACACGTCCGTCGACACCGGACCGTAGTGGGATTCCCCGAGGGGGAGCCCATCTCCAACGCGGAGCTCCTGACGCTGAAGGTGGATGTGCTCATCCCCGCCGCCCTGGAGAACCAGATCACGGCGGAGAACGCCCCCTCCATCCAGGCCCGCATCCTGGCCGAGGGCGCCAACGGCCCCACCACCCCCGAGGCCGACGAGATCCTGATCGAGAAGGGGGTTTTCATCGTCCCGGACATCCTGTGCAACGCGGGCGGGGTGATCGCCTCCTACTTCGAGTGGGTGCAGGATCTGCAGTCGTTCTTCTGGACGGAGGAGGAGATCAACAGCCGGATGGAGCGGATCCTGAAGCGCGCCTTCTACGAGGTGCTGGCCAAGGAGGAGGAGCTCCGCCCCTACGGCCTGAAGCGCGGCGACTACCGCACGGCGGCCCAGGCCCTGGCCATCTGGCGCGTCGCCCAGGCCACCCTCATCCGGGGGATTTATCCCTGAGACCACCCCATCCCCCACCGACACCCGCCCGGAGGACGGCCTCCACAGGACCGCCCTCCGGGCGGGAACCGAAAGCGCTCACCTCTTCTCCGTCCGGAACCCCGAAACCGATCCGTTCCGCAACCCATCATTGGATCTCACCCGCTTGGGATGAAATCCATGACCGGCTGCTTCCTGCTTTATCGACGGGATGCCAGTAGCTGGAGGGGCGACCGGCTGGTCGCCTCTACACACGCATGACCTTGCCAGGGGCTAGCCGGTCATGCCGGGGTTCGAGTTCCGGCCTGCGCGGCTTGGTTTTCGCCGCTGCAGGGCCGCCCGCTGCCCCTGAAATCGATGAGAACAAAAGGGGCGGCTGCCGTGAATCCTTTATCCCTCCACCTCTAAAGTATCTAAAGTAAAAATTTCATAACTTAGGTTATATAATCCATAACCATATCCTTCGAGCAGCGAATAACGGTATTTCAGGTAGAAAGCGCATTAAAGTTGAGAGGAGGTGACCTATGCGGAGCACATGGTTGCGGCTGGGGCTCGTGATCGCCATCGCGGCCATCGCCCTGGTGGCCTTCGGCACCGCCATGGCAGCGGCCGGAAGCCCCTCCGGCCTCGCCGCCGTGGTCTCCGGATGGACCGGAGGCCGGGAGATCGCCCCACCTCGCGCGGATCCCCAGCAGGGCGAGGCCGGCACCTCGATTGCTGCAGACAAAACCGCGGAGGGCTTCTGGACCCACGTCATCACCTACGACTGGTCCCTCACCAAGTCGGCCTCCCCGGACGCCCTCACCCTCGCCCGCGGGGAGAGCGGGGAGGTGATGTATACCATCGTGGTAACCCGGGAGAAGGTCGGGGAGAGCGAATCCGCCGGCGTGCGCGGCACGATCTGCGTCACCAACACCGGGGAAGCGGCTACCGAGGGCCTGGCGATCACCGACATCGTGGAATACAAGAAGCCTCCAGATGTGACCGATTGGACCCCCTTCCTCACGGTGACGGTGGACATCACCGAAAAGCCGATCCTTGATCCGGGCGAGTCCCATTGTTATGACTACGAGATCCCCTTCACGCCGCTTGAGGGCGTCACCCAGTATCGCAACCGCGCCCACGTCACCATCACCAACCACTCCGGTCATCTCGGCGAGCCCTTCGGGCCGGAGCCGAAGGCGGGCTTCTCCCTGCCGGATTCGCCTACGGTGGTCGAAGTGGACGAATCCGCCTCGGTGAGCGATGAGGAGCACTGCCCCGCTGGCTTCACCTGCATGCCCAGTGAGACCGGGCCGTGGACCTTCCACGATTCCGGCTCCGTGTCCTTCCACAAGACCATCACCAACGAGACGGCCTGCGATGTGATGGCGGAGCTCCACAACGTCGCCACCCTGACCGAAGGGGACACCCACGAAACCCGCACGGCGGAGGCGGTGGTGCACCTGACGGCCCCACCGTGCCCGGTCGGCTGCGTCCTCACCTATGGCTTCTGGAAGACCCACCCGGATGCCTGGCCGGAGGGCTATTCCCCGGACGCCACCTTCTTCTCCAGCGGGAAGACCTGGATGCAGGTCCTCTGGACAGCACCTCGCGGGGACGCGTATTACATCCTGGCCCACCAATACATCGCCGCGGTCCTGAACGTGGCGAACGGGGCGACGCCGCCGCTGGAGGTGTCGGCGGTGATCGACGCCGCCACGGCCTGGTTCGGAAGCCACAGCCCCGGCGTCCCGGCCTCGTCGCCGGAGGGCCAGACCCTGATCCATTGGGCGGAGGTCCTGGCGGCCTTCAATGAGGGGAGGATGGGCGTCCCGCACTGTGAGAACGTGGAGGCCGGGCCGGCTATGCCGCCGAAGCAGGGCGGCGGGCGGCCGGAGACCCCGCCTGGGCTGGAGAAGCGGCCGGAGATGCCGCCCGGGCTGGAGCACCGGCCTGAGAACAAGCCTCACCAGGAGCAGCGGCCCGAGACCCCGCCCGGGCAGGAGAAGCGGCCGGAGACGCCGCCCGGCCAGGAGAAGGGGAAGGGCAAGTGAGCCTCGCGAAACGCCGGCGGGGGCGCTGACCGGGCGCCCCCGCCGGTTCGGTTACCCGAACCGCCACACGGGCAGCTCGGCCACGGAGCCCAACACGGCATCCGGGCGGATCGATCCCTCCAGGTCCGCCGGGCGGAACTTGCCGGTCCGCACCAGGACGCCCCGCATCCCAACCCCCTGCGCCCCGCCGACGTCGATCTCGATGTCGTCCCCCACCATCGCCACTCGCTCCGGCGGCACCTTCAGATCCTCCAGGATCAACCGGAAGAAGGCGGGATCCGGCTTCCCCAGGATGAGGGCCTTCCGCCCGGTGGCCTCCTCCAGGGCGGCGACGAAAGGACCGACATCCAGCCGGAGCCCGTCCGCCGCCCGCCAGTAACGGGTTCGCCCCAGGCCGATGAGGCCGGCGCCTTCCTCCAGGATCAGCCGGAAGGCCCGGTTCAGGCGTTCAAAGGTCCAATCTTCCCCCAGATCCCCTACCACCACGTAATCGGGCCGTTGGTCATCCTCCGGGACGCCGGCGAAGTCCTCCCGCGCGCCCTCCGGCACCAGCAGGAAGGCCCGGGCGCCCCGGGCCCGCAGGAAGCAGCCCGCCGCCCAGGGCGGACTGTAGATCTCCTCCGGGACGGCCGGGAAGCCCATGCGGTTCAGCCGCTCGGCCAGGGCCCGGCGGCTGCGGGTGGTGGTGTTGGTGACGAAGCGGACCGTCACCCCATGCGCCCGGAGGGCCCGCACCGCCTCGGCGGCGCCCGGGATCGGTCCCTCTGCGGTGTAGAGGGTGCCGTCGAGATCGAGGAGGACCGCCGCGATCTCCGGGGCCCGCGGCGCGGCGCTCATCGGTCAGCCTCCTCCGGGGCCAGGGCGGCGTGGGCCTCCAGGACGGCGGCCCGGAACTCCGCGAAGCGCCCCTCAAGGATGGCCTGCCGCATGTCCTCCATGAACCGGAACATTGTGTAGAGGTTGTGCAGGGTGGTGAGATACATCGCCAGGGGCTCCCCGACGTTGAACAGGTGGCGCAGGTAGGCCCGGGAGAAGCGCCCGCAGGTGGGGCAGCCGCACGTCTCATCGATGGGCCGGGGGTCCTCCGCGTAGAGGGCGTTGCGCAGGTTCAGGCGCCCCGTCCGCGTGATCGCCGTCCCGTGGCGGGCCACCCGGGTGGGCATCACGCAATCGAAGAGATCCACCCCCCGCGCCACCGCCTCCACGAAATCCAGAAGGGTCCCCACGCCCATCAGATAACGGGGCTTCTCCTCCGGCAGCAGGGCGTCCATGAGCTCCAGGACCCGGTAGGTGAGGGCCTTGGGCTCGCCCACCGAGAGCCCGCCGATGGCGTAGCCCGGGAAATCCAGGCCGATCAGGAAGCGGGCGCTCCGGGTCCGCAGGTCCTCAAAGACCCCGCCCTGCACGATGCCGAAGAGGGCCTGATCCGGGCGGGTGTGGGCCGCCCGGCAGCGCTCCGCCCACCGGTGGGTCCGTTCCAGAGCTCGCACATTGTAATCGTAATCCAGGGGAGGCGGGCACTCGTCCAGACACATGATCAGATCCGCCCCCAGGTTCTCCTGGATGCGGATCGCCTTCTCCGGGGTGAAGCGGTGGAGGGAGCCGTCCAGGTGGGAGCGGAAGGTCACCCCGTCGTCGTCCACCTCCCGCAACCCCTGGAGGCTGAAGATCTGGAAGCCCCCGCTGTCGGTGAGGATCGGGCCGTCCCAGCCCATGAAGCGGTGCAGGCCGCCCAGGCGGGCGATCCGCTCATCCCCGGGCCGCAGATAGAGGTGATAGGTGTTGGCCAGGATGAGCTTCGCCCCCAGAGCCTCCAGGTCCCACGCCGGCACGGTCTTGACCGCCCCCTGGGTGCCCACCGGGGCGAAGCACGGCGTCGGGATCCGGCCGTGGGGGGTGTCCAGGAAACCGGCCCGCGCCCGGCCGTCCCGGGCGAGGAGGGTGAATCGGATGGGCTCCGCGCGCATCGTCTCGTCCCCCGAGCTCTGCCAGGGTTCCGGCTGGGCCGATCTCAAGCACCCGGATCCTCCACCTTCGGCCCCAGGTAGGCCATGGCCTCCTCCTGATCGCCGTCCATCACCAGGTGGAGATACCGGCCGCCGGCCACGGCGGGGATGTCGATGACCTTCACCACCTCCGCGTGGGAGGCCTCCTCCGGCAGCAGCGCGGCGAGAACGTTGGGCGCCCGGAGGAAGAAATCGGCCCGGAAGGCCGCCCGTTCGTCGTCCGGGCTCAGGGCCAGGGGATAGATCTGCGCCTCGATGAGGTCGCGGAAGAAATGTGTGCCGTAGGAGGGCTCAGGCGACCCCTGGGCTCCCCGCAGCCCGATCTCCACCAGCGCCCGGGCATTGTAGATGTCCGCGTAGCCCACCTTCACCCCCAGATACGGGTTCACGCTTCCCCAGCGCCCGGGTCCGATGAGGATGAACCGCTCCCCTGCCAGCCGGCGGTTCAGCCGCCCGATCACCCGGGCGATCTCCAGGCGGGCGCTCAGCTCCGGGATGCGGGTGTAGGCCATCGGATCCACGTAGATGACGTAGCGGATGTTATACACCGCCCCGTGGGGCACCATCTGATACGAAGCGAACAGGATGTCTTCTTCCGGGACGTCCCGAGGGATGCGGGGACGGGCCGCTTGCTCCCGATCGGTCTGCGGGCGGCACTGGAGCAGCCGCAGCATCGGGCGGGGCGGCCGCCCGCCCTCCAGGAGGACCGCGAACTCGATGTCCACCGGGCGGCCGTAGTGGCGCTCCAGCTTGCGCAGCACCGCCCGCATCAGCGGCGCGAAGTCCGTCTCCTGGAGCAGGCGGTCGAAGGTGAGGACCAGGGCGCGGGGGTCCACGTGGCGGCCGATGAGAGGCTGGAGGTAGTCCCCTTTATGGACTGCGGCGAGGTAAGCCAGGCCGGGGTAATCCCCCTCCAGCACCTCGTGGACCCGCAGGGTGCGGAAGGCGTTCTCCTCCAGGTCGATGACGTCGATGAAGTGCTGGGCGTAGCGGGCGATGGCCTGGGGGTCCTTCTCCGGGCGCAGGCCCGGGTGGCTGAGGGCGACCATGCGGGGGTAATCGTGGGCCACCCGCTCCACCGCCCGGGTGCCCAGGCCCACCACCATCCGCATGAAGCCGTCCTCCCGCCGGATGCGCGGGCTCCAGCGGAAGGGGTTACGGGAGTAGGCGACCCCCGCGACGGGCGGGAAGAAGTAGCGCCCGTAGCGCGTCCCCTCCACCTTCTGGAGCAGGATGGCCATCCGCTCGTCGTAATCCAGCAGCCCGACATGCCGCCGGTAGATCAGAGGGTCCGGGTGGAAGACGCTGGCGTAAACCCGTTTGATGGCCGTCAGCAACGCCTCCAGGTTCTCCTCCAGGGAGCCCTGGTTGGGGCAGAAGTGGCTCTCGTATTTGCCGGCGAAGGAGGCGCCGAAGTTGTCCTCCAGGAGGCTGGAGGACCGCACGATCAGGGGATGCGGTCCGACCTCCCGGAGCAGGTCCCGCAGCCGCTGGACGAACCAGCCCGGAAAGCGTCCCGCCAAGAAGGCGTGCTGCACCTCGGGGAACTCCGCTCGGATCTCCTCCTCGGGCTTGTATTTCTGGTTCAGGTAAGGGAGCAGCCCGTTGCGCTCCATGAACTCGTAGAAGACGTCCGCGCCGATGAACCAGGAATCCGGGATGCCCACCCGCTCGGCCAGGGGGAAGGGATCCTCCGGGTCAGGGGCCTGGAGCACCCGCCAGGCCAGCATCATCCCCGCCGCCTTGCCCCCGATCTTGCCCTGCCCGATGCGCCGCTCGTAGATGGCCCGCAGGTCCGCCGACGTGAAATGCTCCCGGGCGATGCCAACGAAGGCCAGCTGATCGCTGATGATGCTCTTGATGAGCACCACGCGGATCTCCTTCAAGTGGGGGAGCACCGCCTTGCGCTGCTCGGGGGGCGCCGCCTCGTAGGCCTCGGCCTGGGCGAAGAGGGCCTCCACCGGGGCCAGCTCCGGGTTGAAGGTGAGCACCGGGCGGTGCCCCGGCGCCCGCTCCTCCAGCACCGAGCGGACGATCTCCACGAACAGGCTGTGGGGGAGGTTGTAGGCGAAATAGAACTCCGTCAGCTGGTCCCGGATCTGGGCCAGCCGCTCCTCCCATTCCTCCGCCGACTCCTGGCCGAAGGGATCGGTGAGCCCCTCCAGGCGCTGGGAGATCAGGGCCTTCTCCCGGACCTCGGCTTCGAAGGCCTCGGGGGTGATGATGCCGCGGGCGAACAGCTCCTGGCGCATCCGCTCCCGGATCCGGCGGGCCAGGATCGGGTAGCGGAGGATCTCGAGATGCAGGGCCAGGGCGGGCGGCAGATGCCAGGGATACCCACGCTCCCCATCCATCGGTAGCGTCCCGAACCGAGGGGTTTCGAAATAGGAGCATACCGCGGGGGCGGCGAACGGTCAAAGACGGAAGCCGAAATTCATTTCGGCCTGCCAGCAGCCTACCAGGGCCTCACCGGTCGCGGCGGGCCGTCCACAAATAGAGACACGAACACACGAATGCCTCCGACCAAGGGCGAATTCCTTCGGCGTGCTCCGCGCCCCGCGTTGGCCTTTTCACGCCGATTGAAATCGGCCTTCAGGGGCGCTGCGCGCCACGCGTCGGCCTCCGCCGACGTAAAGAACGCCTTCCCGGTCGGCGCAGGTCGACCGTCGGCCGAAGGCCTTCGCGCCGATTGAAATCGGCCTTCCAAGGCGCTGGCGCGCCCAGCGTCGGCCTCCGCCGACGTAAAGAACACTCTTCCGGTCGGCGCAGGCCGACCGTCGGCCGAAGGCCTTCCAAGGCCGAATTCATTCGGCGCGCAGGTCAACCATCGGCCCAAGGCCTCCCCAGGCCGAATTCATTCGACCCCGCGGGATCGCAAAAATGAGGGGACTCCGTTTAAAATGAGAAGACGCGCGGCGGGACGACCGGGCTCCCGGGGTGTCACGCGCCGCGGGGATCTGCATCTAATCCGCATGGGACCAGGAGGGAACGAACCGATGGCGGTGCGGCCGATCGTGATGGCGGATCAGCCCATCCTGCGGCGGAAGGCCGAGCCGGTGACGCGGATCACCCCGGCCCTGCGCCGCCTGATCGCCGACATGGTCGAGACCATGCGGGCGGCGGAGGGGATCGGGCTGGCCGCCCCGCAGGTGGGGGAGCCCCTGCGGGTGATCGTCGTCGAGGTCCCGGAGGACGAGGAGGTGCCGGGCAGCGGGGTGCTCTACACGGTGATCAACCCGGAGATCGTCGAGGCCTCCCCGGAGATCGCGGAAGGGGTGGAGGGCTGCCTCTCCATCCCCGGATGGTACGGCTGGGTCCCCCGCGCCCGGTGGGTCATCGTGCGCGGCCTCAACCCGGAGGGGCGGCGGGTCCGCATCCGGGCCGAGGGGCTGGTGGCCCGGGTCTTCCAGCACGAGATCGACCACCTGGACGGCATCCTGTTCCCGGACCGCATCCAGGATCCCACCAAAATCTGGCGCGCCCAGCCGGTCCCGGAGCCGGTTTCCTGAAACCGAAAGGGGGAGAAGATGGCGCGCGCGATCGCCGAGGGCCTGCGGTTCGAACGCTACGAGGACTTCCGACGGTGGACGGAGACTCAACCGGGCTACTGGATCCTCGTTCGGGGGGTGCCCATGCCGAGCCCATCGCCATCCCGAAGGCATCAGGAAATCTCCCTGCGATTGGAGCTCCTGCTCGTCGAGGCGGTGCGTCGAGCCGGCATCGGATGGGTCTACGACGCGCCGCTGGACGTGAAGCTGCGGGAGGACACCGTCTACCAGCCCGACCTCCTGGTCGTCCTGAAAGAGCACGCGGACCGCCTGCGGGAGACCCATATCGAGGGGGCGCCGGACCTCATCGTGGAGATCCTGTCCCCCTCGACGGCCCATCTGGATCTGCTGGAGAAGCGCTACGACTACGCCCAGGCCGGGGTGCAGGAGTACTGGGTGGTCGATCCGGACACCCAGCGGGTGGAGGTCTACCGGCTGGAGGGGGAGCGGTTCGTGCTGGCCGATACCGCCCGGGGGAAGGGTCGGGTGCGCAGCGGCCTGATCCCGGGCCTGGAGGTCGACCTGGAGGACTTGTTCCGAGATCTATGAGGACGGAGGGTCACGATGGAGAACCTGATCATCCTGGGCGCGGGGCCGGCGGGGCTGACGGCGGCCCTCTACGCGGCGCGGGCGAACCTCTCGCCGCTGGTGATCACCGGCAACAGCGTCGGCGGGCAGATCGCCACCACCGACCTCGTCGAGAACTTCCCCGGCTTCCCGGAGCCCATCGGGGGGGCGGAGCTGGCGGAGCGCATGAAGCAACAGGCCGAGCGTTTCGGCGCCCGCTTTGAGTTCGACGAGGCCATCGAGGTGGACTTCCGAGGGCATCCCTTCCAGATCCGAACCTACGGAGGGGAATACCAGGCGAAGGCGGTGATCGTCGCCACCGGGGCCACCCCGCGCCGCCTGAACGTCCCGGGGGAGCAGGAGTTCTGGGGGCGCGGCGTGTCGGTGTGCGCCACCTGCGACGGCTTCTTCTTCACGGACAAAGAGGTGGTCGTGGTGGGCGGGGGCGACAGCGCCTTCCAAGAAGGCCTCTTCCTCACCCGCTACGCCCGCCGGGTGACCATCATCCACCGGCGCGACCAGTTCCGCGCGCAGCCCATCCTGCAGGAGCGCGCCCGCCGCAACCCGAAGATCGGGTTCATCACCGACACCATCGTCACCGCCATCCTGGGCGAGGGCCGGGTGCGGGCGGTGCGCCTGCGGAACGTGAAGACGGGGGAGGAGCGGGAGTTCCCTACTGATGGCGTCTTCATCTTCATCGGCTACGAGCCCAACACCGCCCTGTTCCGGGGGCAGCTCGAGCTGGACGAGGCCGGCTACATCCGGGTGAACGAGCGGCTGCACACCAGCGTCCCGGGGGTCTTCGCCGCCGGCGAGGTGCACGACCGCTGGTTCCGGCAGGCCATCACCTCGGCCGGCTTCGGGGCCATGGCCGCCATGGAGGCCGAGAAGTTCCTGGCCGAGCTGGAGCACCGAGGGGTCCCCACCGCCGCCACCCCCCGCTGAACGCGACCCCGCCGGGGCGGGGCGGATCCCTCACCCGCCTCGCCCCCACTTCCCCTCCACCCCTCCGATCTCCCCCGAGTCCATCCGCAAGCCTCACCTTCACCTTTAAGAGAGCTTCATAGATTCTCTTAAACTCCATTCGGTTAAATCATCTTAACCTGGCATATTAGGACCAAAGTCCTATTCTCCGGAGCGTGTTTTGAGCGTATATTTAAGTGAGAATTCTGAATCAGGAGGTGTGCGATGGTCCGGTTGCTTCAAGCGTGGCTGGGGTTGCGGGAAAGGGGCCAGGCGCTGGTGGAGTATGCCCTGATCCTGGTGCTGATCGCCATCGTGGTCATCGCCATCCTCACCATCCTGGGCACCCAGGTCAGCACCGTGTTCTCCTCCATCGTCAGCGGCCTGCAGGGTTCGTAAAGCACCCCTTCTCCTCCCCAAGGGCCGGGATCCTGTTCTCATGGCGGAACGGGATCCCGGCTTGGGTGGGGACGCTCTCCCGGAAGCGCTCCCACTTTTCCAGGCAACGGAGGGCGCGATCGCCAGGATTCTAAAAATGGGCACACCGCGAGCCAACAGGCTCTCAACCCCCCATGACCAAAGTCCTACTCGCCTCCGGGCGCGAACGGCTTACACTATGGGTCAGAAACCTTAAACCCAAGGAGGTGCGTGATGGTCCGGTTGCTTCAAGCGTGGCTGTGGTTGCGGGAGAAGGGGCAGGGGCTGGTGGAGTATGCCCTGATCCTGGTGCTGATCGCCGTCGTGGTCATCGCCATCCTCACCATCCTGGGCACCCAGGTCAGCACCGTGTTCTCCTCCATCGTCAGCGGCCTGCAGGGTTCGTAAAGCACCCCTTCTCCTCCCCAAGGGCCGGGATCCTGTTCTTCCAACGGAACGGGATCCCGGCCTTTCTGTCCATGATCCCAGGTAGAATGACAAAGGCACCTCACGAAGCATGGACGTCGTTCCTTAGGAAGGACTTTCGCTTCACGGGGAGCGGATGGGCACGCCGGGAGAGCCTTCGGCCCGAAACGCCCGGGCCTTCCTGGCCCGATCCCAGAACCCGGACGGGGGATGGGGCTACCGACCCGGATCCCCTTCGGCGACGGAGCCCACCGGGGCAGCCCTTGTGGCCCTGGGTCCGGACCCCGAGGCCGCGCCGGCCGTAGAACGGGCCCGGCGATGGCTGGAAGCGGCGCAGCGGCCGGATGGGGGTTGGGGCATGGATCCCGAGGACCCCGAAAGCCACTGGATGACCGCCTGGGGGATCCTCGGGCTGGCCCGTCTGGACCCTCGAGCTCCTGAGGTCGCCCGGGGCGTGCGCTGGCTGATCGAGATACCCGTCATCCGGATCGAGGCCGCGGAGCTGACCGCCGAGGTGCGCCGGACCCTGCGGATCGATCCGTCCCTCCGGGGCTGGCCCTGGCGGCCCGGGGAGGCCTCCTGGGTGGAACCCACCGCCCTGGCCCTGCTCGCCCTTCACGCCGCCGCCGCCGTGGAGACGCACCGGGACCGGATCGCGGAGGCGGTGGGCTATCTCGTGGACCGGCGGTGCGTCGGCGGCGGCTGGAACTTCGGCAACCCTTTCATGCTGGGGGCGAACCTGCCCCCCCGCCCCCACCCCACCGCCTGGGCGCTCCTCGCCCTCCAGATCCTCTCCCCGCAGGCGATCCGCCCGGAGGACGTCGCGGCGCTGCGCGCGGAGATGCATCGGGACGGCGGGGCCATGGCCCTGGCCCTGGGGCAGATCGCCCTGGCCGCCATAGGGATCGAGGACCCGGAGGCCCGAGAGCGGCTGCAAAGGCAACAAGCGCCGGATGGAAGCTGGGAAAGCAACCCTTACGTCACCGCCCTGTCGGCGCTGGCCCTGAACGGAGGCTGGCCATGGCCGCCCCGCGGCTGACCCGACGGGCCTTCCTGCGCCTGCTGCTCCTGGCCGGCATCGGGGGCGGGCTGGCCTTCGCCGAGCGCCGAACGCAGCCGGTGGGCGTGCGGCGGTTCCTGGCCTGGCTGCTGCGGGGCTGGCGGCGGCGGGTGGAGCCCCCGGCGACGGTGGCCCTGGGCGCCTCCCTCTCCTACGATGAGGCCCTGCTGCGGGACGCCCTGATGGCGCTGTGGGATCAGGCCGGCATGCCGGATGTGGCCGGCAAGCGGGTGCTGGTGAAGCCGAACCTGATCGAGTGGATCGAAGGACGCCCCCTGGTCACCGCCCCCGAGGTGGTGGGCGCGATCCTCGATGTGCTGCGCGCCCGGGGGGCGGCGGAGATCGTCGTCGGCGAGGGCCCCGGGTTCCGCCGGGACGCCGGGCCGGTGGTCGAGCACAGCGGCCTGGCCGCCGTCCTGGCCCGCCGGGGGATCCCCTTCATCGACCTCAACTACGACGATCCCCGGCCGGTCCCCGCGCGGGACGGCTGGTTCCCCGGGCAGCCGCGCCTGTGGCTCCCCCGCCACGTCGTCGAGGCCGATCTCATCGTCTCCGCCGCCAAGCTCAAGACCCATCACTGGGCTGGCGTCACCCTGAGCCTCAAGAACCTGTTCGGGGTGGTCCCCGGGATCCGTTACGGGTGGCCCAAGAACATGCTGCACGTCAACGGCCTCACGCCCAGCATCCTGGGCCTGCGCCAGAGCCTGCCCCCCGTCGTCAGCGTCATCGACGGCGTCATCGGGATGGAGGGGGATGGGCCGCTGTTCGGGACGCCGGTGCCCCACGGGGTGCTGCTCGTGGGGGCCGATCCCCTGGCCGTCGACGTCATCGGCGCCCGGCTGATGGGCTTCGATCCAGAGGAGATCGAACACCTGCACTGGGGGATCTGGGCCGGGATCGGCCAGGGGGTTCGCATCGAGGTGCGGGGCGCCCCCCTTGAGGCCCTGCGCCGCCGCTATCAGCGGCCGCCGAAGTGAGAACGTGCGCTTGAAAATGGGCCTTCGGTATCCTGTCTCTTTCTAAAACCGGACAGCGTGATCCCAATGGAGAAGAAGCACGCCCGTCTCCCGATTCTTCAGAAACCGATCGGGGCCCTCGTCCTTCTCCTGCTCCTGGGAGGGCCGGTGGCGATCGCGTTCGGGTTTCCGCCGGCGGGCTGGCGGCTGGCCCGACCCTGGGTCTACGGCGGGGATTTCTCCCAGTATCTCTCGGCGATGGATCAGGGCATGGCCGGCGCCTGGCGGATCGTGAATCGGTTCTCCCCGGAGCCCCATCCGCCCGCCCTGCAGTATCTCTTTTATGTCGCGCTGGGGCATCTCGCTCGGATCCTCGGAGCCCCCCTGGAAAGCCTCTACGCCGTCGTGGCCGTGGCGGGCCTTCTGATCCTCTGGGATCGCCTGCTGAGCTTCTTCGGCGCTTTCCTTCCAGACCGGGAACACCATCCCATCGCCCTTGGGCTGGCGCTTTCCACCGGGCCGGTCTGGATGATCCCGCTGGGCCTCTCCCTGTTCCGCATCGCATCTCCATGGGGGCAGGCGGCCATGGATGTGGCCACGCGGATCGAACACAACACGTTCCTGGCCCTGATGGCGCCGCCTCATCTCACCCTCGCCCTGGCCCTGCTCCTGACGGCGCTCTCCGACCTGAGCGCCCCGCCCTCCTCCGCCTCGATGGGATCCAGGCTGCGCCTCTCCGCAACGCCGCTCCTCCTGGCCGCGCTGAATCCCTTCAGCCTGATCTCCTTCCTGGCCTTCCTCTGCGTGTGGCTCAGCGTCCACCGTCAGGAGATGATCCCGGGGCTCCGCCACATCGCCCCCCCGGTCCTCCTGACGGTCCCGCTGGTGGGCTATCATGTCGCCATCTTCCAGCGCGATCCGTTCTGGAGCGTCGCGTATGGTCAGCAGAACCTCCAGCCGCCTTATCCGCCTCCGCTGGTCCTGGCCGCCTTCGGCCTGATGGGGCTTCTCGCGCTCCCGGGCGTCCTTCGGGGATGGGGCGCGTCGGCGGGCCCAGACGTCACCCGCTGGCGGTTCCTCGCCGGATCCGCCGGCGCGCTGTTCCTTCTCTCCTACCTGCCGCTTCCCTACGCTCGGCGCTTTGCATATGGCATCGGGCCGCTCCTATCCGCGCTCGCGGCTCCCGTGGCGGCGGATTTATACGCCCGCTTTCGCTCGTGGTGGACCACCCCCGGTCGTCGTGTTCTCGGGGGCGCCGCGATAGGGATCGCGCTGTATAGTCAGAACGCGTTTCTCTACACGGTGTATGCGCTCTCCATGCTGGGGACAGGCCCTTTCCCTCGGGCAGTGTTCGAGCCGGTTGCCGCCTTCGAGGCCGCCATGGGGTTGCGCCAGCAGGGGGCGCAGGTGGTCGTGCTCGCCTGCGAGGAGGATGGGAACTTCCTGGCCGGTTACATCCGGGGCCGGGTGGTCCTGGGCCACCCCGGAGCGACATTCCAGGTGGCCCGGAAACGAGAGGAGGTGGCCGCCTTCTTCCAGGGGGACCTTCCCCCTGAGGAGGAACGCGCCTTGCTTCAACGCTACCGCGTGACCCATCTTTACTACCGGGATGATCGGCCATGCGGTCCCCGTTCGCTATCCGGGAGCCCATCTTTCTTGCATCCACCGATATACATCTTTGAGATCAGCAAGGTTAAATAGAAAACAACCAATGAACTATAAAATGATTCAGCGACTTCACAATTATCCAAGATTAATTTTTGCTGTCCTTTGGGCAGCAATAGGCTTTGATTTTCTTTTTCGACAAGGCTGGCAGGGAGGTTGGGGGTTCATCTTGGGGACCGATTTCATTACACTCTATGGAGCGGGACTCCTTTATCGTCATAATCCGACTCATCTATACGATTTCCAAGCACAAGCCCATATTCAAGAATCACTCATTGCACCCACCTCTTATCCAGGGCTCAACCCATTTATTAGTCCGCCCTATGTAGCTATGTTTTATAGTATATTTAGTGTTTTCTCTTTGCCTGTTGCTTTTCTCATCTGGAATATACTTACCCTGATTTTGGTTTTTCATTCAACACATCAACTTTATATGATTATTAACGATAAAACAAAATCGTCTGGATTAACATTTTGGCAAATGATTATTCTTGTTCTTTCATTCTTTCCTTTTGCATTAGGCTGGCGAGTAGGTCAAAATCATGGACTTACTCTATGGCTGGTTACCAACATTCTGTGGTGGCAACGTGCCGGCCACCCCAGTTTAGCTGGTCTCTTGTGTAGCCTTCTCCTGTATAAGCCTCATTTTACACTTGGTTTCCTCATATTATGGATGATCTGGAAGGAATGGGCCGCATTGTTAACTTTCACCGCTACTGCAATTCTATGGATCTTCATTGACATATTGAGCGGAAATTTAGCAATATATTGGGATTATATTAGACTTCAATCTCTCCTGCTTGAGTTGCCGTGGATCCAGGGCTTCCCTTCATTCGCATTAATCACACCTTACGGATTACTGGCTACCATTTTTCCGGTATCCGCCAAGCCAATTTTAACAATCTTTTCTACATTACAATTATTATTGTTTGGTATCGGGCTTGCCTGGCTCGCTCATTCGCTACGTAACCTCCCCTTCCCAAACCAAATCCCTGCTTGGATATTTGCGATTCTATATCCGTTAATAGCCGCACCATATGTCCTAATTCATGATTTGGTTATAATTATACCAATTTTTTCATTTTGGTCAGCCTGGAAACCATCTTATCGATTATTGTATTTAATAATTTTTGTTTATTTAGGATCTTTTTTCCTCCTATTTGCTGGCGCATTACTGCGAGTTGCTCTTCTAGCCTTCTTTCCACCAATTGCTCTAATCTTGATGATATATGACTACTTATTTTCATTAAAAGATCGTTGATGATGAGAAAATTCGATTATCTAACCCCAATCCGCCTCCGCTACGCATGGATCGCCGGGATCGCCCTGTGGAGCGGATGGCTCCTCAGCCTGCTCGGCGGCTCGGGGAACCTGGACCTCGCCGGCCAGGTGATCGGGACGGATTACCTCCAATTTTATGCCGCCGGGTGGATGATCCGCCACGGGCAGGCGGCCCGCCTCTACGACCCGGAGGCGCAGCTGGCCGCCGAGCGGGCGATCATCGGGCCCCACCTCCCAGCCTACCACGCCTTCCTCAACCCACCCTTCTTCGCCCTCCTCTTCGTGCCGTTCTCCCTCCCGCCTTATCTGATCAGCTTCGCCCTCTGGAGCGCCCTGCAGCTCCTGCTGCTTGTCCTCAGCATGCGGGCCCTCCGACCCGCCCGTTTCCTCGAGACCACCGCCTGGGCCCTCACCTTCCTCCCGGTCTTCGCCTCGGTGAGCTTCGGGCAGAACGGGCTCCTCAGCCTAGCCCTCCTCACCGGGGTCTGGATCATGTGGCGGCGGAACCGCGCGATGGCCGCCGGCGCCCTCTCCGGGCTGCTGCTGTATAAGCCCCATCTGCTCTTGGGGCTCCTGCTTCTCTGGGGGATGGAAGGCCCTCGCGGATGGCGGGCCCTGTTCGGGCTGGGCCTGACCGGGGCCACACTGCTGACCCTCTCTGGGGCGCTGTTGCCGGAAGCGACAGCCGCCTATGGGCGTTTCGCCCTGAACATTTACCCGGATCTTCCGTCCTGGAAGGAGTTCCCGCTGTGGCATTTGCACAGCCCGCGGGGGTTTTGGCGGCTGCTGCTGCCGGGGCAGCCCCGCCTGGCCGACGCCCTCGCGCTCCTTTCCGCGCTCATCGCCACCGGGGCTGTCCTCCGCTTCTGGCGCCGCCACCGGGAGGAGCCCCTGCGCTTTGCGGCGGCGGTGGTCCTCACCCTGTATCTGACCCCGCATGCGATGATCTACGACGGGGCCATCCTGCTGCTCCCAGCCCTTTTGCTCTGGGAACAGGCTCCCGCCGCCCGCCCGGCCCTGCGCGCGGCCTTCGCCCTGGTCTGGGTCGCCTTCTTCCTCGGAGCACCCCTCACCGCCTGGATGGCCCGCCACGTCGGCTGGGGGATACAATGGACGCTGCCGGCCCTCACCGCGGCCGGGTATCAAACGAAGCTCCAGCCAGACACCTTGAACGCTCAATCCCGATAGGAGATCACCGGATGCTCCACAGGGCATATCTTCAATCGACACCGAGCAACCCACAATCGCTAAAAGAAACGCCAGCCATACCAGGGCCAATCCTTCCATGGAGCCTCGCTTTCCTCGCCTCCGCTATTGCGGTCGGAATTGCGACAAAGACAGCCCTCGCATGTCTGGATGTCCCTGGTCCTGGGATTGACGATGCTTATATTTTCGCCGTCTACGCCAAGCATGTGGTGGAGGGCTACGGCCTCGTTTACAACCCAGGCGAGCAGCCGGTGGAGGGATTTACATCGCCCCTATGGCTGCTTCCCATGCTGGGAACATACCTGTTCGGGATCCCGATGGAAAGCGGGGTGCTCCTTGTGGCCTGCACCCTGACGGCAATCTTGCTGGGGTTGGTGATTGGGACCATAGGGACCGAGAAGGGGTGGCTTTCCCCCGCCACCCTTTTTATCGGAATATGGATCCTGAGCATCCCCGGCTTTGTGATCTGGAACACCATCAGCCTGATGGATACGGTGCTCCTCTCGCTGGGGGTGACCAGCGTGGCGATCGCCCTGTGGCGTGGCCTTCCTAACATGGATCGCAGGCGGATTGGTTGCCTTTCTCATCCTGTCCCGCCCAGAAGGGATGATCTGGGCGCTGGGCTTCATCCTGCTGGACATCGTCAACCATCGCGCCCGAGGCCGCAAAATCAATACGGGCCGGACCCTCACCCTGCTGGGGATCGGTGGAGCCATCCTGATCGCTCTAACCGTATGGCGGCTTAGTCTGTTTGGAGATTTCCTGCCCAACACGTTCTACGCCAAGCGTGTTCCACCCGCACAGGCACTGCGAAGCGGCGTGATTTACTTTCTGAAGTTCGGGATTACCTACTGGATGGGTCTCACTGCCCTGCTCTGGGGTGTTCATACCATCCTTCGCCGCCTTTCTACCCTGATCAGCGCCCTTCGCGGCTCGGATAGAGAGGAGCCACCCGGAGCCCTGATCCGTCTTTTCCACATGACCGGGTTGGCACTGCTGGGTGTTTCCATCCCCCTGACGACCGGCGCCGACTATTTTCCTATGGCACGCTTCTATCAGCCGATATGGCCGATCCTGGGTCTCCTCCTGATCGCCCTTGGGGATCTGTGGGCAAACCTGCTCCCCATCCCTTATAGGCTTCATGTGCTCACACTTTGCCTCTGCTTGCTTCTCCCCCTCATCAATACAGACAACTGGCTAAATTTGTGCCTCTCTCAATGGGATATATCCCCATCTACACCCATTCTTTCTTTCCCTGAATGGGATAAGATGCAAATGAGATTCGAGTTTTACCTCCCAAGAGAGAAAAGCCTGCTGGCCCATCGGATGAATCTCCTCTTCGCCCCTGCACCGCCACGGGTTGGCATCGTCACAGCCGGTCGATTCCGCCTCGATTATGAGGGGCCTGTGCTGGATCTTATGGGACTGAACCATCGCGAGATGGCGCACAGCCGTCGATGGCATCCGGGCTCCGTGCCGGGTCATGTGGCATTCAACCCGGAGGTGCTCTTCCGAGATCCCCCGGAGCTCCTCCTGCCTTACGATCATACGGACGGATACGGATGGCAACTGTTCCTCAGGGATTTCCAGTTCAACCAACAAGTTTTGTATAACCTGCTGACCTCCAGAATGTTCCAAGACTTCTATCAGCTCGTCGAAATCCAGAGAAACAGGATTACGATCATTGCCTTTGGGAGGAAGGATTTCATCCGCCATCTTATCTCCCAGGGCTATAAGGTCGAATTGAAATCATGGCCATGATCAGAGAAGGAGCACGGACCATGCGGGGGACGGTCTATCGGGTCATGCGATGGCCCTTGCTGATCGCTGCGGGCGCCATGCTCTTTGCGCTCTCCGAGCGGATCCTGACCTCTCCATCCTTCATCCGCCTGGATGACTTCGTTGAATACTGGGCGGCCGGCCGCCTGACCCTCACCGGCGGCAACCCTTACGATCCAGAACAGTTGCTCCGCCTCGAACGGGAAGCGGGGCGCCCACTGGAGGAAGCCGTCATGCTGTGGAACCCCCCATGGGTCCTGGCGCTCCTCGTCCCCTTCGGTGCGCTGCCCTATCCCCTCGCTCGCAGCCTGTGGTTCCTCCTTCAGCTGGCCGCCCTCGCCTGGAGCGGGACGCAATTGAGCCGCTCCCTCCACGTCCGGCCGGCGCGGCCGTGGGGGGTCTGGGCCCTGGTCTTCACCTTCGCGCCGGCGCTCCACGCCCTCAAAGCCGGTCAGATCACGCCGCTGATGCTGCCCGCCCTGGTCGAGGCAATGCGCGCGTTCCCGCGCCATCCCTTCCGGGCCGGGCTCTGGTCCGCCCTCCTGCTGGTGAAGCCCCACCTGGCCTATCTCGTGCTCCTGACCCTGCTGGCCGAATCCATCCGGCAACGGAAACCCGGCTTCGCCCTCGGGCTGTTCGCCGCCGTGGCCGGAGCCTCCGCCCTCTCCGGGCTTCTGCAACCCGCGGTCTTCGAACAGTATCTCCACGCCTGGCAACACCACCCGCCCGCCGATTGGGCCACTGCGACCCTGGGAGGCTTCCTGAGATTGCTGATCGGCCCCTCGTATGTAGCCCTCCAGTTCCTTCCCCCCCTCATCGGCCTGGGGCTCTGGCTGCGCTACCGCCCCTCCATCTCGGAGATCCCCTTGTGGACGCTGATCTCCCTGGCGACAGCGGCATACGGCTGGACCTTCGACCTGCCGCTGGCGCTCGTCGGGCTGATCCCTGCCTTCTACCATCTGATTTCGCATTCCCCTGCGCCCCGACGTCTCGGGCTGATCCTGGCTTATGGGCTCCTGAACGGGATCCTCCTGTTCACCTCCATGCCTCAGATCTTCTACTTCTGGGCAGGCTCGGTGCTGCTGGGCTGGGTCCTCCTGGCCCGGCGCGGCGCGGCGATGCCGAACCATCTCCCGGAGAAAGAAATGCCATGCGGACCCACGGGATAAGGGCCTCCATCGACCTCCTCTGGTTCACTGTGGTCCTTGCGGCCTTCGGGGTCCTGGTCTCGCTGGTGCCACTGCCCCCCAACGATTTCTGGTGGCACCTGAAGATCGGGGCGCTCATCCTCGATGAGCGGCGTATCCCTGCTACGAACATGTTCGGCTGGACCCTGCCGCCGGATGCCCCCTTCACTTACGGGGCCTGGCTGGGGGAGGTCCTCCTCGCCTGGCTCTACCGCGCCGGGGGGCTTCCGCTTCCCACCTTCGCCCGCAACCTCCTGGCCCTCGCGGCCTTCGCCCTGATCGGATGGGAGGCGAAGCGCCGCAGCGGCTCCGGGCGCCTGGCCGCCCTGGCCCTCACGCTGGCCGCCGGCATGGCCCTCAACAACCTGGTGCTGCGCCCCCAGATCTGGTCCTGGGTGCCCTTCGCGATCTTCTACCTCCTCCTCGCCCGCTTCCGGGAGGGCGCCCTGCGCCCGAGGGCCCTCCTCCTCCTCCCCCCGCTGATGGCCTTCTGGGTCAACGCCCACGGGGCCTTCATCCTGGGCCCGGTGTTGCTGCTCCTCTTCCTGACGGGCGGGGCCCTGGAGGCGCTCCTCGGGCAGCGCCCGCTCTCCACCCTGCGCCCCCTGGCAGGCACCGCCGCTCTCACCTTGCTGGCCCTGCTCCTCAACCCCCAGGGGATCGGGATCCTGGGCTACGTCCACCGCCTGCTCACCGACCGGCCCAGCCAGACCCTGGTGGTGGAGTGGGCTTCCCCCACCCCGCACGGGATCGCCAACGTCACGTTCTACGGGAGCATCCTGGTGTTGCTGCTGGCCCTCGCCTACTCCCGCCACCGCCTCTCCCCCACCGAGGCGCTGCTGCTCGTCGCCTTCCTCTGGCTGGCCTGGAACGGCCAGCGCTACGTGATCTGGTTCGGGATGGTGGCCGCTCCCATCCTGGCCCGGCTGCTGGCCGGGGCCCTGCCGCCGTGGCCCTGGCCCAGCCCGCCGCCCCGCCCGCTCAACGCCCTCCTCGCCGCCCTGCTCTTCCTGCCCGTCCTCGCCGTGCAGCCCTGGTGGGTAGAGCGGATCCCCCTGCCGGAGGCCTACTGGCGGCAGGTGTGGCGGGGGCACCCCGTCGGGCCGCTGGTCGGGGTCGAGACGCCGGTGGACGCGGTGGAATACCTGCGGGCGCGCCCCGGCGGGCGCCTGTTCAACGAGATGGGCTACGGCAGCTACCTGATCTGGGCCCTGCCGGAGCAGAAGGTCTTCGTGGACCCCCGGGTGGAGCTCTACCCCTACGAGCTGTGGCTGGACTACGTCTGGATCTCCCGGGCGTCCCGCTACCACGAGCGGCTGGCGCGCTACGGGGTCGACCGCCTGCTGATCGACAAAGTCCTCCAGGAGGAGCTGGCCCGGGCCCTGGAGGAGGATCCCCGCTGGGAGAAGGAGTTCGAGGGGATGCGGGCCCAGGTGTGGCGAAAGAGGCAGTAATGGGAGGCGAGGGGGGTGTCGAATGAATTCGACCTCATGGGCCTCCGCCGGCCGAAAGGCGTTTTGCGTTGACGAAGGCCGACGCCCGGCGCCAAGCGCCCCGCGAGGCCGATTTCCATCGGCACAAGAGGCCTCCGGCGCCAGCCATCAGCGAGGACCCGCGCCTCTCACGTAAACGCCTCAGAAGGCCGATGGCCCACCGGAGACCGATTCGGCCCCGCGGGAAAACCCACGGGAAGGCCTTGACCCTCTCCTGGGCATACCATACGATGGAAGGGAACGTAAGGAATAAGGGGCCTGGGAGAACCCGCCGGCTGTGAGGTCACGAGAGGACGTCAAACCCAGGGGGCGGATCCATGGGCGTGAAAATGGTGGTGTGGACGGATCGGCCGCGCACTTTCGAGGCTCCCTATCTCGCGCGAATCGGGGGCTGGACCCTGGAGCGCTATCTAACGGAGGCCCCGGAGGATCAGATCTGGGAATTCGCCCGCGGGGAGGTTCTGGTGCATTCGCCAGCTACTGCCGAACACCAGCGCCTGGTCGGCTTCCTGTATCGGCTGCTCCAGGAGTTCTGCGAGCGAACCCGGTGGGGCGAAGCCCTGACCGGCCCGGCGGCCCTCCAGATCCTGCCGGACGTGGTACGGGAGCCCGATGTGTTCGTGCTGGCCCCGGAAGACATCCCCCATGCCCGGGGCGTCCCGCTTACGGTGCGCCCTGTGCTCATCATCGAAGTGACCAGCCCTTCCACCCGCACCCTCGATCGGGAGGAGAAGGCCCAGGATTACGCCCAGGCAGGGGTGCCGGAATACTGGGTGGTGGATCCCGAGCATCGGGAGCTCTGGGTGTATCGGCAGTCCGGAGAGACCTACCAGGCGGAGCGGGTGACCGCCGGATGGGTGTCCAGCGTCGCGGTGCGGGGCTTCGCTCTGCGAGTGGAATGGCTGTGGCAGGATCCCCTCCCCTCGGCGAAGGAGTGTCTGGAGGAGATCGAGCAACGCAACCGCTAAGGCAGCTCTCCGGCCTCGGGAGGGGTTGGATGCATTCGACCCCACGGGCTCTCGCCCGGATGGCCGGCCTCCGGGCGTCAAGTGAATTCGACCTCATGGGCCTTCGGCCAGTGACCGGCCTGCGCCGGCCAAAAAGGCTTTCCCCGTCGGCGCAGACCGACGCCCGGCACCAAGCGCCCCGCGAGGCCGATCTCCATCGGCACAAGAGGCCGGCACGTGGCGCGCAAGCACCTCCCAGGGCCGATTCCGATCAGCGGTCCCTATCCCCAATGGCCCCGCGCGACGTTGATGAGGTCCGCCAGGATGCCGAAGGCCGTCTGGGCCGGCTCGGGCTCGTGCTCGATTAGGGTGAGCTGCTTCAGGGTGTCGGTGCGCAGGGTGATCACGGAGGAGGTCCCCCGCACGTGGGCCAGCAGGTCCTCCAGGGGGACGGCCTCCGGGGCCACCCGGGCCCGCACCGTCCCGTCCGCCGAGCGCTCCGCCGTGCACACCAGCCGGATCCGGCGCCCCTCCCGCCGCGCCGCCGCCAGGTCCTCCGGCCCGATCCCCCGGATGCCGGTCCGCTCCACCGCATCCGGCCGCAGATCCGCCTCCATCCACACATTGGCCAGCACGCACGTCTTGACCGCTGCGTCCCATCCATCGATGTCATTCGATGGATCGGCCTCGGCGATCCCGATGGCCTGGGCCTGCCGCACGGCCTCCTCAAAGGGGATCCCCTCCTCCATCCGGGTGAGGATGAAGTTGGTGGTGCTGTTGAGAATAGCCCGGAAGCCCAGGATGTGGGTGGCCGGCAGCCCCTCGCGGACCAGGCTGAAGAGCGGGGCGCCGTCCATCACGGTGGATTCATAGAGAAAGGCCCGGCCGCGGGAGCGGGCGAGGTCCCGCAGCTCCCGGTAGGCGAAGGCCAGGGGGCCCTTGTTGGCGGTCACCACATGCCGACCCGAGCGCAGGGCCGCCCGAACGTGGTCCGTGGCCGGCTGTCCGGTGCGCGGATCCAGGACGGTGATCTCCACGACCACATCCGCCGGGCACCGCTCGATGAAGGCCAGGGTCTCCCGGGGCGCCGGGCTCCGGCTGAGGGCGCTCAGATCCCCGCCCCGCTCCACCGCCTCCAGGGCGGCGGTCAGGTCCAGCCCCTCGGGATCCCAGGCCGCCCCCCGGCGGGCGGTGATGATCCCGGTGACCCGCAGGTCCAGCGCGTAGCGCTGGAGGATCTCCTCGCGCTTGCGCAGGAGCAGCCGGGCGAAGGCGCGCCCCACCGCCCCGAACCCGATGAGGGCTACGCGTTGCAGAGAACGGGTCATCTTCCCCTCCTCGTCATCGATGCTGAGCAATGTGGAGGCCAGTTTACCACATCCACAGCCGGCCATCCCCTTCGAATCATTCATCGATTTGTATCGATGGATCGCTCGCCGTGGGTGTAACGCCGAACAGCCTCGTAGACGGGGCGGGGCCGGAAATCCAGATCCAGGAAGGCGTATCCTTCGAGGACCGGATCTTCCCGCCATGGGTAGCGCAGGGCCCACATCGCCACCACCGGGCACCACGGCCAGTTCCGCCGCGCGTATTCATAGGCGCGCACCGTGTAATCCGCCCGCACCTCCGGCGGGAGGCCGTGATCGTATTCAGGCGATTCGTTCCAGCCGGTCTCGGTGATGTAGATCGGCCGATCGTCCCCATAGCCCTGCATGATCGCCCGCATCAGCTCCACCCGTCGGAAGTTCAGGCGCCCGGGGTCCGGCGGCTCCTCCGGCGGGTTCCCGAACCCATAAGGATGCATCGCCCAGCCATCTAAGTACGCGGCGATGCCCTGGGCGTAGACCTCCCGCAGGAACCGCAGGTCGTTCATCGCGCGCGGGGAGTCCTCCAGGGTGGGCGCCGGCCCGCCGGCCAGCACCGGCACCTCCGGCGCGGCCGCCTTCACCTCCTGATAGACCGCCCGCATTACCGCGACGAAGAAGGCAGGGTCCGGCGGCCGATCGCCCCACTCGATGTAGAGATTGGGCTCGTTCCAGATCACCAGGGCGGCCACCTGATCCCGGTAGCGGGCGGCGAAGGCGGCGGCGAACCGGGCGAAGGGGAGGACCGCCTCCGGCCCCAGGTAAGTGGCCGGGGCGCGCCAGGGGCGGGCCCAGGTCGGCACCATCCCCAGCCGGGCGATGACCCGTAACCCCTCCCGCCGGGCCAGGAAGATCCGCAGGTCGCTGTGGGACCAATCGAAGCGGCCGGGGGCCCGTTCCAGATAGGGCCACGGGAAGAACTCCACCACCCAGTCCGCGCCCATGGCCCGGGCCATCTGAAACGTTCGGTAGATCCGAGCGGGATCCACCTCATCGGTCACCCGCGTGTGGATCCCCACAACGGAAGGGGAAGGCGCCGGCGCCCGGGGCGGATCCAGGCGGAGCCGGGGCAGGCCGCTTGCGGCAGGGACGACCCCCAGCGCGGTCAGAAGCATCACCCGCGAGCCTATCCACCACCCGATTCGGGTCATCCGGGCGATGCGCTTTCGAGCGATTCTCATACGCAAACCATCTCTCCTCGATCCATAGATCGGACTCGGCTTTCACGGAGCCTCTGGCGGGACGCCCCCTGGTCACGAACCCGGGCAAATGCGCGAGGGGATCCGTCGGCCCTCATGCCGAAGACTTTCACCCCGATTGAAACGGACCTCCTCCCCACGCTGCACATCCGCATCGGCCTCCACCAACGCTTTTTTCGGTCGGCGCAGGCCGACCGTTGGCCGAAGGCCTCTCGAGGCCGAATTGATTCGGCGCGCAGGCCGACCGCCGGCCAAAGGCCTCCCCGCCGATTGAAATCGGCCTCCAAAGGCGCTTTCGCGCCAAGCGCCGGCCTCCGCCGACGCAAAGAACGCCTTTCCGGTCGGCGCAGGCCGACCGTTGGCCACAGGCCCCCCAGGCCGAATTCATTCGGCGCGCAATCCGGCGATCCCCTCTCGGGCGGCGCGCAGGAGGTGTCCTTCCGCCACCAGCCGGCAGGCCCGTTCCATCCACGGCGCCATCACCGTGTCCGCCTCCAGGAAGGGCACGTGCTGGCGGAGGAGGGCGTAGGCCGCCGCCGTCCCCTTCCCCATCCGCAGCGGACGCCCGGCCTGCCGCCGGCGCAGGTCGATGGCCTGGCCCGCTGCGAACAGCTCCGCAGCCACCACCCGCTGGGCGTTGCGCAACACCATCTCCGCGTGGCGCACGGCCGTGGCGCCCATGCTCACGTGATCCTCCGTGTTCGCCGAGGAGGGGATGGTGTCCACGCTGGCCGGGTGGGCCAGCACCTTGTTCTCCGAGGCCAGGGCCGCCGCCGTATACTGCACCAGCATGAAGCCGGAATGCAGCCCTGGGTCCAGGGCCAAGAAGGGGGGATACCGCCCTTCGTTCTCCGCCGGATCCAGCAGCCGGTTGAGGCGGCGCTCCGAGATGTTGGCCAGCTCCGCCAGGCCGATGGCCAGGTAATCCATGGCCAGGGCGATCAGCTCGCCGTGGAAATTCCCCCCCGACAGCACCGCGGGCTCCGCTTCCCCCTCTTCCCAGAAGATGAGCGGGTTGTCTGTGGCGCTGTTCAGCTCGATCTCCAGGGCCCAGCGGGCGTAGGCCACCACGTCCCGCACCGCGCCGTGCACCTGGGGCATGCAGCGCAGGGAGTAAGCATCCTGCACCCGGGAGGGACGCTGGGGATCGCTCAGCAGCTCGCTGCCCTCTAACAGCGCCCGCAGGAACGCCGCGCAGTCCATCTGCCGGGGATGGGGCCGCACCCGGTGGAGGCGCTCGTCGAAGGGGACGACGGATCCCTCCAGGGCCTCCAGGGTCATCGCCCCCACCACATCCGCGGTCTGCACCAGGATCTCGGCGTCGTAAGTGACCAGGGCGCCGATCCCGGCCATGAAGGCCGTCCCGTTGATCAGGGCCAGGCCCTCCTTGGCCTCCAGCCGCAGCGGCCGCAGCCCCGCCGCCTCCAGGGCGGCGGCTCCGGGCAGCCGCCGGCCCCCGACGATGGCCTCCCCCAGGCCGATCATCGGCAACGCCATATGGGCCAGCGGCGCCAGGTCCCCGCTGGCCCCCAGGGAGCCCTGGGCCGGGACCACGGGATGGACCCCCCGGTTGAGCATCTCGATGAGCAGCTGGAGGACCTCCGGGCGGACCCCGGAGTGGCCCCGGGCCAGGGAGTTCAGCCGGGCCACCATCATCGCCCGCACCTGCTCCTCCGAGAGCTCCGGCCCCACCCCGACCGCGTGGCTCTGCAACAGGTTGTGCTGCAGAAGCGACGCCTGCTCCGGGGAGATGCGGATGTTCCGCAGGTGTCCGAACCCGGTGGTCACCCCGTAGATCACCGCCCCCCGGGCGAGCAATCGCTCCACCGCCTCCCGGCTTCGTCGGACCCGAGCCCAGGCCTCGGGGGCCAGGGCCACCGGGCGCCGTCCCCGGGCTACCGCCACCACATCCTCCAGGGTGAGATGTTCGCCGTCCAGCTCCAGCGCCGTCATCGACGCGGCCTCCTGTCCTTCGGGGATCCCTGCCCCTCTATGGTAGCCCGGCTTTCCCCTCGGAGAGAGGGAACGGGATCTCGACCGTCGGGGCGCGGCCCCGCGGCGTTCCCTTCCCTCCTTGACCCTGGTGGTATAATCGAGTTAAGAACCCTGAACGAGATGGCGTCGGCGGAACGAGCCGGGGGAGGCTGCGATGATTGAGGTGGTGATCGACAGCATCCGCGCCAGCCTGATGTCCCAGCATCGGGTGATCATCCTGCGGGAGCGGGAGAGCGACCGTTACCTTCCGATCTGGATCGGCCCCTATGAGGCGGAGGCCATCAACATCGAGTTGCAGCAGATCGAGGTGGCCCGCCCCCTCACCCACGACCTCCTCAAGAACGTGATCACCGAGATGGGGGGGACGGTGCTCTACGTGGTGGTCAACGATCTCCGCAACGACACCTTCTACGCTCGCATCATCATCCAGATGGACTCCCGGCGCTTGGAGATCGACTCCCGTCCCAGCGACGCCATCGCCCTCGCGGTCCGGGCCCGCGTGCCCATCTATGTGGATGAGGACGTGATGGAGCGGGCGGGGGTCAACCCGCGGGAGGAGGAGATCGAGAGCGAGAGCCTGGAGAGCCCCGAGGCGAAGCTCGAGGAGTCCCCCTTCCGCGATCTGATCGAATCCCTCGATCTGGACGACCTGGGCGAGGGCGGGGAGGAGTGAGGGCCCCGCCGGAGATCGCCCGGGCCGCTCCCCTGGGGACCAGGCCGCCGCCTCTTTCCCCGCACCCGAAGGCCGGACCGCGCGGAACCGCAACCCCCGGCTTTCCCGAGCGTCCGCAGACCCTCAGGATCCCAGACACCCGGATTCCGGGGGGAGAGCGGGCGGCCGGTTTGCGTCTTGACCGCCGGCGTCTCGCGTCGTGCGCGCGCCCGGCTCCCTGCCTGGAGCACCGCAACGGGAGCCCCCCGGGCCGCGCCGACGAGCCCGGTGAAAGGGTGCTGGGGGGAGCTGAAAATCACCCCCGTGCGCCATTGCCACCCGGCAGGAGGAAGGGATGACCACACCGGAGCTGGCCGAGCGGGTGCCCCTGGCTCCCCACAACCTGGAGGCCGAGGAGGCCGTCCTGGGAGCGATCCTCCTGGACCCCGAGCTCATCCACACGCTGGCGACCATGCTGCGGCCGGAGGACTTCTTCCTGGAGAAGCACCGCTGGATCTGGGAGGCCTATCTGGCCCTCCACGACCGGCGGGAGGCCATCGATCCGGTCACGGTGGCCGACGAGCTGGAACGCCAGGGACGCCTCCAGGAAGTGGGCGGACGGGGCTTCCTCATCGGGCTGGCCGCCCGCGTCCCCACCACGGTGCACGCCCTGGATTACGCCCGCCTGGTGGAGCGGGACGCCATCCGGCGGCGCCTGCTGGAGGCCGCCACCCAGATCGCCCGCATGGCCTACGAGGAGCCACCCGGCGAGGTCGACGAGCTGCTGGACCGGGCGGAGGCGGCCCTCTTCGCCGTGGCCCAGCGCCGTCTGATCCGGGACGTTCAATCGATCCGCGACCTCCTGCGGGCCTATTACGAGCACATCGAGTATCTCTATGAGCACCGGGGGGAGCCCCTGGGCATCCCCACCGGCTTCCGGGACCTGGACCGACTGCTGGGGGGGCTACAGCGCTCCGACCTGGTGATCGTGGCCGCCCGGCCCGGGGTGGGGAAGACGTCGCTGCTGCTCTCCTTCGCCCTCAACGCCGCCAAGCGCTACCGCCAGCGGGTGGCCATCTTCTCCCTGGAGATGTCCGCGGAGCAGGTGGTGCACCGGCTGGTGACCCAGGAGACGGGGATCGAGGGCCAGCGCCTGCGGCTGGGAGAGCTGCGGGAGGACGAGTGGCCGCGCTTCGTGCACGCCGTGAGCACTCTCTCGGAGCTCCCCATCTGGATCGACGACACCCCGGCCATCTCCGCCCTGCAGCTGCGGGCCAAGGCCCGGCGCCTCTACGCCGAGCACGGGCTCGATCTCCTGATCGTGGATTACCTCCAGCTGATGACGGCGGATATCCGGGCGGAGAACCGGGTGCAGGAGATCTCCTACATCTCCCGCGCCCTCAAGAGCCTGGCCCGGGAGCTCAACATCCCCGTGGTCGCCGCCTCCCAGCTCTCCCGGGCTGTGGAGCAGCGCCACGACAAACGGCCCATCCTGGCCGATCTCCGCGAGAGCGGCAGCATCGAGCAGGACTCGGACGTGGTGATCTTCATCTACCGGGACGAGATCTACAATCCGGACACGGATCGCAAGAACATCGCGGAGATCATCGTGGCCAAGCACCGCAACGGGCCGATCGGGACCGTCGAGCTGTATTTCCGACCGCAGCAGGCCCAGTTCGTCGATCTGCACAAGCAGGAGATCCGGCTGTGACGAGGGGGAATGAGGCGAGGCCCTTCACTGGCTTCCCGGGCGGCAAAACCCGCACGGTGCCCCTCCCGGAGGCTTTCTTCACCGAGCTGCTCCCTCGCATCGATCACCCGGGGGAGCTGCGGGTGACCCTGGTCTGCTTCTATCACATGGCCCGCCGCAGCGGCCCCCTGCGCTACGCCCGGCGCTCGGAGCTGGAGGCCGATCCCGCCCTGACCGCCGCCCTCCCCGCTCACGAGATCCGCGAGGGCCTGAACCGAGCGGTCGCCCGGGGCACCCTGCTGCATGTGCGGATCGAGGAGGATGGGCGGACGGATGACCTCTACTTCCTGAACACGCCGCGAGGGCGTCTGGCCTACGAGGCCATCCGACGGGGCGAGCGCCCGGCCTCCCTCGAGCTCGGCGAGTCCGCCGTCCTGGTCGCCGACCGGCCGAACCTTTTCGCCCTTTACGAGCAGAACATCGGACCCCTCACCCCATTGATCGCCCAGGAGCTGGAGGAGGCCGCCCGGACCTATCCGGCGGAGTGGATCGAGGAGGCCCTCCGCATCGCCGTCTCCCGCAACGTCCGCCGCTGGTCTTACGTCCGCCGCATCCTGGAGCGCTGGGCAACCGAAGGCCGGGAGACCGGAGGCCTGGATGAAGCATATTGGCGACGTGCTGCCGAAACCTGGAAAAAGCGCCGGCGATGAGACCCGGGATGAGCTCCCGGGCGCTCCATCGCTGGAGGGCTCGGAGGCCTGCCCGATCTGCGGCGGGCTGGGCTACATCTCTTACGACGTGCCCCCCGGCCATCCTTTGTTCGGCCGGGCGATCCCCTGCGCCTGCCAGACGGAGCGCCAGGCCGCAGAGTTCCGCCAGCGGATCCAGGCAGCCGGCCCCCTGCGGGCCCTTGTGGACAAGCGCTTCGAGAACTTCCTGCCGGACGGGCGGGGCCTCCCCCCGGATCATGCCCGGAGCCTGCGGCGCGCTTACGAACGGGCAAAGGCCTTCGCCGAGGACCCGCAGGGCTGGCTGGTGCTGCGGGGCGGGACCGGGTGCGGCAAGACGCATCTGGCCGCCGCCATCGCCCATCGCTTGCTGGAGCGGGGGGTCGCCGCCCTCTTCATCCCCGTCCCCGACTTGCTGGACGAGCTGCGAGCAGCCTTCCATCCGGAGGCCGAGGTCTCCTATGAGGAACGGTTCTGGCAGCTGCGGGAAGCTCCCGTCCTGATCCTGGACGACCTGGGGGCGCAGCAGAGCACGCCATGGGCTCAGGAGAAGCTGTTCCAGCTCCTGGACTGGCGATACAACGCCCGCCTGCCCACGGTGATCACCACCAATCTCTCTTTGGAGGCCTTCGAGCCCCGCCTGCGCTCCCGCCTCCAGGACGCCCGGCTGGTGGAGATCGTGCACATCCTGGCTCCCGATTTCCGGCGGGGCGGTCCCACCGCGGGGCCTGATCTGAACCTCCTCCCCCTGCTCCAGGAGATGACCTTCGAGACCTTCCGGGAGCGGCCGGAGCTCTCGCCTCGCGAGCGCGACAACCTGCGGGAGGCGATCCGCATGGCCCGGGCCTACGCGGAGCACCCCCACGGCTGGCTGGTGCTGTTCGGCCGCTACGGCGCCGGCAAAACGCACCTGGCGGCGGCCATCGCCAACGCCGTAGCCGCCCGCGGGACCCCCGTCCTCTTCGTGGCGGTCCCCGACCTCCTGGACTGGCTGCGCGCCGCCTTCCACCCCCGGAGCGACGCGCCCTACGACCGACGCTTCGACGAGGCCAAGCTCGTCCCCTTCCTAGTCCTGGACGACCTGGGGCTGGAGAGCGCCACCCCCTGGGCCCGGGAGAAGCTGTATCAGCTGCTCAACTTCCGCTACCTGGCGAAGCTGCCCACGGTGATCACCACCGCCATCCCCCTGGATCAGCTGGAGAAGCTGGATCCACGCATTGCTTCTCGATTAAGCGATGAGACCCGGGTGACGGTGATCACCCTGGAGATCCCTCCCTACCGCACCCCGCTCCCTCGCCCGGAGTCCCGTCGCCGGGGCTGAGCGAGCGGTGAGAAGTTGCAGCGAGGGCTCCGCTTTGTATAATTCCCCTTCAAAATCCGGCAGGGCGGATGGGCGCCATCGCCCTGCCGGGCCTCGGCGGTTTCGGATGACCCCGGCGATGCGCGAGCTGTGCCAGCGCCTGAAGGCGGCGGGGGAGCGCCTGGCCGGCCTCCCCCCTGAAACGCCGCTCCCCGAATGCATGCGCCGCATCGGGGAGGAGGCCCTCCGCCTGCTGGAGGGCCGGGAGGCGCCCGCCGCCATCCTGTTCTGCTACGATCCGGAACAGGGCGGCCTGGATCCAGCCTCCCGCGTGGCTGTGGGGAAGACCGGGGAGCTCACCGGGCCGGACTGGCCCCGGCCGGACGGGATGGCCGCCCATGCGCTTCTCCATCGACGGCGCGTCCTCTCCTGGGAGGCGCCGGACATCCCCATCCATCCCGCGAAACAGGCGGCGGGCGCCCGCAGCGTGGGGTGCTGGCCTCTGCTGACCGCCGAGGGGCCGGTGGGAGTGCTCTACCTCTCATGCCGGGAGGAGCGCCCCTTCACCGAAGAGGAGATCGAAGCCATCGAGGCCTTCACCGGCCTGGCCACCCTCGCCCTGCAGCGGGCGCGGGCCATGGAGCGCCTCCGGCAGGCGCTGGGCCGGGCCACCCGTGAGCTGGAAGAGCTGCGGCGCATGGATCACCTCCTCAGCGCCCGGGCCGATCCCCAGGAGGTGCTGGAGGCCATCCTGCGGATCGCCCTGGAGCTGACCGGCGCCCGTTTCGGCACGCTGCGCCTGGTGGACCGCGGGCGCCGGCGCCTGGTGCTGGGCGCGGTGATCGGCCGCCCTCTGCTCCCCAATGTAGCGCCCGAGCTGGACCTGGACGAGACCAGCATCGTCGGATGGGTGGCCGTCCACGGCCGCTCGCTGCGCATCGATGACCTGCACACCTCGCCCTGGGCCTCGATCTATCGGCCCTGGCTGGCCGGTCACGAGATCCGCGCGGAGCTCGCCGTGCCGCTGATCGGAGCCGGCGGGGAGGCGGAGGGCGTGCTGAACCTGGAAAGCCCGGAGCCCGGGGCCTTCACGGAGGCCGACCAGCGGCTGCTGGAGATGCTGGCCGCCCGGGCGGTGATCGCCCTCCAGGAGATGCGGCTGCTGCGGGGTATGCAGGAGATCACCGGGCAGCTCCTCCATGCCGGCCGCGAGGCCCTCTTCGCCCACGCCGTCGCCCTGGCCTGCGAGCTGCTGCAGGCCTCCGACGGCGCCATCTGGCTGATCCACCCCGAGGGCCCGCCGGCCCTCGCCTTCGCCACCCACCCCACCATGGCCGGGACCGCCGGGCTGGCCGAGGCGGTGTGCCGGGCCCGCCGCCCCCTCTCCTTCGAGACCGGCGGATGGGCCCTGGCCGTGCCGATGCTGGACCCCACCGGCGCCGTCCGCGGAGTGTTCGTCGTCCATTCCTCCCGCCCGCGCACCTTCACCGAGCGCGACCAGCGTCTGCTGATCATCCTGGCCAACCACGCCGCCCTGGCTGTCCAGCTGGCCGAACACGTCCGGGCCCTTCAGGAGGCCCGGGAGCGTCAGGCGATCATGGAGGCCTTCGCCGCCGTCGGCGACATCGCCGCCAACCTCCTCCACCGCCTCAACAACTACATCGGCCTGATCCCGGCGCGCCTGGAGGGGCTGCGGGAGAAGCGGCCGGCCCTCCTCGAAGACGCTTATCTCCACGCGATCCTGCAGGAGATCGAAAGCCGGGCCCGGGCGGCGATGGACGCGGTGCGGGAGGCCATGGTCTACCTGCGGCCGATGGCCCCCCGCCCCATCCCGGTCCTCCCCTGTCTGGAGATGGCCCTGCGAGATCTGCGGATCCCGGAGGGGATCCGGCTGGAGGTCGTCGGGCTGGAGGATCTGCCACCGGTGATGGCCGGGGAGCCCCAGCTGGCCCTGGTCTTCTTCAACCTGATCGAGAACGCGGTGGAGGCCCTGGGGGAGAGCGGCTGGATCCGCATCGAGGGAGCCGCCGGCCCCCAGGACGTGATCCTCACCGTCCGGGACAACGGGCCGGGGATCCCCCCGGAGATCCAGGAGCGGATCTTCGAGCTGGATTTCTCCACCAAGCGCGCGCCGAAAAAGCTGGGCTTCGGCCTGTGGTGGGTGAAGTTGCTCATCCAGCGGTTCGGCGGGGAGATCCGGGTGGAAAGCGCCCCGGGCCAGGGCACAGCCTTTCACATCCGTCTGCCCCGCGCCCCGATGGATCCGGGCGGGATGCCTTCACGCCTTGAGGGAAAGGAGGGAGCGAGCCGATGATCCCGGAGCGCACGCCGATGCGCGCGCTGATCGTAGAAGATGACCCGGCCTGGCGGCAGCTGCTCGCCGAGGAGCTCGAGGAGCTGGGGCTGCAGGTCGACGCCGCCCCAGACGTCCCCACCGCCCTGGCCTGGTTGCGGGAGCGCCCCTACGCGCTGGCCGTGGTGGACATCTCCCTCGACCCCGGGGATCACCGGGATCGGGGTGGGTTCCGCGTCCTGGACGCCCTGGCCGAGCGAAGCCCGTCGGTCCCGGCCATCGCCCTGACCGGCTACGCCACCGTTGAGATGGCCGTGGAGGCTCTGACCCGTCATCGGGCGGCCGATTTCCTGCGGAAGGAGACCTTCCGACGTCGAGCCTTTCGGGAGGTCGCCGCTCGCCTCCTTCATCGGGAGCTCCTCCCCTCCGCGCCTTCGCCTTCCCCGTCTGCTCCCGCCGGGGCCCCGTCGGCATCGCACCCAGGCCCCCGGGCCCTGGTGGTGGAGGACGACCCGGGCTGGCAGGATCTTTACCGGGAGTTGCTGGGGGAGATCGGCCTGGCGGTGGAGACGGCCTCCTCCTACGGCGAGGCCCTGGCTTGGCTGGAGCAGGGATCCTTCGCCCTGCTCATCGTCGACCTCCAGCTGGCCAGCTCTATGGATCCCTTCGGCAATCGGGACGGGTTGCGGCTGCTGCGGGTGGCCCGGCGGCGAGGATTGCCCACCATCGCTGTCAGCGCCACCGCTTCCGCCGATGAGGTGGAGATGGCCTACCAGAGCCTGGGGGTCATGGCCTTCCTGGACAAAGCCGCCTTTAACCGGCAGAACTTCCTGCAGTTTGTCCGGCAGGCCTTAGCCGGGCGCCCCCGGCCGGCCCCTGCCCGCCCCGCCGGGACGCTCTCGCCGGAGGACCAGGCCGCCCTGGCCTCCCTCACCCCCCGGGAGCGGGAGGTCCTGCGTTGGATGGCCCACGGGCTGACCAACAAGGAGATCGCCGAACGGCTCGTGGTCTCCCCCAACACGGTTAAGAAACAGGTCGACAGCATCCTGAGCAAGCTGGGCGTTCACACCCGCGCCGCCGCGGTGCGCAAGGCCATCCTGGGCGGGCTGCTGGAGGATCCCCCAGGCAATCCCCCCGCCCGGCCCCGGTGACGGATCCTCTGAGGCGGAGCGCACGTGTGATAAAATCCAGTTGAGGATTCACCGCGAGGGCCCGATGGCGTTCACCATCACGGATTTTCCACGATCTGGTTCGACTGCTGGAGCAACACGAGGAGTGGCGGAAGGAGCTGTGCCGCTTGCTCCTGACGGATGGACTGTCAAATCCTCTGCAAGCCCAGGCGGAACAGGTCACTCCTCAACCCTGGGCCCTGGAAGCACAGGGTGTGTCCCAAATTTGTCGGACGAGGTTAGGAATGAAGTGCGGGACGTCCGAGGCGGGCCGAAGCCCGGTGGAGGATCTTTCCTTTAAACGATCCAGAAAGAGATGAGCCATAGGCGGAATGCTGCCGAGGAGTTAGCGTGTTTTGGAAAAACGCGGGGTGCGTGACCTTGCTCGCCCCGCGTTTTGCTTTTACAATATTCCCTCAGAGGAGGCTCCTGATGGCGTTCACGGTGGAGGATCTGCGGGATCTGGCGGAGCTGTTGCGGGCGCATCCCGAGTGGCGGGAGCCCCTGTGGGCCCTGCTGGCCGCCGAAGAAGTGCGCCGGATGCCCGAGCGGATGGAGCGGGGCTTCCGGCGAGCCGCCCGTCTGATCCTCGCCCTCTACCGCGCCCAGCGGCGGCAGGCTCGGGAGACCGACGCCCGCTTGGCGGAGATGGCCGAGGCCATCCACCGGCTGGGCGAGACCGTGCGCCACTTGGCCGAGACCGTGCACGGCCTGGCCGAAGCCCAGCGCCGCACCGAGGAAAACCTCCAGCGCCTGAGCGAGGCCTTTGTGACCCACCATCAGGAGTTCCTGGCCTACCAGGCCCAGACGGAGGCCCGTCTGGCAGAGCTCAACGCCACCGTCGGCAACCTGGCTGAAGTGGTTCAGGACTTAAGCGGGACCATACACAGCCTGGCCGAAGCCCAGCGCCGCACCGAGGAAAACCTCCAGCGCTTGACAGAGGCCTTCGCCGCCCATCGCCAGGAGTTCCTGGAACACGGGGCCGAAACCGACCGCCGCTTCGCCGAGATGGCCGAGGCCATCCGCAACCTGAGCGAAGCCTTCACCGCCCACCGCCAGGAGTTCCTGGAACACCGGGCCGAAACCGAGCGGCGTTTCGCCGAGCTCGCCGAGGCCCAGCGCCGCACTGAAGAATCCCTGGCCGCCCACCGAGCCGAAACCGACCGCCGCTTCGCCGAACTCGCCCAAGCCCAGCGCCGCACCGAGGAGACCCTGCAGCATGTCCTCCTGCGTCAGGAACAGTTCCAGCGCACCCTGGACCGGTTCGGCCAGATCGTCGGCGTGACCGTGGAAGGCCAGATGGTGGAGGCCGTGCAGCGTTATCTGGCGGAGCGCGGTTATGTCCTCCTGGAGCCGATCGCCACCCTGGCCATTGACCGGATTGGGGAGCTGGATGGGATCGCCCGGGTGCGCGGGCCGGACGGCGAGGAGGCCTGGTTCATCATCTCTGTAAAGGCCCGTCTCGGACCCCGTGCGGTTCACGATTTCGCGGACCTGCTGCGCAACGCCGCCGTGCAGGAAGCTCTGCGCGCATATGGCGTGCGAGGCCCTGTGCTGCCCCTGATCTTCGGGGTGGTCCTGGATCGTCGGGCGTTGGAGCTCGCGCGAGAGGCCCGCATCGGCCTTCTGCTGCAAGCCCAGGGCGAGCTGGTCGCCCCCCAACCCTGGGCCCTGGAAGCGACTGGGAACTCCGAAGATCCTTGAATGGCCCGATCTTTTTTCCGAACGGCGAAGAAGGGGAGGAGTAGGCCGGGACGGCGCCGCCAGAGCGGCGGGGCCGCGGCTGAGAGCCCCGCTCGGCGACCGCCGGCTGAAGTTCGCCCCGGAGCCGGAACGGCGAACCGGAGAGGCCTCCGGAAGCCCTCTCCCCAGTAGCCGTTCCCGGAGGGCCCACCGTTATCCGGGCCGCCGGAGACCCTTGCCTCCGGCGAAGAGCGGGCCTGCGCGCCGCAGGCCAAGCAGGGTGGTACCGCGGGGGAGCCCCACGCCCTCGTCCCTGACCGGGATGAGGGCGTGGTTGTTTCCCGGGATCCTCATTGACCCCTACCAGGAGGCACGCCGGCATGGTCACCGTGGACGAGCTGGAACGATTGCGTGAGGAGGCGTTGCGGGAGCTGGAGGGGCTGGACACCGAGGAGGCCCTCCAGGCCTGGTATGCCGGTTATCTGGGCCGGCGCAGTCGGCTGATGGAAGCCTTTGCGATCCTGGGGACCCTCCCCCGGGAGCTGCGGCCGGCCATCGGGCGCAAGGCCAACGAGGTCAAAGAGGCCCTCGAGGCAGCCTACGCCGCGCGGCGGGAGGCCCTGCGCCAAGCCGCCCTGCGCCGCGAGCTGGAGGCCCCGCCCCTGGACGTCACCTTGCCCGGCCGTCCGGTTCGCGCCGGCCGGCTTCACCCGGCCACGCGCACTCTCCGGGAGATCGTCGCCATCTTCGCCGAGATGGGCTTCCAGGTCTTCACCAGCCGGGACGTGGAGACCGATGAATACAACTTCCAGCTGCTCAACATCCCACCCCATCACCCCGCCCGGGATATGTGGAGCACATTCTACACCGACCGGGAGGGAGTGATCCTGCGCACCCACACCTCCCCGGGACAGATCCATGCCATGCGGGCCTTCTGCCCGGAGCCCATCCGGGTGATCCTGCCCGGGATGTGTTATCGTTACGAGCAGATCACCGCCCGCTCCGAGATCATGTTCCATCAGGTGGAGGGGCTGGCCGTGGGCCCCGGGGTGACCATGAGCGACCTCAAGGGCACCCTGGCGGACTTCGCCCGCCGGATGTTCGGACCCGAGCGCAAGGTCCGCTTCCGCGCCTCGTATTTCCCCTTCACCGAGCCCAGCGTGGAGGTGGACATCGACTGCATCCTCTGCGAGGGGCGAGGCTGCCGGGTCTGCAAGCACACCGGCTGGCTCGAGATCGCCGGCGCCGGGATGGTGCACCCCGTGGTCCTGCAGAACGGCGGCTACGACCCCCGCCGCTTCACCGGCTTCGCCTTCGGCATGGGGCCGCAACGGATCACTATGCTCAAACATCGCATTGACGATATTCGATATTTCTGGGCCAACGACCTACGCTTCTTAGAGCAGTTCGATTAGAGGGCGAAGATGGAGCCGATCAAGACCTGGCGGGTCTATGAGGAAGAAAAGGGCCGTGTCGAAGAGCGCTTGGCCGAGGCCTTGGCTGGGGAGCCTGATGTGGTCTTCGCCTACCTGCACGGCTCCTTCGTCGAGGGGGAAGTCTTCCGGGACATCGACGTCGCGGTGTTCCTGGATCCTTTTCCCACGCCGGCTTGGCCCCGGGAAGCGGAGCTGGCCGCTCGCCTGGAGGCGACGCTGCGCCGGGCCGGCCTCCCCTTCCCGGTGGACGTGCGGGCCCTGAACGCCGCGCCACCGGCCTTCCGCTTCGCCGCCATCCGGCCCCGCCACATCCTCCTCTGCCGCGACGAGGACCGCCGCGCCGACTTCGAGGCCTCGACCTGGTCGGAACACTTCGATGTCCGCCGCCTGCACGAAGCTTACCTGCGAGGTGTCTTCCAGATGATCCGCTATCCAAGCGATCGCATGCGCAACCTGCTCTCCGCGCTGTTCGAAAGCCAGCGCGCTCTCGACTCCCTTGCCCGGATGCCTGAAGCAGATTTCCTGGCCGACCCGCACCGACGGGGCAGCGCCCGGTATCACCTGGTGGTGTCGGCGGAAGCCATCGTGGATATCGCCCAGCATCTGATCGCTCAGAACCGCTGGCGCTCGCCGGAAACCTATGGTGAGGCGATTCAAGTGCTCCGGGAGCATGGGGTGATCCGCGAGGCCCTCGCGCAGCGCCTCTCCGACTTGATTCGTATGCGCCATCGGCTGGTTCATCGCTACTGGGAGGTAGATGATCGCCTCGTCTTCCAAGCAATCCCCCAGGCGATGCGGGACATCGAGGACTTCGTCCAGGCCATCGGGGTCGCGACAGGGCTTCGCCCCGGAAAGTAGGCCGAAGGGCCCCAGGGCTTCCAGATCCCATTGAGGAGGATGAGGGATATGCGGGTTCCGTTGCGCTGGCTGCAGGAATACGTGAGGATCGATCTGTCGCCAGAGGAGCTGGCCGAGCGCCTGACCCTGGCCGGCTTGGAGGTGACCGCCATCGAGCGGTTCGGGGTCCCCGGCGCCCCCCTGGAATGGGACCGGGAGCGGATCGTCGTTGGGCAGGTCCTCCGGGTGGAGCGCCATCCCAACGCCGACCGCCTGCTCCTGGCCACGGTGGACTACGGCCGGGGGGAGCCGAAGGTGGTGGTCACCGGCGCGCCCAACCTGTTCCCCTTCCTGGAACGCCCGCCGGAGCGCCCTCTCAAGGTGGCCTTCGCCCTGGAAGGGGCCACCCTCTACGACGGCCACCAGCCGGGCTGGGTGAAGATGACCCTCCAGGGCCGGGCCATCCGCGGCGTCTACTCCGATGCGATGGTCTGCTCGGAGAAGGAGCTGGGGATCTCCGAGGACCACGAGGGGATCCTCCTGCTGGACCCGGAGGCGCCGGTGGGGATGCCCCTGGCGGACTACATGGGGGACGTGGTGCTGGAGATTGATCTCACCCCCAACCTGGCCCACGCCTTCTCGATCATCGGGGTGGCCCGAGAGGTGGCCGCCCTCACCGGCAAGCGTCTGCGCTACCCTCCCACCGTTGTGAAGGCACTCGGCCCGGCGGCCCGCCGCCTCGTGGGGATCCGCATTGAAGACCCGGAGGGTTGCCCTCGCTACGCTGCGATGGTCATCCAGGACGTGCGGGTCGGTCCTTCCCCCTACTGGATGCAGTGGCGGCTGCGGTTGTGCGGGATGCGCCCCATCAACAACATCGTGGATATCACCAACTATGTGATGCTGGAATGGGGCCAGCCCCTCCACGCCTTCGACTACGACCGGCTGGTGGAGCGGGCCGGCGGCCGCCCCCCCACGATCATCGTCCGCCGCGCCCGCCCCGGCGAGCGGATCCGCACCCTGGATGGGATGGAGCGAGATCTGGATCCGGAGGACCTCCTGATCTGTGACGAGGCCGGCCCCATCGCCATCGCCGGGGTGATGGGGGGCGCGGAGACGGAGGTCGGGGAGGCCACCCGCGCCGTCCTCCTGGAGTCCGCGAACTTCGACTTCATCTCCATCCGTCGCACGGCCGCCCGCCATAAGCTGCCCAGCGAGGCCAGCGCCCGCTTCGGACGAGGGATCCACCCGGCGCTCACCCTCCCCGCCGCCCGACGGGCCGCCGCCTTCATGCAGCGCCTGGCCGATGGGGTCGTGGCCCGCGGGATCGTCGACGCCTACGCCCGCAAGGCCCGACGGGTGACCCTCCCGCTCTCCGCGCAGGATGTGGAGCGCGTGCTGGGCTTCGCCATCCCGCCCCGCGAGATCGAGCGGATCCTGCGCGCCCTGGAGTTCCGGGTCGAGCCCGCCCGGCCTCCCGCCCGCTCCCGCTCCGCCCCGGCCGCCTGGCGGGTCACCGTCCCCGATCATCGGCTGGACTGCCAGCGCCCGGAGGATCTCATCGAGGAGGTCGCCCGCATCTGGGGCTATGACCGGATGCCGGAGACCCGGCTCCGGGATCTCCTGCCCCCGCAGCGGGGCAACCCCGCCTGGGCCTTCGAGGAGCGGGTCCGGGACATCCTGGTGGCCTGCGGGCTCCAGGAAGTGATCACCTACGCCCTGATCCATCCGGACGAGGAAGCCCGTCTGGCCCCTCCCGGCGTCGCCAATCCCTACACGGCCCTGGACTACGTCCGGCTGATCAACCCCATCAGCGAGGAGCGCACCGTCCTCCGCCACACCCTGCTCCCCGGGTTGCTGCGCACCCTTCGCGCCAACCTCCGGTTCCGGGAACGGGTGGCGATCTTCGAAGTTGGGAAGGTCTTTCTCCCCCGTCCCGGAGAGGCCCTTCCGGAGGAGCCGCGGCGGATCGGCATCGCCCTCACCGGGCCGCGGGATCCCGCCTCGTGGCTTCCCGTGGATCGGGGGCGGATGGACTTCTTCGATCTGAAGGGCGTCGTTGAGGCGTTGCTGGAGCGCTTGCACATCCCGGGGGTGGCCTTCGAGCGGGCGGAACATCCGAGCCTGCACCCGGGCCGGGGAGCGGAGGTGAAGGCCGGTGGACGTTCCCTGGGGATCCTGGGGGAGCTGCACCCGCTGGTGCGCCGGGCCTGGGAGCTGCCGGATCAGCCCGTCCTGATCGCCGAGCTGGATCTGGAAGCCCTGCAGGCGCTGGCTTCCATCGCGCATGTCTTTGAGGCGGTGCCTCGGGTGCCCCCGGTGGTGGAGGACTTAGCCTTCATCGTGCCGGAGAGCGTGCCGGCTGCCGCCCTGGCCGCCGTGCTGCGCGAGGCCGGCGCCCCCCTGGTCCGCGAAGTGCGCCTCTTCGACGTCTACCAGGGGCCGCCCATCCCGCCCGGGCACCGCAGCCTGGCTTTCACTGTGTTCTATCAAGCGGAGGACCGCACCCTCACGGACCGGGAGGTGGCCGCGTTGCGGGAACGCCTCATCCGCGCGGCCGCCGAACGGCTCGGCGCCGTCGTCCGTCAGAAAGAGGAGGGGATGTGACCGCTCGGGGAGGGGGCGGACGGAAGGACCGTCCGCCCCCTCGTTTCTCAATGGGAGCCACATCCACAGCTGGAACCGGAGGAATGATCGCACCCGCAGGAGGGAAGGACGTTGGGATTGTGGATCTGAAAGAATCCCCCGGCCGGATCCTCGACGTAGTCGATGGTCGAGCCCCACAGATACGAGGCGCTGATCGGGTCCACCAGGAGGGAGATCCCCTGGCTCTCCAGCTGGTGATCCGTCTCCGCGGGCTGGTCTTCGAACCCCATGCCATACTGAAGCCCGCAGCATCCCCCGCCGGCGACGAACACCCGCAGATACCGGGCGGGGATGTTCTTCTCGCGAATGAGCGCGCGCAGACGTCGGGCTGCCGCCTCCGTCAGCCTCACCACCGGAACCTGCACGGTGAGCTCCTCATCCCGCCGGGCCGGCTCGACCATCGCACACCTCCGGAACAGGTTCATTTCCGGCCGCCCCCCTGACGCGAGGCCGGCCGGGGACCGAATGAAGTAAATCACCTGGATTGTAATCCCTTTCGCCCCTCATTGCCTACTCCGGAGGACGCGGATGCCGGAGCGCCATGGAGCCGAAAACCCAACGATGGAGGCTCATGTCCCGGAATGATCGGAGAGGGACAGAGGCCACCTTCCCCCTCTCGTTGCGCCATGGGTTCAAGCAGGGCCACTGCCCGCCATTGCCCCACATCCAATCCCCATCATCGAAGGGGAAGAGCCCCGATCTTTTTTAGGAGGGGCTTTCGCCCCGAACCCGAGCCTCAATGGCAACGGCGAGCATTTCGGTCAGGAGGAACCTTCCACCCGCAATCCCCGCCTTCTTCGATCCCGAAGGGTCGTAGCGAAAGCCGCTCCTGCAGTCTGAACCTCGGTCTCCTCGGTCTCACAATAGTCTCGGCTCCTGCGGGAGGATTGCCTCTTTGATGGATTCCCCCAAACCGTTTCCTCCGGTAAAATGAGGCCGGAGCCCTCGAGCGGAAATCCACGAGCTGGAATTCCTTTCGGATCGGTTTCAAACCTCAGTGAGGAGGGGAAGATGCCCCGCATCTTCGATGTGATCGAGTGGGCGGATGACACCGGACGGGAGATCGTCCGCCGTTTCCCGGAGGAGGGGGCCGGGGATTTTCGATTGGGCTCCCAGCTGATCGTGCGGGAGAGCCAGGTCGCGGTGTTCTTCCGGGACGGGAGGGCCCTGGATGTGTTCGGGCCGGGCCGTCACACCCTGACCACAGCCAACATCCCGCTGCTGATCAACCTGCTGGGCCCGCTCTTCAGCGGCCGCTCCCCCTTCACCGCCGAAGTCTACTTCGTCTCCACCCGGGAGTTTGTGGACCTCAAATGGGGGACCCCGGACCCCATCGTGGTGCGCAACCCTGGCATGGGCCTGGGGGTGGTGCTGCTTCAGGGCCACGGGACCTTCGCCCTTCAGGTGCGGGATCCCCAGCTCTTCGTCAACAAGATCGTGGGCGTGCAACGCCTGTATGAGACCGAACGCATCGTGGGCTACCTGCGCAGCATCCTGGTGAGCAAATTGGCCGATGTGGTGGGGAACTTCAACCGCCCGGTGGTGGACCTGGCCGGGTTCTTCGAAGAGCTCGGCGCGGCGGTGCGAGCCAAAGCGCAGGAGGACTTCGGGGCCTTGGGGCTGGACCTCAAAGCCTTCTACGTGCAGTCCCTGCGTCCCTCCTCGAAGACCGTTGAGGAGCTGCGGGCCATGGGGCTGCTCGATGTGCAGACCTATGCCCAGCTGCAGGCGGCGGACGCCCTGCGGGAGGCGGCCCAGCAGGAGCTGGGCGGGCTGGCCGCGGCCGGCGTGGGCGCAGGGGCCGGCTTCGGGCTCGCCCAGTTCTTCACCCAGCTCTTCCAGGGGATGACCCGCCCGGCCGCTCCGACCGGCCCTACCCCCGCCCCGGAGATCATGACCGTGGAAGAAGCCGCCGCCTACCTGAAGGTCTCCCCGGAAGACATCGTGCAGCTCATCGAGTCCGGCCAGCTGAAGGCCCGCAAGATCGGGACCACTTATCGCATCAGTCGCACGGCCATCGAAGAGTTCATGAAGGGCGGATGAGAGGCTGTCCACAACCGGGAACGGGAATCGCGGATGCGGGGCGGCCTTCGAGCAAGCCCTGTGGTAAGCCGAAATTCGTTTTCGGCCCCCTTAGGGCAACGGCGGGACGGGAGCGGGCTGCGGGAAGGCCTGGGTGGCCAGCTCATCCCAGTAGCCCCGCTGGCTCAGAGGCCCGTAGGCGAAGATCGCCATCCCCCGCGCTCCCAGCGCTCGGGCCGCCTGAATGCGGTCCAGGACGTCCTGGAAGCAGGCATAGCCCCCGTGGATGCCTGGAAACACATAGCGCCCGCCGGCGTCCGCCAGGAAATCCGCCACCAGGATGCGGAAACGATCCAGGGTCCAGACCGTGGTGTCCGGGCAGTTCGCGGAGGGCCCCGCCGGGTAAATCATCGGCATAATGGCGTCCACCCACCCCTCCCGCAGCCAGCGCTTGGAATCCTGATAGTAGTCCGAATAGCCCTGGCGGAACCCCGGCCACCCCCAGCGGTTCTGATAAACCCCCCACACCGCCGCAGTGACCCAGGCCTGCGGACGTATCCCCTTCACCACCACCGAGATCTCCCGGACCATGGCGTTCACCTGCTCCCGCTGCCACTCCGCCCGCTCCGCCGGGCTGCTGAAGGAGGGCGTGAACGGATCATAGGAATAATCCGGGCCCGGATAGCGGATCAGGTCCAGATGCACCCCGTCCAGATCATATCGGCGCATCAGATCCCCCACCACCCGCCGCAAGTGATCCCGCACCCCCGACCACGCCGGCGTGGCCCAGAGGTAACTGCCACAGGTCATCATATTCATTGGCATGCCCGAAGCATCATACACTCGCCACGCGCTCCACGAGCGCCCGTTGGTCCGGGAGAAAGTCCAGAAAGGATGAGGCGGGTTCAGGCCGTCCGGAGGCGCCCCCACCCCGCAGAGCCAGGTCGGATACACATTGACATACGCGTGAACCTGAAGCCCCCGGGCATGGGCCGCCTCCAGAAGCACCCGAAGCGGATCAAACCCTGGTGAAACCCCCAGCGTGCGCGTCACCGTCCCCGTCAAACGAGCCGCCCACGGCTCATACCCCGGCGCGTAATACGCATCCCCCACCCCACGAACCTGGAAAAGAAGAACGTTGAAACGGGCCGCCGCCGCCTGATCCGCAATGGCCACCAGCATCTCCGGCCGCGCCCACGTCCCATCCGCCCGCGTCCAGTCAAACCGCGTCACCCAAAGGGCCCGAAACTCCGGCGCGGCCGAAGGCGCGCGCATCACCAGAGGGAGATAAACCTGATACGGTCCGGCCTGGACCTCTCCCCCGATCGAAGGGAAAGCAGGGGAGGCATGGAATGGGATGGCAGGGATGTAGCGGCTCCATACATACCAGAGCGCGTTCTCCACGTCCGCAGGAGGGATCCCATCCGGGCGCATGGGGCTGGACCCAACGAACAGGAGCAACAGGAGGAGGCCGGGGAGCGCTCTGCGACGGCTCATGGCGGACCTCCCGGCACATCCGACGAGAGCGCAGGAGCCGGCATGGGATCCGATTCAAAATCCTCCTCAGGAAGGAAGGGCCAGTCCAGGAGCATCGCCTCCAGGGCGAGGCGGGCGTTGGCGTTGCGCTGCAGGGCGTTCCACGTCCGCCGCGTGGCCTCCAGCGCGGTCCGGGCGCCCGCCAGGCCCACCCGCTCCGCCACCCGCTGGATGCGCTGGCGGTCCTCCTCGTGAATCAGGGGCAACGCGGCTCCCGCCGCGCAGTATAAGACATCTCGCCACCATGCCATGGCGGCCTCCAGAAAGGCCTGGCGGGTCTCTTCCTCTTCTCCGGCCAGCGCCTCGGCGAACCGGAACCGCTCCCATCGTCCCCGGGTCAGCAGCTCATGGATCCGGCGGATCCGCTCCTCATAGCGGGCCGCTACCTCCGGGTCATGGGCCGCCTGGACCGCCCATCCGAGGCGCCCTCCGGAGCGCCGCGCCAGGCGATCCGCCCGCTCGGCGGGGACACCCCAGCGAGCCTGCAGGGCCTGACGGATCTCAGCGATCGGAACAGGATCGAGAGAGAGGACCTGACAGCGGGAGACTACGGTAGGCAACAAGGACTCAGGGGAGGGCGCGATGAGCATGAGCACCGCGTAAGAGGGCGGCTCCTCCAGGGTCTTGAGCAGGGCGTTCGCGGCCTCCGTGGTCATCTTCTCCGCCTCATCGAAGAGCACCACCCGATAAGGCCCCTCCACCGGGGTGAGGGCGAGCTGCCGCTGGACCTCGCGGATCTGATCGATCTTCAGGCTGTTGCCCTCCGGGGCCACATACAGGGCATCAGGATGATGTCCGGCCTCCATCCGGCGGCACGCGCGACAGGACCCGCAGGGAGGATCGGACTCGGCGCACAACAGGGCCATCCCCCACGCCCAGGCCAGGGTCCGCCGGCCTACATGGGGCGGACCCGTGAACAGATACGCGTGGGCGATCCGCCCTTCCGCCCGCTGGCGCTCCAACAGGCGGATGACCGACCGATGACCGACCACCCAACGAGCCAACCCCATTTGCGCCTCAATCGATCCGCTCAGGCGCTCCAGGACCCCAACAGCCTGTTCCTGGCTTTTGGAAAGAATATTCTGTTTTCTTGCAAGTATTTCTCCGCAGCTTGTTGGGCATGGAAGCAGGCTGCATCGTAATTCGGGTGCCTGCGGGCCCGGAGTTCCCGGGCACTGGTTCTCCAATCGCCTTCAGCTTTCTCGATCCACATCATCATGCGCGATTTGAGGCGATGGAGGGGCGACCCGGTGGGTCGCCCCTGCCGCTGCTCCCGATGGGGATCGTGGAATGGACCAACCCTTCGGACCGCGCTCGCAGCCCGGTCCCTGTGGGCCCGCCTGGTTTTCACCGACCGCTAAAAGGCTGGCCCGCCCAGGAGCCGCTCGATCTCCTCCTTGTGCCGGGTTTCGTCCTCGGCGAACATCTCCAGGGTGGCCTTCAGGCCGATATCCCCCACCGCCTCGGCCTGGGCCGCCCGCTCCCGATAGCCGGCGATCGCCTCCAGCTCGAATTTGAGGGAATCCTCCAGCACGCCCCGCCAGTCGGAGACCTCCGTGGGCGCCTGGGGCTGGACCCGAGGGATTCCGCCCAGGGCCACGATCTTGTCGGCCAGATACATCGCGTGCTTGACCTCGTCCATCACCTCCTTCTGGAGGAGCTCCCGCACCTCGTGGCCGGCCAGGCCCTTGAGGACGCTGGCATGGCGGATGTAACGGATGATCGTGTTGAGCTCGGCGTTGAGATCCCGATTCAGACCTTCGATGAGCTGCGCCAGCTTCTCATCCATGGCAACCTCCTGAGATCCGAGGATGTGGGAGCCTGGCCCCTTCGGCTTTCCCTTCAGGACGCCTCCTGGAGGATCCGCCGCAGCACCGCGGGGAGGATCCCACCGTGGCGGTAATATTCCACCTCCACCGGCGTGTCCAGACGGGCGATGGCCGGGAAGGCGATCTCCGTCCCGTCCGCCCGCCGGGCCCGCACGATGACCTCCTGGCGCGGCCGCAGGCCCTGAGCGATCCCCTCGATATCGTAGATCTCGAAGCCGGTGAGGCCCAGGGACTCCCGGTTCTCGCCGGGGCGGAACTGCAGCGGGAGCACGCCCATCCCCACCAGGTTGCTGCGGTGGATCCGCTCGAAGGACTCGGCCAGCACGGCCTTGACCCCCAGCAGCGCCGTGCCCTTGGCCGCCCAGTCCCGGGAGGAGCCGCTGCCGTATTCCTTGCCGGCGAGGATGATCAGCGGGATCCCCACCTCCTGATAGCGCATCGCCGCCTCATAGATGGTCATCCGCTCTCCGGTGGGATGATAGACCGTGTAGCCCCCTTCGGTCCCCGGCACCAGCATGTTCTTCAGGCGGATGTTGGCGAAGGTGCCGCGGATCATCACCTCGTGGTTGCCGCGCCGGGCGCCGTAGGTGTTGAAGTCGGCCGGCGGAACCCCCCGGGCGATCAGATACTGCCCCGCAGGGCTGTTGACCGGGATGCTGCCGGCGGGCGAGATGTGATCGGTGGTGACGGTGTCGCCCAGCACGGCCAAGACCCGCGCTCCCCGGATGTCCTGCAGCGGCGGAGGCTCCAGGGAGAACTCCCGGAAGAAGGGCGGCTCCTGGATGTAGGTGGAATCCGGATCCCATTCATAGAGATCCCCCTCCGGGACCGGGAGGCTCCGCCACCGCTCATCCCCTTCGAAGACGCGGGCATAGCGGGCCCGGAACATCTCCGGGTCCAGGCTCTCGCGGATCACGCCCTGGATCTCCTCCGGGGAGGGCCAGATGTCCCGCAGGAAGACCGGCTGGCCGTTGGGGTCGAACCCGATGGGCTCACGCTCGAAGTCGATGTCGATGCGGCCGGCCAGGGCGTAGGCCACCACCAACATGGGGGAGGCCAGGTAGTTGGCGCGGACCAGCGGATGGATGCGGGCCTCGAAATTGCGGTTGCCGCTCAGGACGGCGACGGCCACCAGATTGTGCTCCCGGATGGCTTTGGCGATGGGCTCGGGCAGCGGGCCGCTGTTGCCGATGCATGTGGTGCAGCCGAACCCGACCAGATGGAAGCGCAGGGCCTCCAGGTAGGGCAACAGACCCGCCCGACGTAGGTAATCCACCACCACCGGCGAGCCGGGGGCCAGGCTGGTCTTCACGTAGGGCTTCACCATCAGCCCGCGCTTGACCGCGTTGCGGGCCAGCAACCCAGCCCCGATCATCACGGAGGGGTTCGAGGTGTTGGTGCAGGAGGTGATGGCCGCGATGACCACAGCGCCGTGCCCCAGGGTCACCGTCTGGCCGTCCAGGCTCACCCAGATGGCGGGGGCAGAGGGGGCCGCCGTCGCCGCGGGAGCGGGCGCGACCACCCCGCCCTCCCCTTCCAGCCGGCCGACGGCCTGCGCCTGAGCCGGGTTCAGGGGCGGCAACATGGAGGCGATGCTCTCCCAGAACTGGCGCTTCACCTCCCGCAGGGGCACCCGGTCATGGGGGCGCCGCGGCCCGGCCAGGGTGGGCTCGATGGCCCCCAGATCCAGCTCCACCACATCCGTATAGAGGGGATCCGGCCCCTGGCCATCGTAAAAGAGGCCCTGGGCCTTCGTGTAGCGCTCCACCAGGTCCACCAAATCCGGCTCCCGCCCGGTCCCCCGCAGATACGCCAGCGTCTCCTCATCCACGGGGAAGAACCCGCATGTGGCACCATATTCGGGCGCCATGTTGGCGATGGTCGCCCGATCCGGCAGGCTGAGGGCGCGGAGCCCGGGCCCGAAGAACTCCACGAACTTATCCACCACCCCCTTCTTGCGGAGGAGCTGGGTGATGGTGAGGACGAGGTCGGTGGCCGTGGCGCCCTCGGGGAGGTGGCCCGTGAGGCGGACGCCGATCACCTCCGGGATGCGCATATAGTAAGGCTGGCCCAGCATCACCGCCTCGGCCTCGATGCCGCCCACGCCCCAACCCAGCACGCCCAGGGCGTTGATCATCGTCGTGTGGGAATCCGTGCCCACCAAGGTGTCCGGGAAGGCCACCACCTCCCCGTTCACCCCTCGGGTCTGAACCACCTTCGCCAGGTATTCCAGGTTCACCTGGTGGACGATGCCGGTGCCGGGGGGCACCACCCGGAAGTTCCGGAAGGCTTTCTGGGCCCAGCGCAGCAGGGCGTAGCGCTCCCGGTTGCGCTCGAACTCCTTCTCCACGTTCAGGTAAAAAGCGAGCTCCGTCCCGAAGAAATCCACCTGGACGGAGTGATCGATCACCAGATCCGCCGGGACCAGGGGGTTGATCCGTCGGGGATCCCCGCCCAGGCGCTTCACCGCGGAGCGCATCGCCGCCAGATCCACCACCGCAGGGACGCCGGTGAAATCCTGGAGGATCACCCGGGCGGGCATGAACGGGATCTCCCGATCCGGAAGATCCCGAGGGGCCCAGCGGGCGAGGGCCAGGACATCCTCTTCGGTCACCAGGCTGCCGTCGCAGTGCCGAAGGAGGTTCTCGAGAAGGACCCGGATGGAGAAGGGCAGACGGGAGGGATCGCTTACGCCCTGCTCCGCCAGACGGCTGAGCTGGTAATACACGACCGTTCCGGCCGCGGTTTCCAGCGTCGCCTTCGCGCCGAAGGGATCGGACCGCGTCATCGCTGCACCGCCTCCATGTTCCTCGGGTATGGAAGCAAATGCCATGGCTATCGTAACACACTCCGCCCCATGCGCCAAAGCGCGGGAAGGAAGAAGGCCCGTCAGGAGGGTCACGTCCGCGAATCATCCCCGGCCGCGGGCCCGAAACGTCCCTCTTGACAGGATCGGGGAAGTCCGTTACACTTTGCTACACAAAGTGCTTTTCATTAACAAAGTAAACTGGTCTGCAAAGGAGATCGGCGTCGTGGCCCTGCTGAGCCTGAAGGCGATCGGAAAGCGGGCGGAGGGAGCCCCTCCCCGGCCGGCATATTCGGACAGCCCCGGAATGCGATAACGGCCTATGGAGATCCTGGATCTGGACCCCATCATCCACGAGCGGGTGCGCCTGGGGATCATGACACTGCTCCTTCAGGCGGGGGAGCTGGACTTCGGGACCCTGAAGCGGGAGCTGGGCGTCACGGACGGCAACCTGGCCCAGCACCTCCGGGTGCTGGAGGAGCACGGGCTCATCGAGGTGCACAAGGCCTTCGTGGGGCGACGACCCCGCACCACCTACACCCTCACCCCGGAGGGCCGCCGCCGGCTGTGGGAATACCTGGAGCGCCTGTCCGCCCTGCTGCGGTCCCTGAAAAAGCCCGGCCCACGCGCCCGGCGCTGACTGCTCTACCCTGTGGAGTGGAAAGGAGGTCCGGATGCGAACGGATGATCAGGCGATTCAGGAGCTGCTGGACACGGTGGACATCCTGCGGCTGATCGCGATGAAGGGACGGTCCGAAGTCCGACACTTCGCCCACTACATGATCGCCTTCGGCCTTTACTCCGCCTTCAACATCTTCGCGGATCTGCTGTTCGGCCGCTCCTTTTGGGCCCCTACCCTCTACGTGGCTTTTTGGGGGGCTACCGCGCCCCTCGCCGGGATCCTCCCGGCCGGCCTGGTGTGGGCCATCGCGGGGATCTTGGCCGCCGTGATCTGGACCCTCACCCGCTCTCCTTACTGGACGCTGGGCACCGTCCTGCTGACGGCGGCCGGGGGGATTGGGGCGGTCTACTCCGTCGCCGCTCGTCAGGGACGGCTGGAGGGGATGCCTCCCCTGCGGGTCGCCATCGCCCCCAAGATCGGCTGGGCGTGGGGGATCCTCATGGGCGGGATGGCCGTGCTGATCGCCGGCCTGAGCCCGGCCTCTCTCCCGGCTGGAGCGGCCACCGCCCTCTGGGGCTACGCCATCGGGATCGGCCTTTTCCTCTCCGGCGTCCTGGTCCCCCTCTTTTTCCCGCTGGGCATCCTCTGTGCCTTCGGCGTTCCCCTTCTCGCCCTCTTCGCCGGGCGGCCGGATCTCGCCTTCGCCCTGGAAGGCCTGATGGGTCTGGCGATGGCCGCCCTGGGGCTTCGCGAGCTCCGCCGCGCTGCGGCGAGCTGAACGACCCTGAGACCGGGAGGTGCAAAGATGCGCACCGATCTTCCGCGTCGCTATCTTCTCTTCCCTTTCCTCAGCGTCATCGCCACCTCCTTGACCCTCGCCGGCCTCCGCGCCGCGGGTCTCCCTCCGGAGAGAGCGACCCTGGCCCTTGGGATCCACGATCCGGCCCTGTTGCGCGTGCTGCTCTACGCGTTGTGGGCCGCTGCCACCGCGTGGGCCCTTGTGTGGATCCTCCGTCGGGAAGGCATCGGCCTTGCGGATCTGGGATGGCGGGGGAGGCTCTCCCCGGACGCCATCGGGTTGGCCGTTCTGGGGGCATGGGCGGCCGCGATGATCTGGCTGCCCTTCGACGTCCTGCGGCAAGCCCTCGGCATCCCCCTTTACTGGGATCCCGCACAACGGGGCTTCATCCAGCCCGCCTCCATCCCGGAATTCGCAACAGCGGCCCTGGCCGGCCTGATCCTGGTCCCCCCGGCGGAGGAGACCATGTTCCGGGGATATGTGCTCCCGGCCCTGGAAGGACGCATCGGCCGTCTCGGGGCGCTGCTCCTACATAACGTTCTCTTCGCCCTTTATCACGGCGCCATCGGGCCCGGCCTCGTCCTCTATATCTTCTTCTGGTCCTTCTTCCCCGCCCTGCTGTATCTGCGTTATCGCTCCATTTATCCGCCTATGCTGATGCACTTTCTCAACAACATCTGGGTGGACCTGCTGGTCCCCATTCTCTTCAGCGGGAGGTGAATGACGATGGGCGCGGTGATCGAGGTTCAGGAGCTGCGTAAAATCTACAGCGTCGGGCTGATCTCCGTCCCCATCGGCATGGCCGCCAGGCGGGAGGCGAAGGTCCTGCGCCGATTCCAGGCGACGCCGTTGCCTCCCGCGGTTTACCTTACCACCCAGCTGGCGATTACTTGGTGGTGACCCTCCTCGGAGGGATCGCCCTGGTCCTCGTGGGGCGGCTGTTATTCGGCATGCGCTTCGAGGGGGATCCCCTGGGGGTCCTCGTCGGCTTCACCCTGGGCACCCTCGCTTTCCTGGGGCTGGGGCTGGCTGTGGGGAGCCTCGCGCCCACCGCTCGGGTCGCCCAGGCTGTGGGGATGATCCTGGCCTTCCCCATGATGGCCCTGGGCGGCGCCTGGATGCCACTGGAAATCCTGCCCGAGTCCATCCGCCGGATCTCGGCATGGCTTCCTCTGACCCACGTGGTCACCCTGATGCGCGGACTGTGGGCCGGAGGGTCGTTGGGGAGCCACCTTGGGGACCTCGCCTTCCTGATCGTGACCGGTGTGGCCGGCGGGCTGCTCGCCGCGCGGTTCTTCCGGTGGGAGTGAGCGGCCCCGGCCGGCCTGAGACCCTCAAGCGAAAGGAGGAGCCGATGGGAAAGTGGAGGATCGGGTTGCTGTTGCTCAGCGCCGCGCTGGCCGTGGCATGCCAGCAGCCTATCCCCACGCCTCCCCGGATCGAAGAGGAGGCGGGCCCGCGGGCGCCGGCCCCGGCCACGCCGACGACGGCTCCATCGCCCACCCCGTCCCTGATCCCGACGCCGACCCCGATGGCCGCCCTCGGCACCTCATGCGCGGCCCCGCCGATCCCGGGGCCCAGCGCCCCCTTCACGAGCCGGGCGGCCGAGGGATGCTTCCATCTCCACCTAAACGCCGGCGAGGAGTGGACCCATGACGGCTACGAGATCGCGGCGATGATCGGCTACACCGAGCGGCCAGCGTGCGCCGGCTTCGGCCTCGCTCTCTCCTGGAAGGTCACCGCCGGGAACGGCGAGGGGATCGTATGGACCGTGAACACCCAAGGCGTCGAACGGATGTGGAAAGGGCCGCAGGGAAACGTGTTCGCCGGCTGCAGCTACATCACGCTCCGGAACAACGGAGCGGGGCCGGTGGACATCGATGTGCGGGTGGTGGTGGACGTCCCCTGAATCGAAAGGGGGGTGGGCGGTTCGCCGCGCCCACCCCCCGCTTTCCCGCGAAGGGGATCCCCCCTAAATACGGTGATGGGGATCGGGCATTCCCCGGCCGTCAGGGCGGCAACCAGGGACGCCCCGATGGCCGAGCTGCCCATCCCCGCGATCACCACCCCATCGAAGGCCGAGGCCGTCCACCCGGAAGGCAACGGCACCGCCATCGCCTCGAAGAGCGCCACGAGCAGATCGTGTTCTTCCCGGCCCATCGTTTCCTCCTCCTCTGGGATATCCGCCGGCAGGTCCTGCCGCTTTCCGCATCCCGCGAGCTCCGGGCCTGCGCCTCCCTCGAACGGCCAGGGTCAGACCTGCCCGTTTGGGGCGAGGGAGCGATTCGCTATAATGGCCATGTCGGATCCCGGGGAGGGAAAACCCATGCCGGATCGTCCGGAGAGCGCCCCCTTTCCAAATCTGGATCGCCTGGCGGAGATCTTCGGGAAATATCCCCAGATCGAAGCGGTTTATCTCTTCGGCTCCGCTGCCGAGGGCCGCCTGCATGCGGAGAGCGACCTGGATCTGGCCGTCCTGGTGCGCCAGGGGTCCCCGCGGCCGGATCTTCTATCGCTGCTGGCCGACCTCGCCCGCCACGGCTTCTGCCGGGTCGATGTGGTGTTCCTGGACACCGAGGATATCCTCCTGAAGTTCGAAGCGGTCCGCCACAATCGGATCATCTACCGGACCGATGCTTTCGATCCCGGGGCCTTCTTCTCCCGCGTTGTGCGCCAGTATCTGGATTTCGTCCCCTACCTGCGGGTGCAGCGGGAGGCTTACAAACGGAGGATCCTCCATGGTTCGACCGGAAGTTCTTCAACGTCGACTTCGCAAGCTGGATGAATACCTGGAGATCCTGCGCCGTCTGCGACGCTACCGCTTTGAGGAATTTATTCAGGACCCCGAGCGCTATGGCAGCGCGGAGCGCTTTCTGCAGCTCGCCATCGAGGCCCTCCTGGACATGGGCAACCATATCATCGCTGATCTCAGCCTGGGGGAAGTTCGATGGTATAGCGACATTCCAGCGATTCTGACTGAACGGGCTGGATTGGATCCTGAGCTGAAAGAGAAATGGATACGCATGATTGGGTTTCGCAACATCCTGGTCCATGAATACATGGAGGTGGATCGCCGGATCGTTTACGAAATCCTTCAATCCGGCCTGGAAGATCTCGAGCGGCTGCGGAGATTTTTTGCTGCTTTCCTGTGACTGGCCTCTGGACGGGAAGAGCCGCGCCGCATAGCGGCGCGGGGGAAACGGAGAGATGGGCCTGATCTTCTTCGCTGGAGCCTTCAATGCGCCGCTGGAACGGGTGGGGCGAACGCTCGGTGACCGTCCCCCTATCTCCGGCCGCCCTGGAGTTCCTGGAAGAGCAGCTCGGGCCGGGAACCCCGCTCCGGGATTGCACGCTGGAAGAAGGGCTCTCGCCTTCCCGCCTCCCCCTCATCCGCTCATCTGGGCAGATTTGGAGATCCGGCTTCATCACGCGGCCGGCCAGGGCCTTCCGGACCGGATCGCCCGCCGCAGCGGGCGAATCCATGGGCCGGACGGGATGGCCTTTCCCGAAACGCATGAGGAGGTGCGCGCCCTGCTGGCCTACGCGGAGATGGTGGGCGCGCAGGTGGTGGTGGACGTCCTCTGAATCGAAAGGGGGTGGGCGATGCGAGCCGCCCACCCCCGCTTTCCCTTGAGGGGATCTCCCCCTAAATGTGGAGGGCCGCCCCCAGGGCCGCGTGGGCCGCCTCGGCCAGGACCTCGCTGAGGGTGGGATGGGCGTGGACGGCACGGATGATCTCCTCGGGAGTGAGCTCCGCGGTGCGGGCCAGGACCAGCTCCGGCAGCAGCTCGGTGACCTCCGGGCCGATCATGTGGACCCCCAGGATCTCCCCGTATTTGGCGTCCACGACCAGCTTGACGAACCCCGCGTGCTCCCCGAAGGCCAGGGCCTTGCCGTTGGCCTGGAAGGGGAACTTCCCCACCTTCACGGTGTATCCCTGTTCTTTGGCTTGCTTCTCCGTCAACCCCATGGAGGCGATCTGTGGGCGGCAGTAGGTGCAGCGGGGCATGGCCAGGTAATCCAGGGCCGGCGGCATGGGCCCCTTCCCCTCCCGGGCGGCGATGTGCTCGACGGCCACGATCCCCTGGGCCGAGGCCACATGGGCCAGGGCCAGCTTCCCGGTGAGGTCACCGATGGCGTAGATGTTCGGCACCGAGGTCTGCAGGAAATCGTTCACTACCACCGCCCCGCGCTCCACCTGGACCCCCACCGCCTCCAGGCCCAGTTCCTCCGTGTTCGGCTGGACGCCGATGGCCACCAGCACGGTCTCCGCCTGGAGGGTCTGGCCGCCGGCCTCTACGGCCACCCCCTCGCCCGCCGCTCGCACCGCCTCCACCCGCGTGTTCGTCATGAAGCGGATCCCCATGCGGGTGAACTGCTTCTCCAGCTCGACGCTGATCTCCTCGTCCTCCAGGGGCGCGAGGTGCGGCAGCATCTCGATCAGGGTGACCTCCGCCCCGTAGACCCGGAAGAGATAAGCGAACTCCAGGCCGATCGGGCCCGCGCCGATGATGACGATGGAACGGGGGACCTGCTTCAACTCCAGGGCCTGGCGATAGGTGATCACTCGGGGCGGATCCACGGAGAGGCCGGGCAGCAGCCGCGGCCGCGCCCCGGTGGCCAGAACGATGTATTTCGCTTCCAGGACGCCTTCGAAGCGCTGGCCGCCCACCGCCGCCCCCTGGGTGGGGCGGACCTCCACTTGGTTGGCGGAGCGCAGACGGCCCTCCCCTTCGTAAACATCGATGCGGTTCTTGCGCATCAGGAACTGGACGCCCCGCACCAGGCGGTCCGCCACCTGACGGCTGCGGCGGTAGGCCGCCTCATAGTCGACCTTCAGGTTCTCAAAAGAGAACCCGAACTCGTCCCCCCGGCGCAGGAGCTCGATGACCTCGGCGTTGCGCAGCAGGGCCTTGGTGGGGATGCAGCCCCAGTTCAGGCAGATGCCGCCCAGATGCTCCCGCTCGACCAGGGCCGTCTTCAGGCCCAGCTGGGCCGCCCGGATGGCCGCCACATACCCCCCCGGCCCGCCTCCGATGATCACCACATCATACTGCGGCATGGGATCCTCCTGAGAAAGCGTCTTGGCGATCCACTCTATGGATGGCCTCACGCCGATGACAGGGATTAGCGGATCCGCCCCTGGACCCAACGCGATAAGGCCACCAGATCGGAACGGCCATCTCGCACCAATCGCTGCCCGACCCGATGAGCCAGCCGCGCCTCTATCCGGTCATAGTCGTGGACGATCCGATGGCGCAATCCCACATATTCCTGGAAGCGATGGGCCGGCGAGCGCCCCAAAACGCCGGCCTGATGCAGACGAACAAACACCTCACGGGAAGCTACGGGGATGGGCTTTCCCGGCAGATCCGACACGATCGCTCCACAATCGATGGCGTCCTCTACGGTGATCTGGATCAAGCGCTCCGCGGCCCGTCGGTAGTAGGGGCGCTCCATGAACTCAGCAAGCGGAATCCTCACCAGGGATTCCAGCTCCTGGAGATAGGCCTCGAGGTTCTGAAGTTTAGCGAGCAGAACGCCGTGAGGCTTTCGCGCGGCCATGGCTTCGCCTCAGCGCGCGGAGGGCTGCGCGGCGCAGCTTCTCGTGGTCTTCATAGAGGCGCAACGTATAGGAATGAAGGGAAGCCCCCCGCAGGGGCTGGTCCTCATAGAGGAGGATGCCCTGACACGCCTCCCAGAGCAGCTCCGGGGAAGCCTGGTTCAGGAAGGCGACGTCCACCTCCGCGCCCTCCACAGCCTCTGCCAGCTCCCGGATGCACCGGAGCTGCCACCGCCAGTCCCGCCAGCGCGGGGAAGCTGCGCGCACCGCCAGATCCACGTCGCTGGCCCTGTGAGGCCGGCCTTGGGCCCGGGAGCCGAACAGGAAGATCACCTGGAGCCCCAGGGCGCGCGCCGCCCGGCGCAGCCGGCCCATATGGATCCGTATGCCGGGGACAACCTCCTGCCATCCTTGCGGCATGCGCTCAGCCTCCTGCCAGGCGGGCCTTCAGCTCGGCGATCACCTGCACCGGCGATGGATCGATCTCGTAGGCCAGGGCCAGATACACGCTGATGAAATCCCCCAGCAGGATCAGGGAGAAGGCCTGGGCGAGGAGGCTGGAGCCTCGCCCCACGAAGAGATCCGTGTTCACCCCCTTCTTCATGAAAATCTCCCGGGTGATGCGAGCCCGCAGGGCGTTGCGCGGGTGATCCGCAGGCGCGGTCAGGAACAGGGCCATCACGTGGGATAGCAGCTCGGCGGGGAACTCAGTCCCCACGATGGTGTTATGATCCGCCTCCGGCAGAGCCTCAAAGACCGCCGCCGCCTTCGCGTTCTCGTTGATCTGGGTTTTCCAGCGGCGGGCGACCTCCGCCAGGGGCCCGGCCCCGAAGATCACAGGGAGGCGGCCGATCAGCTGCCCGGCCATCCGCTTGGCCGGGTTCTGGACGACCGGGACCTCGGGAGCCATCCTCTGGACATCCTCCTGCATCAGGGCAACTGCCTCATCGATGGCGGGTTGTTGATCCGGGATCAGGCCCAGCCGGTGGAACAGGCCGAGGAGGATGGAAAAAGAATAGCCTAAGGCCGCCCGAGGCTGCCCGACCGGCTCGAACCGGAAGAGCGGGACCTCCCACGCCCGGGCCCATTCTGCCAGCCGGCCTCCCGTCGCCACCGCCGCCAGGGCGCATCCTCGCCGCCGGGCGGTCTCGAAGGCCTCCAGGGTCTCCTCGGTCTCCCCGGAATAGCTGGAGGCGATCACCAGAACCCGCGGGCCGCGGGCGAAGGCCGGCAGGGCGTAATCCCGCACCACGGTGACAGGGATCGGGCATTCCCCGGCTGTCAGGGCGGCAACCAGGGACGCCCCGATGGCCGAGCCGCCCATCCCG